>NZ_LZXX01000138.1:8365-268683 GCF_001729305.1 Burkholderia sp. A2 | reverse complement strand
CGCGCGCAGCGCGCCGTGCGCGCGCTCGTGCCGGCCGCCGTGCTCGGCGCCCTCGCCGCCTTCGGCCTCGCGGCCGCGCTGCCGGCCGTGTCGCAACTGCCGGGCGCCGTCGATTCGGGCACGGCCGCGCTGCCGCAGCGCGTGCTGTCCGATACGCCGTTTCCCACCGCGCAGCATTTCGTGACGAGCGAACTCGCCCGCACGATCGGCGAGCGCAACGAACACGTCGATCGCAACGATCGCAGCCTGCAGCCGGGCCTGTTCGCACCGCTCAGCGCGCATCGCAACGACATGCTCGGCTACACGAGCCTGTTCCAGTTCGCGTCGCCCGATCACCGGCAAGGGATGCGCGCGGGCGACATCGAGCTCACGCTGTCCGATACGCTGAACCGCCTCGACGTGCCGCCCGAAGTACGCATTCAGCTCGGCGACCTCGTCACCGGCAAGGTCGCGATGCGCGCGAGTGCGCAGCGCGGCGACTATTACCGCATCGCGTTCGACGCGAACGACGGCACGCCGCGCCTCACCGCGCTCGAGCTGCGCGTCGCCGGCCGCACGTTCGGCGCGATCTGGTTCCGCGCGCCGGGCGCCGAACACGGTGCGTACTACACGCTCGACGGTTCGCCGCTCGAAGCCGCCGCGTTCACGATGCCGGTCAAGTGGACGCGCATCAGCTCGTTTTTCGGCGAGCGCGTCCATCCGTTGTCGCAGGCGATGGCGTTCCATACGGGCGTCGATCTCGCCGCGCCGAGCGGCACGCCGGTCGATGCGGCGGCCGACGGCGTCGTGTCGTTCGTCGGCACCGATCCGGGCGGCTACGGCCGCTACGTGATCGTCGATCATGCGGATGGCTATTCGACCTACTACGCGCACCTGTCCGCGTACGCTCGCGGGCTGAAGGTCGGCGAAACCGTGAAGCAGGGTCAGCGCATCGGCTCCGTCGGGATGACGGGCGCGGCCACCGGCCCGCACCTGCATTTCGAGGTGCGGGTCGCGAACGATCCGGTCGATCCGCTCGTCACGCTCGCGAACGCGCAGACGGGGCTGTCCGACATGCAGCTCACCGCATTCCGCCAGGAAGCCGCGCAATGGCGCTTCCGCCTCGCGTCGATCAATAAGACGCCATTCGCGTTCGCGCAGAACGACGGACCGCTGTGGGGGGATTTTGCGACCGGTCCGTCGACGTTGCGGGCGGTTTTCAATACGCACTACTCGGCGGAACGAAGCTGACTCCGACGCACACGATCTTGGTGGTTGGAGAAGAGCGTACCGTTGTCAGAATGCTCCCGCGCTCTTCTCTACACCGTCAGCTGGTCACGGACTTGAGCCAATGTTTTGGCGCGAGGTAAAAGCAGACCTGCGCCCGATACCGCCGGCGGTGTGCGCTTACCCCTCGTAGTCGAACCGAGATGGGTTCCCTCATGACAAACAAGACCGTGTTTATTCAGAACTGAGCGGTCACCTGAAAACCGAGCGTCACTCGCGCAGTCGGAAAACCCGACGGCTTGTAGACGGGCGTACCCGCGAAGAGATCGTACGCATAGGCTCCGAATCGCGTACCCACGCTGCCCTTTATGCCGATCACGGCGCCGGCCAATTGTGTCCCGACGAGGGCGACAGGCTGCGGGCCCCATACGCGACCATAGTCAAGTCCCGCATAAACTGCCTGCCCCGTCTGCCCGATCGGCGCCTGCAGTTCGTTGCGCCAGTAGAAGCCGCGTGCCGCCGCGAGCATCGTTTCCCCATCGAAACCGCGCACTGTATAGCGACTGCCAATCGTCAGGTCGTCGATGTAGTAAAGCGTGTTTCCGGTGTACTGGCCGTGGAATGTGCCGACATAGCGGAATGGCTGCTTGCCGACGGCGAACGGGACCGACAGGTTCGCGTCGAGCACCGCCATCTTGAACCGATAGGTCGGTCCGCCGCCCTCCGCCAACGTATCGTGCTGAGCCCCCAACCCACCGACGCCTTGACGATATGCAAGCGAGCCGTCGAGCTGTGCGCCGCCGAAATAGTGGCGATCGGTCAGGCCGAGTTCGATCATCGTGTTATTGCGGCGCTGCTGTGATATCTCGGTGTCTTCGATAAAGCTTTGGCCGAAGCGACGCGACAGGCGAACGTATGCGCCGAATACATCGTTCTGACTACGCGACAGCACGCGGGCCAGCCTGAAATCGACCGTCTTCGAGTTGCCGCTCGCGACGAATGTCTGGTTCACGCCGGCAATTTGCTGGTAGTACGTGTTCGTGTATGCGGACAGCGTGGCGGTCCAGTAGCCCCACGGGATTGAGTAGAAGCCGTTCCAGCCGTGCGAGCCGAGCCGCTTGTCGCCGAACTCGAGATCCTGGCTCACGCCGATGTTGAAGATGTCGTTCAGGCCGAGAGGATTGTCGATGCCGAGCGACAGGTTGCCCTGCAGCCGACCGGTCGCCCGCGTGCCCGAGTTGTCGATCGAGGCGACGACGGTCCACGGCTTGCCGCGCTTCACGTCGAGCACGACGTCGCTCTCGCCCGGCACGTCGGCCGGCACGATCTGCATCGACACGTCCTGGCTCGACACGCGCTTCGTCTGCTCCAGACCTTGCTCAAGGTCGCGCAGGTTCAGCAGTTCGCCGTCGCCAGTCGGGAAAGCGGTTTTCCAGGTACCGCGGAGCTTTTCATCGGCGAAGCGCACATGGCGGATGACACCGGGGATCAGCGAGAGCTTCAGCGTGCCGGTGGAGAGATCCTGTTCGGGCAACAGCACGCGCGTCGTCACATACCCGCGCGCTAGGATGGCTTGCGACAGGCCCTTGACTTGCACGTCGAGTCCCTGTTTGCCGACACACTGCCCAGTGTAGTGCTCAAGCCATTCGCGCGCGAAGGCGAATCGATCCATCGGCAACGCCGACGCGCCTTGCGATTTCAGGGAAGCAGGCAGCGCATCGGGTACGTCGAGTGCGAAACGCTCGATCCGAAAGCAGGGCATCTCCGACGGCAGCGTCGGATACCCAGCGCTTGCCGCCACGTTCGACCGTACCCCAGGCGCGGTGACGGTTCGCTCGCGCTCACGTGCCTCTTCTTGCTGTCGGATTTGCTGGTCATTGCCCGGAACGGTCAGGCGCGGCGCTTCCTGCGCGGACACACTGGTCGCGATAAGCATCAGCGCTGCAGCAGCAGAATTCCCCCGGCGAATAGTTCTCATTTGTTTTCTAGGTATGTGATCGTGGACTACGGCTGGATCGCGAGTGCTATCGAAGCGTCACTTTCGGTCAATTGCCGGCCATCCCGCAAACGCGAAAATCCAAATCGCAGCAAGATTCACACCGGGAATCAACAGCGCAAGCACCCACCAGCCGGAATGCCCGGTTCGACGCAAAATTCGAGCATACGGATAAAGAAACAGGCCATAAAAAATAGGCAACACCATGAGAGCCAATGGCCCCCAACTCGCGAACGACGTCATCACTTGGTTCATTTCTATACCTTCTATTGGAATTCAGGTTCGCCCAAACAACCGAGCGAACAAGCCACGCTTCTCGACATTGGCTGACGGAGGCGGTTGCCGCACGCCCCCTAGATCCGGCATTTCCTCACGGCGGAGCCGCGCGAGCGCAGCCTCCAGCACCGGATCTGTATAGAACGGAATCACGGCCTGGAGGCGTGCGTAAGTCGGTTGCATCAGCGGATGATCGATGAGGGGATTCTCAAGCCCTCGAATCTCGCGCAGTCGCTGCCAAGCCAATATCAGCGCCGGGAAACGTGTCAGAAGATGGCTGTTGCTGAATTCGTACCATTGCTTGCCTCTAGTTCGGTGCGTGTAGAAGTCACACAACCACTGGATGTGCTCTTGCATCGGCAAGAGATCGGCTCCGCGCCAGTGAACGAACAGTTCGTTTAGTACCGGCTGGTTCAAAGAATGAGGCGTGTCTTCATCAGGATCGCTCCAGGCATCGAACGGAATATCCCAGTGGTCAAAGCAGATTCGCAGCAACCAGTGATAAAGCGGGTAATGCCCCGTGTCAAAGTACCGCTGTCTCTCATAAAGAATCTTGATTTCGTCGGTTAGCATTTTCGCCTCATCGATCCAGCCCATACACAGGCAGGTAGACAAGGTCTCAATCGCTTGATTGAACGATGCTCGAAAATCGGTTCGAGTGGAATCGATCTGCTTATACTGTTCAATTCTTGTGCGCCAGTACTGGTAGCCGAAACTTTCTGCCAGCAATCCTTTCCATTCCGGCTCTTCATCGGAAGAAAACATGAGCCTTACGGCTTCGGATTTTTCCTTCTGAGCGCAGACCAGTGACGTGCTAACCCCGTGAGAAAGGTATTTTGCGGGAGAAGTCCCGGATACATCCGTAAATGGATTTTCACCACGTGCATATGCTTCCAGGTCCCGCCGGCGCGGTTCCCATATGTTCTGTCGCAACTGCTCCCAGCTCTTCTCAATTCCGGACAGAAGTTGATCTTCGGTCTCCCAACGCGGATAGATACCAAGGCGTTTCATTCACTTTTCTCACGGTGCGGGCGGCCAAGGCAAAAGGCCGGCGGTCACTGAACCTGTTGACCCTGGGCGAGGAATTCGGACCTGCATGACATTGTGGCTAACCGCGTACCCTTCGTCTTGCGCTTGACCAATCCGGTTCGCAAGGGCCTGCATGTCGCCTGGGAGTTGCTGCTTATTCAGGACCCCAGTCGATGCTTGAGCAACCCAGTCATTGAATCGATTGGTAAGATTATCCTCTGGCGTTATCGGAATCCGATCACCGGTCACAGTTTTCACCTCGACATGATAAATCGTCCTGGTTTGCTGATCGATATAGACCAGATCAATACCGTGTCCGGACGCGTTCTGGATGGGTACGAAGTCCTGACCGGACGCCTCCTTCATCAGTTGAGACGATAACTGCTCCCCAAGGCGCCCATCGTTGCGCCAAATATTCGTCAACGTTGGCAGCTGATCCGCCGTGAAGCGATAGCTACCCGCCATATCGGCCATCGTGCCGGTCACAAGTGGCGGTGCCCGACGTGCGAGTGTTTCAAGCGCACCGGCGGTCACATCCAGTCCTACTCGACCAAGAGCTGCACTCGCGTCGACCGCGCCCTTAGCAGCGGTGACGACGCTGGTAGCTTGCCACAAGAGATTGCCTAAATCGCGCCCGAGCTGCTCGGCATTCGCGCCGCCACCGACCGTCAGCGCGTTGTCCATGCTGGCGATCCGCGTCTTCAATGAAGAGACGATCTGATCACCAAGTGCAGCGCGCACCTGGGGATCGTCGACCAGCGCCTGCAGCCCCTTCAATGCAGCGACGGGATCAGATGCGAAACGCACGAGCCCGGCAGCGTCAATGACGGCGGCCTCGTTCAAGCCTTTCCACACGCCCCCAGCCGTAAGCAAATCTTGCTTTCCGCTGACTGCGAACCACTTCGCATTGGTCTGCAACTGGCATCCGAGGTTGCCGTTACAGGCAACCAGATCCTTTTGCATCTGAACGCGCTGTTCGGTCGCAAGCCAATTGTTCTGCGCGGCTGCGGTCGCGCTGGTTGTCGTCGTGGCCGCTCCCGAGGCGCCGCCCACGCCGGACTCTGCCGCCACGCCGGCCACGATGGACGAAATCAGATTTTGTTTCGCTTCCTTCTCCTGCTCGGTCATGTCAGGAGTCGGGGGCGCAAACAGATTCGTCAGCAGACTGGATGCCGCCGCGCCCATCGCGCCGGCGCCGCAGCTTTGGCTGCTAGCGGCCGCACCTGCACATCCAACAATCGCGTGCAGCGCAGCATGCAGCGGGCTACCTTCCGTCACCGTGCCATTTTCGACCAGCTTGCCGATGTACGACGCGCCTTGCTGCTGCAGGTAATTCACCACACCGGCCTGCGCAAACTGGCCGGCGCCACCGGTCACGTTGCCGCCCGCAGCTGCGGTCAGTGCGGACAGCACTTGCCGGTACGTACCGCCTGGGCCCCATTCCGCCGTCAACTGGTCGGCCTGCTGCTGCGCCTGCAATCGTTGCTCGGGCGTCAAATTCGGATTCTTAGCGGCAGCCTGTGCCGCGTCCGCTTCCTTCAATCGATTGTCGACGAAGGTTCCGACCTGATTGATAAACTGACTCGTGATGTCGAACCCGGCCTGAATCTTGTCCTTGTCGAAGATCGGCGCGAGCGCGCTGCTCGTGTTCGACGTGTCGCGATTGATGTTCGCTACCGCTTCGGCGGCAGTTTCGCCCGTCAGTTGCTGCTGCTTCGCGCCATCAGTAATCGTGACCGTACCACCGCTCACACCGCTCTTTGTGGTCGAGCTCGCATCACCCGATGCGCCCATCACCACCGGTGGCGCAACTGATACCCCGCCCTTACTCGGCACACTGGTCCCAGGCACCGGATTCACGTTATCCGCTGTACCTTTCTGATCCTTGCCGATGGTGCCACCATAGCCACCCGAGAGCCCGACCGACGATGCGTCGTACGATGCGTGGTTCTCGATGTCGCTATGGGTAAGGGTGCCGGTCGTCAGTTTGTTCAGGTTGTCCTGCACGGCCTTGTCGCTGCTCGCGATCACACCGCCCTTGAGATCAGTATTGCCCTTCACGTCGACCTGGAAGCCGCCATCACCCGCCTTGATCCCCGATTGCTCGATCACGCTTGCGTAATCGCTGTTCATCTTGGTCTGGCCGACGCTGCCCGCCACGCTCGACTTCCCGGCGCAAAGCGGTGGCGCACACACGCTCGCCGAAATACCGGCGCTTTGCTGCTTCGAATCGTAGTGATCCTTGTCCTGCAGGCTCTCGATGTTCAGGTTACCGCCGACATCGGTAACCACCTGTTTGCCTGACACGACCGCGCCCTTCAGATTCGTATCGCCGCCCGACTGAATTGCAAGCTGGTTGCCCGCGGTCACGTGCGTATTCGTCCACGTCGACGAATCTCCATCCGCGTTGCCTCGATTGCCGGCAACGCCCGCCGTGAAGGCTATCCCCGACTTGTCGCCAACGGTGAACGACACGCCCACCGAGGCGCTCGACCCGCTGTTCGTGCTGTGCTGGCTACTGGTATTTTCCGCCGCCTGCAGGTTCACATTGCCTTCGGCGGCCAACTTCGCGTTGTTACCCGCCGAAATCGTGCTGCCGATCACGTCGATATTGCTGTCCTTGCCGGCACCAGCGGCTGCGATCGTCACGTCGCGGCCTGCCGACACAGTACTCCCCACCGCCGTGCTCGACTGTGCGTGCATCTGACTGTCGCTCTTGCTCGCGCCAACCGATACGTTGATCCCGACGCTTGTCGCGGCTTTCACCGGATCCCCGCCCATCTGCTTCAGCGAGTCATAGGTGTTCTTCGCCGCAAGACCCGTCGTAGCCGCTGCCAGCGCGATCAGGCGTGGATCACCACCCACGTTTTGCGCAGCGTTCGTCATCTGCCTGCCAATCTGTACCGCCGCGACCACCGGATTCGTCACGCCCACCGTCACGCCGGCCTGACGGAACTGCTGTTGCTCTGCGAAGCTGGATGTATCCGTCGCGGCGTCGATCTTGACCGTCTTGCCGGCCAAATTCACGTCATTGCCCGCATGCAGGATACTTCCAGTCGCGTGCAGATCGTTACCCGCACTCACGGTCAGGTTGCCGTTCAGCGCACCAATCGCACTTCCATTGTTCGTGACGGATGAAGACTGCTGCTTGTCGGAGTTCGAACGCGAGCCGACGGATACTGATAAGCCGCCGTTCGACATGAAGCCGGTTTCCTTCTTGTCGAAATAGGTCGACGATTGGATCGTGTCCTGCGAGGTCTTGATGTTCACGTCCCGCGCGGCAGACAGCGACACATCGTTTGTACCGACGATATTACTGCCCGTCACGTTGACGTCCCGGCCGCTCGTGATCGTCACGCCATCCGCCGAAATCGTGCTGCCCTGGCTATAAGTCGCCGTCTGATCGATTCCGCTCGCGATCTTTGCTCCGCTGACAACATTGCTGTGGCTGTGGGTCTCGTGCGAGTTCAACTCGTGCGTCTCGGTTGCCGCGCCGACATTCACATCGCCAGACGCCAGCAGGTTCGCGTTGCCCTTGTCGAGGCTGATCGCGCTGCCGGAAAGAGTAATGTCCTTGCCCGACACGATGTTCACCGTGTCGCCGCCCTTGAGCGTCGTGCCGGTCAACACCTGATCGGACGTATGCAGCGTCTCCGCATAACTGCCGTGACTGTCGCTGCCCGAGCTGTTGCTGTTCACCGTCGATGTCGTGCTCGCCGCGCCGAGCGTTACGTTGCCCTTGGCCGCAAGCGTGCCGCCCTTGCCGAGGTCGATTTGTGCGCCCTTGGCCGTCAGATCACCACCCACGACGACGTTCGACTGCCCACCGACCGTCACCGAGCTACCGGTGACCTTGTTGATGTCGGTATTCGACACGCCGTTCGCCCGCTGCACGATCTTGTGTTCGCCGACTTGCTGCGTACCGAGGTCGTAGTTCCCACCAACAAGCAGGGCGAGATTCCCGCCAACTGTCAGCGCACCCGCATGCTGTTCAAGGTTGCCCCCGGTGATGATCGCCGCGTCGCCCTTGACGTCGAGTTGAGCAATCGGCCCAAGCGTCGTCTTGACGCTCGTCGCACCGTCGCGGCTTATCTGGGTGTCGGTATTCACCGCGCTATTGAGAATGAGATCACCGCCTGCGTTTAGGTTCAAGCTACCCGCTTTGACCTTCGCCGATGTGAGATTGACGTCGCCGTCCGTCTTCAGCGACATCAGCCCGCCGCTTTGCAGCGCGCCGAACGCGTTGTCGATCTGCTTGCCCTGGATCGCCAGCGTGTTGTCGGCCTTCACCGTGCCGCTGTTCGTGAAATTCTGCGTATCCTTCAGATCGATGTCGGTGGCGGTGATCAGCGGACCATTGATGTTCTGCTGGTTCGCCTGTGCCAGATACACGACCGGCACGAGCACCGACTGACCGTCGACCACGCGCGTTTCCATCATGATCACGTTACCGCTCAGCTTCGATACCTGCTCGGAAGACAAGCTCGCGCCCAGCGGCAGATTAAGCGACTTCTCCAGCGCTGCACCCGCCGCCATCAACTGCTGATACATCGTCTGAAGATCCGTGTACGGACCCAAAACCGCGCGCCCCGTCAGCGCCGTCACCTGATTGCGTACAAGCTGCTGTTCATAGAAGCCGTCACCCAGGCGCTTCGGAATGTGGGTGAGGTCAACCCCGATCTGACCGAAAAAGTAGTCGCTCGAAATAAAGTTCTTCTGGTTCGTGAACGCCGGATTCGTCTCGATCACGTAGCTCGCATTCGGCGACGGATTCGGTCGGTACAAGCCACCCTGCGGAATCGTCAGGTTGTTCAGCACGTTCAACGCGGTCGCACTTGCAATGATCCGATCGACCGGTGTTGAGGCGCCGCCATGCACCGGCGCCGCCGACTGGGCGCCCGCGCCCGCGATCGTTCCTCGAACGGCGCCACCAGTCGTTGCCGAAGCCGTTGCATTACCATTGAGCGTGGCAGGCGTCACGGTCGCCCCCGGACCCGTCGCTGCGCCATTGAGCGAGACCGGCGTCAAACCCGTGACCGATTGACCGGGCAGCAACCCAAGCGACGGAAGCGATGCGTTGCCTGCGGTATTGTTGATGCTCACGCCCGTGCCGGAAATCGTGCCGTTCGAACCCAACGTCGAATCGTAGCCCGGCAGCTTGTAGGTCTTGACGTCTGCTGGCGCGACCTGGGTATAGCCGCCCGGATGGCCCGTCACGAACGTGGCATCGCCAAACGGCAATTGCCAGTTGTATTCGCTGCTGTCGTAGTTGTTGTAGTGGTACTGGCCCGAGTACGTCACCGTTACGGTCGGCGCCTGCTGGCCGGTAGCCGCCCAACCATTGGCATCGTAGGCATGCGGCATATCGACATTGCCAACCGCTGTGATGCTACTCCAGTAGTTTTGCAGGGTGCCGGTCGATGAGGCATCGATCTTGCCGCCCGACACGATTTGCGCAGTCGGGCTCAATGCCGTGACCGTGTTCCCCACAGCCGTTCCAGTGTAGGTCGTGTAGAAGTACCCGCTGTTCCACTGGCCGCCGTGAGGCGGCTCAATGTACATGCCGCCCGGCTGGGCGATGATGGCGGCTGTTATGGCCGGTGTGATGTTGTCGGACCGGAGACCGGCGATCATCTGCCCCCCGTTCATGCAATTCACCGCGAAGTACGATGCGCAACCTGACAAGCTAATGCCGTATTGCGCGAGGGCCGCCGGATCGACGTTACTCGTGCTTCCCGAGGTGCTCATCACACGACGCGTGCTCGTCACCTTGTCCGCGTGCAACTCCATATCTCCGCCAGACTGAATCAGAGCGGATACGTTGTTGACCAGTGCCGCATTCGTATAATTGCCGCTCGCGTCCTTGCCGCCCGCTAGCACGACCTTACCCATCCCGAAAATCGCCGTCGTTGGCATCGAATCGGTTGCCGTCGCGTCGTCACGGTTTTCGATGTCGCGCGCGAGAATTTCAAGCTTGCCATTGCTATCCGATGCGCCAATCAACGCCGTCGGCCCAACGTTCGACACCGTGCCGGTTGCGTTGAGCGAGACGCTCCCTCCCACCAACGATCCGGTATTGGACAGATTGCTCGATTGCGTATGCAGCAGTCCACCGGCCGACAACGCACCCGAATTGACGATATTGGCCGCATTGATGTTCAGGCCATTGATGGTTTGGAAACCCGCGTTGTTGGTGAATGTGCCGGGTAGCGCAAAGGTAAGATCGTTGCCGACGTTGAACTGCGTATCCGGCGTTGTCGTGTAATCGCCTTGCAGGTTCACGCGTACATCGTGCGCCGCGCTATACGCGCCGCCGCCTTGCAGTGTCGGAGCCGTGATCGTCAGGTCGTGCGTGGAGCTGATTTGCCCGCTCGTGTTCGTGATTGCGGCGCTCGCCGTCACGTCTACGTTGCCGCTCGAATTCGCCACGCTGCCGATTTGCCCGCCGCTGTTGTCCAAGGTCGCCCCTTGAACATGGAGGCTCGCGCCGCTCAACTGCCCGCCTTGCGTGTTCAAAATCGATGTCGCGCTGATCGTAACGTCGCCGTTACCAGTGATCGCGCCCATGCCCGATACGTTGCCCGCGCGGCTGTTCGTGATCCGGCTGCCGCCTCGCACGGTCATCGCACCTGTGCCGAGGTCGGTAATGGCCCCGTCGGCATTGTTGATCGACCCGGAATGAACCGCGATCGTGCTCGTGTCGCCGGCCGTCGTCTGACCTGCCTGAACGTGCCCGGCCTGGTTCACCAGCGTGCCGCCGTTCGTCAACGACAGAGACGCGCCCGCACGCACCAGCCCTTGTGCGTTGTTCACGTCGCCCGCCACCGTCGCCGTGACGCCGCCCTGTGCCGCGAGAATGCCGTTCGAGTTGTTCCAACTGCTCGCGTCGACAACCGCCTGCCCTTTGGTGACAATGGTTCCGCCTGCATTGTTCAGCGCACTCGCGCCGTTACCCGGCGCGATTGTCAGCGTCCCGGTACCGGCATGCGTGATCGTGCCGCCTGCATTGTTCAATTGGCTAGCGGCCAGCGTCAGGTCAGTACTGTTCGTTTGAATCACGCCCGCTGCGGAGTTGTCGAGCGAGCCGCTGACGTTGACGGCCATGACCGACGAGCCATATTGCGTGATCGTCCCGCCGTGGTTCGTCAAGTTCGGCGCGGTCAACGCAAGCTGGTTGGCTTCGAGCTTGCCCCTGCTGTTGTCGATCGTCGAATCGGCCGTCACGGACAGGTTAGACGCACTGACCGTTCCGCTCTGGTTCGTCATCGAGCCCGTGTGGATCGACGCATTCGTGCTCGCGCCAATCTGACCGCTGTCATTCGCCAGCGTGCTGCTGAAAATGCCGAGGTTGGCACGGGATTGCAATTTGCCGTTCGTATTGTTCAACACGCCGCCGACCGTCGCCGTCAACCCGGATTTGCCGTTGATCAATCCCGACGTATTGTTCAGCGTGGCCGAGTGCTCCACGACGCTACCGTTGCTTGCAATCGACCCACCGACGTTCGATACCGATCCCGCTGCGTTTCCAAGCGTCAGCGTGCCGCTGCCGGCATGCGTAATCGTGCCGCCATCGTTCACGAGTGATGCAAGGGAAAGCGTCAGGTCCGTACTGTTGGTTTGTAGCGTGCCGCCATTCGAATTGTCGAGCGTGCCGCTGACGTTGACAGCCATGGCCGACGAACCAAGTTGCGTAATCGTGCCGCCGCGGTTCGTGAGATTCGACGCGCTCAACGCGAGCTGATTCGCTTCGAGCGAACCGTCATTGTTGTCAAGCGTCGAGTCGGCCGTCACCGACAGGTTGGGCGCAACGATCGAACCACCCAGGTTCGACATCGCGCCCGTGTGGATCATCGCGTTCGCGCTTGCGCCAATTTGACCACCGTCGTTCGTCAGTGTGCCGCTGGAAACAGCAAGGTCCGTACTGGACAATAGCTTGCCCCGCGTGTTGTTCAATGCGCCGGCGATCGTCGCTGCCACCCCGGCTTGGCCATTGATCGCCCCCGACGTGTTGTTCAGCGAACCGCTTTGCGCGACGACTCGCCCGTTGCTCGCGATCGAGCCGCCGACGTTCGACATCGACCCCGTGCCGTTGCCAATCGTCAGCGTGCCGGTACCCGCATGCGTAATCGTGCCGCCATCGTTCACGAGCGAAGCCGGAGTCAGCGTAAGGTCGGTGCCATTCGTCTGAATCACGCCGGCTGCCGAGTTATCGAGCGTGCCGCTGACGTTGACAGCCATGGTCGACGAGCCATATTGCGTGATCGTGCCGCCATGGTTCGTCAGATTCGGTGTGGTCAACGCGAGCTGGTTGGCTTCGAGCTTGCCGCCGCTATTGTTAAGCGTCGAATCGGCCGTCACCGACACGTTGGACGCGCTGGCCGCCCCACCCTGGTTCGTCATCGAGCCCGTGTGGATCATCGCATTCGTCGTCGCGCCAATCTGGCCGCCGTCGTTCGCGAGCGTGCCGCTAGCGATGCCAAGGTCCGTATTGGACAGCAGCTTGCCGTTCGTATTGTTCAGCACGCTACCGACCGTGGCCGACAGGCCAGTTTGGCCGCCGATCGTGCCGGACGTGTTGTTCAGCATGGCCGATTGCGCCACCACGCGCCCGTTGCTCGCGATCGTACCGCCGACGTTCGACACTGATCCCGTGCCGTTGCCGAGCGTAAGCGTGCCGGTGCCCGCATGCGTGATCTTGCCGCCGTCATTGACCAGCGATGCGGGAGCGAGCGTCAGGTCGGTACTGTTGGTTTGCAGCGTGCCGCCGCCGGAGTTGTCCAGCGTGCCCGACACGTTCACACTCATCGCGCCGGTGCCGATCTGCGTGATCGTGCCGCCGTGATTCACGAGCTCGGTCGCCTTCAACGACATCTTGTCGGCCTTCACGGCGCCCGCGCTATTGTCGAGGGTCGTGCCGGTCAGCGCCGCCGTCTGAGCGACAATCGAGCCGCCGCTGTTGATCAGGCGCGCACCCGCATCGACCGCCACCTTTTGCGTAGCCTGCAAAGCGCCACCGCTATTGTCGATCGATTGTCCCGAGACCTGCAGATTCGTACTGGACGTCATCGTCCCGTGGTTGACAACGTTGCCGCCGTGCACGGTGACGTCTCCGTTGCCACCGATCACGCCGCCCTGCGCGCCGTTTGCAGTCGTGCCCGCTGCGTTGGTCAACTGGCCGCTGGTCGTCACGGAGAGGCCGTCGCTGTTGAGCGACGTAATCCGACCTGCCGTGTTGTCCAGCGACACGCCCGCCACCGTCATGCCAGTCGCGCTTTGAACGGTGCCCTGGTTGTTCGCAATGGCGCCGCCACGCACGTTCGCCGTGCTTTCGGATACCAGTTCGCCCGACTGGTTGGCGATCTGGCCTGCGACGTTGACCGCCAGCGGCCCCTGCGACGACACCTTGCCGCCCTGGTTCGACAGGTTGCCGCCGGTCAGCGTCGTGCTGTTGCCGCTCGACAGGCTGCCGTGATCGTTGATCACGGTGCCCGATGCGTTCGCCTGAATGGCGCCTTGCGCGCTCGTCGTCGCGTTCGACAGATTCACGTCGCCGGCCGTCGCGTTCAGCGACAGATTGCCGTTCGCGGCGGTCTGGCTGCCGGCGAGATTCACACTGCCGCCCGTCAGCGATGCGTTACCGCCCGCCACATTCTGGCCGGTCGCGGTCAGTTGGCCCGACACACTCAGGTTCAGGTCTCCGCTGTGCGCGACGGAACCGTCGTTGTTCACACCCGCGCCGAGCGTGCCAGTCGAGTTGACACTGCCGGCGTTGACCGTCGCATTCTGCTGCGCCGCGAGCGTCCCTGTGTTCGTCAGGTCGGCCGCAGTGTTCGCCGACAACGATTGCTGCGCATACGTGGTGCCGCTATTCTGGATGCCGCCCGAGGCCGACATCGCGAGGTTGCCGCTTGCCGTGGTCTTGCCCGCGAGCACGAGCCGGCCGTCCGATTGCAACATCAAATCGCCTGCCTGCGCCGCGATCGTCCCTGCGTTTGCGACACCCACGCCTGCGGAGTTGCCAACCAGAAACACCCTATTGGCATACATGCCGCCTAACTGAGCCACGTCAATCGCGACGGCAGGAGCAGGACCGTCACCGGCGATCTGCGTCGCGGCAAGCGTGTCGTGATTAACCTGGTTCGTACCGGCGATCACATTGAGATTCTTCGCATAGATTGCGGCATTGGCCTGTACAGCACGGGCGATGATGTCGGTCTGATCAACATTCGAGGTATCGAGGCCCGCGCCTTGCACGGTTACAAGGCCGCGACTGACATTGAAGCCCGTCAACGACCCGTCCGCGCCAAACTGCGGCACGCCAGTTGTCAGGACCGCGCGCGAGGTATTGATGAACCCGCCACCGTCGACGACGATACCGGCAGGGTTGGCCAGCACGACCTCCGCACGGCTGCCCGCGATCTCCACATACCCCTTGATCTGACTAGCCGCGGTGCTGTTGACCTGGTTGACGATGATGCGTGCCGCCTGCCCCGCGCTCAGGTTCGGGTTGCCGTTGATATAGCCGGCCTGCTGCGTGTTGACGATCGTCGACGCGTTGTTCAGGATCGCGCCGTTCTTCTGAACGTCGAACTGGTTATAGGTGTTCAGCGACACGCCGGCAGCGCTCGGCGTGTTGATATTGACTTGCGGCAGCCCGTTGGGCGTCTGCACTACCGCGGGCGCGTGAGCCCCTCCGCCGACGATCTGCGCATTCGCCCATATCGGATTCACGCCAGCGGCGACCAGCGCGCCGAATGCAGTGACCCGTAACGCGAACATCGCTGCCGGATGCTCGCCGCCGCGCTTGGCGACACGGCGAGTCTCGCCCGTATTTGTTTTCCCCGTCCTGCCGGCCGTTTCTTCGACGGCGACCAGCATACCCCGTACGCGGCTGAATACCAGCCGATAATGGTTTTTGTTCATCTTCTTGGTCTACTCGCGCTTCTCGTTCGATCCGCTCTCACGGCCTCGAACATCGCATGTAATCTAATTGAAACCGTGGAAAGGCAGCCTCAATGAGGGGTCATCGTTCCCGACATGCGAAGGATGAGACGACTCGATACGTCGCTCGATTACTGCCACTCCGATCCGCCGATCTTGATGTCTTGGATAACGACATACTCCGTCGGCTGCAAATATCGACGGTATTGTTATCGGCAATTCGGGCGAATCTTACCTCACCCATCAGTTCAAAAAAATCCCTGACAGAATTGCGAGGTCGAATCGGTATGCGATCGGTAATCAGATCGCTTGTAACCGCTTATAGGGATTCCGTCATCGCAAGGATTTGATTCGTTCGACCGCCGTGCTCTCGACACGCCGCGCCCGCGGCCCCCGCGACAGCAACCACCGCGCCGCACCGTCGAGCGACGTACACAGCACCAGATAGATCACCGCGACAAACAGGAAGATCGGCGCCGGATACACCATCAGCCGGTTGTTCACCTGCGTCGCGACGAACGACAGTTCCGGCACGCCGACGATATACGCGAGCGACGTGTCCTTCACGAGCGCGACCCACTGGTTGACGAACGACGGCGTCATGATCCGGATCGCCTGCGGCAGCAGCACGTAGCGCACCGTCTGCCAGCGCGTGAGCCCAAGCGACAGCCCGGCCTGCCATTGCCCGTCGCCCGCCGCGACGATCCCCGCATGCACCGCATGCGCGAGATACGCGCCGCCGATCAGCGCCAGCGCGCACACGACCGTCGCGAGCCCCGGTACATCCATGTGCAACAGCACGGGCATCAGGAAATACGTCCAGAAGATCAGCATCAGCACCGGAATCGCGCGAAAGAAGCCGATGAACGCGAGCAGCAGCACGCGCGCCGGGCCGCGCGCCAGCGCCATCGCGACGCCGAGCGCCACGCCGAGCACGGCCGACGCGATCGCGGATGCAAGCGCCAGCACCAGCGACAGCGCGGCGCCGCCGAGCGGGCCGTCCGGAAACGCACCGACCAACAGGTACGGCAGATTCGACAGAAGCAGCGAAAGGTCCATCGTCAGCGCCCCGCTCCGAGCCGGTCGCGCCATTGCGTGGCCGCATACGCACCGGCCTCGATCGCGGCCACCGCCGCGACGTACAGCAGCGTCGCGACGCCGAACGCGGCGAACGTCTTGAACGTCTCGGTCTCGACCTGCCGCGACGCATACGACAGCTCGGCCACGCCGATCGCCATCGCGAGCGACGAGTTCTTCACGAGATTCATGTACTGGCCGAACAGCGGCGGCAACGCGATGCGCACGGCCTGCGGCAGCACCACGTAGCGCAGCGACTGCATCGGCGTGAGGCCGAGCGCGGCCGCCGCATCGTGTTGCGCCCGCCGCACACCGCGCAGGCCGGCTTCGCATTCCTCGGCGACGAACGCGGCCGTATAGGCGCTCAACCCGACCCAGCCCGCAACGAATTCGAACGACGGCCACGCGAGCGTGAACGCGCCCGCGCTCACCGCATGACGCGCATTGAGCCACGCGATCCACGTGTCGGGCAGCAACGACGCGACGCCGAAATACCAGAACAGCAGTTGCACGAGCAGCGGCGTGTTGCGAAAAGCGACGACGTACGCGGCAGCGGCCGCACGCAGCGTCTTGCCGCGCGCATGCCGCATCACGGCGAGCAGCAGCCCGCCGACGGTCGCGGCAATCGCCGACGCGGCCGCGAGGCCGAGTGTCAGCAGGAATCCCTGCCAGAGCCAGGACAGATATTTGGGAGCCAACCCGAGCATGCTGTAGAGCGCGCACGGCGCGCGCGGTCGGATGAAAACGAAAAGCGCCGCGCGGCCGGTGTTCCGGCCGATCGCGGCGCGCGTGCGGCGAAGGTCAGGTCTTGTCGCCGATGCGGAAAATACGCGTGAGCGGCGTTTTCGTCGTCGGCCCGAACCATGCGTCGTAGATCTGCGTCGCGCGGCCGTTCGCCTCGAGCCCCTTCAACGTGTCGTTGACGAAGCCGAGCAGGCGCGTTTCGCCCTTCGGCACGCCGACGCCCATGTAGTCGTTCGAGATCGTGAACGCCGGGATCTCGTAGTTCTGCTTGTCGGGCACGTTCGCGAGCAGGCCGATCAGCTTCGGGCCGTCCTGCGTGATCGCCTGCACGTTGCCGGCGCGCAGCGCGGCGAACGCGAACGGCGTGTCGTCGTACGCGACGATCGTCGCCTTCGGGAATTTCTCGCGCAGCGTGATCTCGTTGGTCGTGCCCTTGTCCGCACCGACGCGCAGGCCGTTCAGCTGGTCGGCCGATTTCAGCACGCCCTTCTTCGCGAGAAATTGCTGGCCCGACGAGAAATACGGGATGCTGAAGTCGACCTGTTTCGCGCGCTCGTCGGTGATCGTGAAGTTCGCGAGCACGAGGTCGACCTTGCCGGACGTCAGGAACGGGATACGGTTCGCGGGGTTGGTCGGTTGCAGCTGCAGCTTCACGCCGAGCTTGTCGGCGAGCGCTTTCGCGTAATCGACGTCGAGACCGACGATGTGATTGCTTTTCGCGTCGACATAACCGAACGGCGGATTGCTGTCGAACGTCGCGACGCGCAGCACCCCGGCCTTCTTGATGTCGTCGAGACGGTCCGCATGGGCGACGGTGCCTGCGGTAACGAGCGCGACCCCGACGAGCCACGTAGCGAGCGTGTTGATTTTCATGAGCACGACCTGATTTGTTATGGAGGCCGCCGCGGATCGCGCGGCGGCACGGTTCGAAGAACATCGCGACGGAGTGTGTCGTCGCGAAGCCGCTAACGTATCAGCGCGTGCGGCGAATCCGAACCAACAAATGGTGCTTTGCTCTGCGGGTTTCGTGATGAGGCAGGCGGGCTGCGGGCACGCATTGTCGCCGTGCAAAAAAAAAGACGCCCGCTGCAAGCAGCGGGCGCGAATCCCAGTCAAGGAGGTGTCACACGAACTACGCAGTCAGATTAAGGAAATCGCCCGCCACGGACAACGAATCGATTTCCATATCGATATGACGCGGCACGCTCATGCCGGCACTTCGCGGGTCGAACAATGGATGCCGCCGCCGCCCGACGCGATGCCGAGGATGTCGACCTGCACGATCGCACGGTCCGCCGCATATGGCCGGATCGCGGCGACCGCGGCCGCGTCGGCCGCCGCGTCGTTGAACTTCGGCATGACGATCGCGCCGTTGCACGTATAGAAGTTGATGTAGCCGGCCGCGAAATGCGACATCTGCCGGTCGTTCAGCGTCGTGCCCGCCGACGTGCCGAAGTTGACCGGCGGCACGAGCTCGACGATCCGCAGCGGCCGGCCGTTCGCATCGGTCTGGCCAGCCAAGCGCTGCCGGTGGACGTCCGTCAACGCGCGTTCGCCGGTCGAATTCGACGCGTCGTAACAGCACGCGACCACGCCGGGTGCAAGAAAGCGCGCATAGAAGTCGACGTGACCGTTGGTGATGTCGCTCTCGCCGGCCGGCGTCGACGCACCGCCCGCGCCACCTGCGCCGCTGCCGCGCGGATAGGTCGCCGTGCCGGGCAGCCAGATGATCTTCCGCACACCGAGCGTGCGCTGCAGCTCCGCGAGCACGGTGTCGCGCGCCGTCGGCAGCAGCGTCGCGTTGGCGACTGCGCCGTTCGGGATCTCGAACAGTTGCGGGTTCCGGTTCACGTGCAGCACGGCCGACTCGGTGAGAATCGCCGTCGCTTCGCCATCGAATTCGATCGCGCCGCCTTCGAGCGTCAACGTGCTGCGGACCAGGTTCGCACCTTTCGTCTGCGCCATCCAGCCGGCCACCGTGCTGTCCTGGCTGAACGGCTGGAAGAACTTGCCGGCCTTCGACCGGTTGCTCGCGGGCGGGATCGTCGCCCCTGCACCCAGGCCGACGCCGTCGGTATTCGCGTTGCCCCATCCGTTGAAATTGAAGCTGACCGCGTTCAGCGCGTTGCCGTTCGCCGTGTCCCGGACGAACAGGCAGCCCGTGTCGCGGACCCAGAAATCGTTGAAACCGTCGGCGAGCGGCACGAGGGTGACGCCCCCCGTGCCAGCGGCGCGCGCCGCATAACGCGCATGCAGGTCGGGATTCGCGACGCTTGCCGTCGCGAGCAGCGCGCGGGCTGCGTCCAGATCGGCCGGCAACACCAGCATGTTCACCGGCTCGGTTGCGCCGATCGCCTTCGCGACGTCCATCAGGTCGGCCCGCACGCGATCGATGCCGGCGTCCGTGTTCTGCGGCGTGACGGGCGACCAGATGCCGTCCGCACCGGACGCGAACGCCATGTAGGTCGACGCGTGCCGCGCGTCTTCGGCCGGCAGCCGGTACACGGCCTGTCGCGCCGACGGCGTCGGCCGCGGCAGCGCGGAAGCCGCGGCCGATGCGTCATCACCGCCGCCGCATGCGGCCAGGCTGCCCAGCAGCGGCATGCCGAGCCATGCGGCCGACAACCGGATGAATCCGCGTCGGCCGGGTTCCGGCATGTGCGGCGCGGGCTGGCCCGTGCTTGCAAGGGTTTCTTTTTTCGTCATGTATGCCACTCCATTGCGCAATCGGCGCGCATGCGTACGCACCGGGGTCCGTCCTTCCAGACGGATTCCGCGCCGTTTATCAGTAGTTCGAATAGAATGAGAACGACCACGGCCCGACGGACCGGTCACGCAGGCCAGTCCGTGGCCGTGCTCAGGCAGGCTGTTGTTGCGTGGTGCAGTGGATCCCGCCGCCGCCCGCGGCAATGCCGTCGATGTTCAGCTGAATGACTTCTCGGCCGGGAAACAGGTCGACGAGCGTGTCGCGCGTATTGCGGTCGGCGCGGCTGTCGCCGAACTGCGGCGCGATCACCGCACGATTGCACACGTAGAAGTTGATGTAGCCAGCCGCGAACTCCGCGTTCTCGTACGTATGCCGCACCGTCTTCGGCCCCGGCAGCACGACGACCTTCAACGGGCGCCCTTTCGCATCGGTGGCTTTGCGCAGGATCTCCAGATGCTGCCGCGTCACCGCGTGATCGTACGATGACGGGTCCGTGTCGAGCCCGGCCACCACGACGCCCGGACTCGTGAAGCGCGCGTAGAAATCGGTATGCCCGTCGGTGATGTCCTTGCCCGCGATGCCGGGCAGCCAGATGATCTTCTTCAACCCGAGCAGGCGGCTCAGCTCGGCCTCGCACTGCGCCTGGCCGACGCCCGGATTGCGGTTCGAGTTGAGCACGCAACTGCGGGTGATGATCGCCGTGCCCTCGCCGTCCACCTCGATGCCGCCGCCTTCGAGCACCAGCTGTGTGTCGACCAGCCGGGCGCCCGCGCGCTCGGCAACGAACGGCGCGACTTCGGCATCCCGGTCATGTTCCTGCTTGTTGCCCCAGCCGTTGAAATTGAAGCTCACGCCGCCAAGCTGGCCGGACGCGTGCTTCACGAACACCGGCCCGGTGTCGCGCATCCAGAGATCATCGACCGGATGCTGGACCAGCTCGACCGACGAACCGCACAACCGAGATGCGATCGCATAGTCCTCCTCCCGCACCAGCATCTTGAGCGGTTCGTGCGCGGCGATCGCCTTCGCGACAGCCGCGAGGTTCTCGCGCACGACCGGCAGCAGCCGCGCGCCCCAGATGTCCTCGCTCGGGCCGAACGCCATCCACGTCGCCGTGTGCGGCGCGCCTTCGTCCGGCATGTGCCAGGTTGCGCCCTGCTGTGCGTGCGCGGCGCGGCCGAACAAGCCGCCCAGCGCGCTGGCGGCCAGTGCCGCGCCGGAGACGGACAGGCCGCGTTTCAACAGTTGACGTCGTGTGGTCATGGGATTCCTCTTTCGCTTGCCGGTTACTTCAATGGTTTCGGGGTGCGTCGTCACGGTCGCGCCGCCTTGAAGGCGAGCCACGTACGGCCTTCGAGCCGCATCACGGCCGGCGATTCGGCGATCGGCGTGAACAGTGTGCGTCGGGTCGCCGCGTCCGGATAGACGCCGGGATCGCGCACCAGCGCCGGGGCCATCAGCTTGAGCGCGGCCTGGTTCGCGTTCGCGTAGCGCGTTGCATTCGAGATCTTCGCGATCACGTCCGGGCGCAGGATGTAGTCGATGAACGCGTGCGCGTTGTCCGGGTGCTTCGCGGAAGCCGGAATCGCCATCGCATCGAACCACATCAGGCTGCCGATGCGCGGGATGTCGTACGCGATATCGCGCTTCGGATCGCGCGCCTTCGCCTTCTGCGCGGCCAGGTTGATCGCGCCGGAGAAGCCGACCGTCACGCACAGCTCGCCGTCGATCAGCTCGTTGGCGTCGGACGAGCCGACGAACTGGCGGATGAACGGCCGGATCTTCACCAGCATCGCCTGCGCGGCCGCGTAATCCTGCGCGGACGGATGCATCGGATCGCGGCCGATGTAGCGCAGCGCCAGCGGCAGCACCGTACTCGCGGCGTCCTGCAGGCCCAGCCCGCATTTCGCTGCGATGCGCGCCGCGATCGCCGGATTGAACAGCAGATCGAGGCTGTCGGCCGGCATGTCCTTGCCGAGGATCGCGCTCACCTTCGCCCGATCGTAGCCCACGCCCACGGTGCCCCACATGTACGGCACGCCGTACTGGTTGCCGGGATCGGATTGCGCCATCTGCTCGAGCAGCGACGGATCGAGATACTTCAGGTTCGGCAGCCGGCCCTTGTCGAGCTTGCGGTACACGCCGGCCTGGATCTGCCTGGCCATGAAATCGTTGGTCGGCCACACGAGATCGTAGCCGCTGTTGCCGGTCAGCAATTTCGACTGCAGCGTCTCGTCGCTGTCGTATGCGTCGTAGCGCACCTTGATGCCGGTTTCCTTCTCAAACGCGGACACCGTATCCGGCGCGAAGTAGTTGCTCCAGTTGTACAGGTTCAGCACCTTCTCTTCGCCGGCGCGGGCGGTACCGGCCAGCACGCACAACGCAAGTCCCGGCGCCGCGCAACGCAGCCATCCTTTCCGTTTCATCGCGGATTCCTTATTGATGACAGGACGACACGCCGTCGCTGGTCAGCAACGTGCGATACATCTCCGGGCGACGATCGCGGAAGAAACCCCACGACTGCCGGTCGGCGCGGATCGCATCGAGATCGAACGCATGCACGAGCACGGCTTCATCGGTACGATTCGCCTCGGCCTGCTTCTCGCCGGTGTGATCCGCGATGAAGCTCGACCCGTAGAACACCCCGGTCAGCCCCTGCTGCCGCGGATTGCCGTTGCCGAAGCCGACTTCGCGGCCGATCCGGTTCGCCGCCACCACCGGCACCATGTTGGCCGCCGCATGACCCTGCATCGTGCGCTGCCAGTGGCCGGCCGAATCGAACGCACTGCTGAACGGCTCCGAGCCGATGATCGTAGGAAAGCACAGGATCTCGGCACCCATCAACGCGAGACTGCGCGCCGTCTCCGGATACCACTGGTCCCAGCAGATGCCGATACCGATTCGCCCGAAGCGCGTGTCCCACACCTTGAAGCCGGTGTCGCCCGGCGTGAAATAGAACTTCTCCGTATAGCCGGGGCCGTCCGGGATGTGCGTCTTGCGATAGACGCCGAGCACGCGCCCGTCGGCATCCGCCACCGCGATCGAGTTGTACGCGGC
The DNA here is from genome assembly GCF_001729305.1 of Burkholderia sp. A2. NCBI lineage: Bacteria > Pseudomonadati > Pseudomonadota > Betaproteobacteria > Burkholderiales > Burkholderiaceae > Burkholderia > Burkholderia sp. A2. The sequence continues at coordinate 245,650 of NZ_LZXX01000138.1, read as the reverse complement.
ATTGCCCGCGCGCTCGAAGAAGCCGATCGGCAGCACGATGCCGAGTTCGCCGGCCAGCGCCGCAAAGCGGGCGATCTGCGCGTTGCCTTCGAACGGCTGCGCGAGTTCGAGATGACGCACGTTCTGGTCGAGACAGAAGTACGGCATCGCGAACAATTCCGGGCACAGCACGAGATTCGCACCCTGGGCGGCGGCCGCGCGGATCAAACGCTCCGCGCTCGCCATGTTGTCTTCGAGATTCCAGCTGCCCGACGCCATCTGCACGGCGGCGACGGTGATGTGTTTGGACGGCATTGCGCTTGCTCCTCGGTGAGACGAGACGGGAAACCGCTGATCGAACGCCGCTCAATGCGCGACGGAAGGCTGCTGCTGCGTCGAACAGTGGATGCTGCCGCCGCCGATCGACAGCGTCGGAATCGGCAGCATCTCGATCTGGCGCGCCGGAAACGCGCGACCGAATGCGTCGCGCGCGGCCGCGTCCTGCTCGACGCCGAACGCGGTCGCGATCACCGCGCCGTTCACCAGAATGTAGTTCGCGTAGCAATCGCAGTAGCGCTCGGAGCCGAAGCGTTCGCTGACGATCGGCGACGGCAGGTCGAGCAGCTCGAAACGGCGCCCCGCCGCATCGGTCGCGAGCTCCAGCGCGCGGCGGTTTTCGCGCATCACGCGGAAATAGTCGCCCTGCTCCGGCAGGGCGGTCTGGCACAGCATCCGGCCCGGCGCGATGAACGACGCGATGCCGTCCACATGCCCGTTCGTCTCCACTTCGTCGGGGTTGCCCGGCAGCCACACGATCTTCTCGACGCCCAGCATGCGGCGCAGCTCCGCCTCGATCTCGGCGCGGCTCAGGTGCGGGTTGCGGTTCGGATGCAGCAGGCAGCTCTCGGTCGTGACCAGCGTGCCCTGTCCGTCGACGTAGAACGCGCCGCCCTCCAGCACCATGTGCGAATTGAAGATCTCCGCACCGGCCGCGCGCGCGATGTCCTGCCCGGCCTGCTGGCAACCGTCGTACGGCTGATACTTCTCGCCCCAGCAATTGAAGCGGAACACGGCCGCACCGAGCCCGTGTCGCTCGCTGACCAGGAAGATCGGCCCGCAATCGCGCAGCCAGTTGTCCTCGGCCGCGACCGGCAGCACGTCGACGCTCGCGCCCAGCAGCTCGCGCGCCGCGTCGGCCTGGCCGTGATGCACCGCCACCACGCAGCGCTGGTAACGCGCGATCGTCCGTGCGACCAGCGCGAACTCGCGGCAGACCTGCGCGTAATGCGCGCCCCACAGGTCCTCGCGATTGTCGAGCACCGGCCATCCGAGCCACGTGGCGTGCATGGATTCCCATTCGGCGGGCATCCGGTAACCGCGCTGGCGAGCATCAAAGCGACCCATCGATCCGACTCCGTTGTGATTGGATGGCCGATTGTGCGTCAGGTTAAACTTGATGAATATTGATATTTCTTGGCCGAATCAATCAATCTACTTCATACCTCGATGCAACGCGTTCCGTCCCTGAAACTACTGACCGGCTTCGAAGCCGCGGCCCGGCTGGGCAATTTCTCGCGCGCGGCCGACGAGCTGCACCTGTCGCAATCGGCGGTCAGCCATCAGATCCAGCAACTCGAGGCGCAACTCGGGCAGCCGCTGTTCCGCCGGCGCGGCCGCGGCGTCGAGCTGACGATCGCCGGCGAGGTCCTGCAGCGCAGCGTGCAGCGCGCGATGGACACGTTGCGCGGCGGGCTCGATCGCATCGCGACCTACCTGAACCCGGGGCTCGTCGTGCTGGTGTGTCCGGCCCCGTTGCTGCACGGTTGGCTGCAACCGCGCCTCGAGCAGTTGCAACAGGCGCTGCCGGACCTCTGCCCGCTGCTGTCGACCGACGAAACCGCGCGCTACGTCGACGAGATCGACGTCGACCTCACGATCGGCACGCGACCGCTGCTGCAGCCGGGCCTGCTCGATCTCCCGTTCATGTGCGACGAGTGGGTAACGGTGTGCGCGACGCCGCTGGCGGAGCAGCTCGCCCGCGTGCCGCGCGGCGAACACGCGCGGCACGCGGGGCTCATCTGCCTCGAGGCGAGCCTGACCGATGAGCGCATGGCGACGGTGTTTCGCGAGCAGTTGTCGGCATTCCGGATGCACGCAATCTACGACGACCAGCGGCTCGTGCTGGACGCCGTGCTGCGCGGTCGCGGCATCGCATGCCTGCCGCGCCTCGTCGCGCAGGCGGGCCTCGACCAGCATGCGCTGACCGTTCTCGCCGACTACCCGCGCCTGCCCGGCACCACGTGGTGGCTGTCGCGCATGGAAGGTCCGTCGCGCTCGCCGATCGTCGAGCGGATGTTCGACTGGCTGGTCGAGCAAGGCCGGGAATCGGGCGCAATCGACCCGGCAGCGCCCGCGTAACCGCACGCCGCAAAAAAAACGTCCCGCCAACCGGCGGGACGTTCGTCATGATGCGAGTACGCGCCACGCGCGGCCGATCACGGCTCGTGGCGCAGGTACCCTTCCTTGCTCGGATCGCGCATCCGCCACGACACGATCAGCGAGATCGCGCACAGCACGGTCACGTACCAGTAGAAGGTTTCCTCGCTGCCGATCGACTTGAACCACAGCGCGACGTACTCGGCCGAACCGCCGAAGATCGCGTTCGCGACCGCATACGACAGGCCGACGCCCATTGCGCGCACTTCCGGCGGGAACATCTCGGCCTTGATGAGGCCGCTGATCGACGTGTAGAAGCTGACGATCGCCAGCGCGACCGTGACCAGCACGAACGCGGCCACCGGGCTCGTCACGTCCTTCAGCGCATGCATCAGCGGCACCGTGCCGATCACCGCGAACGAACCGAACAGGATCATCGACGTGCGGCGGCCGATCTTGTCCGACAGCGCGCCGAACACCGGCTGCATCAGCATGTAGACGAGCAGCGCGACGGTCATCACGTTGCTGGCCGTCTTCGCGTGCATGCCGGCCGTGTTCACGAGGTACTTCTGCATGTACGTCGTGAACGTGTAGAAGATCAGCGAGCCGCCGGCCGTGAAGCCGACCACGGTGAAGAACGCGCCCTTGTGCTGCCATACGCCGCGGATCGTGCCGGCGTCCTTCTTGTCGCGCGACGCGCTCGTCGACGTCTCGTCGAGCGACTTGCGCAGGTACAGCGAAATCAGCGCGGCCGCCGCGCCGACCACGAACGGAATGCGCCAGCCCCATGCTTTCAGTTCGCCGGCCGACAGCGTCTGCTGCAGGATCACGAGCACCAGCAGCGCGCACAGCTGGCCGCCGATCAGCGTCACGTACTGGAACGACGCGAAGAAGCCGCGACGCCCCTTCAGCGCGACTTCACTCATGTAGGTCGCGCTCGTCCCGTACTCGCCGCCCACCGACAGCCCCTGGAACAGGCGCGCGACCAGCAGCAGCGCCGGCGCGAGCGCGCCGATCTGCGCATAGGTCGGCAGCACGGCGATCACGAGCGATCCGCCGCACATCATCAGCACCGAGATCATCATCGCCGCGCGACGGCCGTGACGGTCGGCGATGCGGCCGAACAGCCAGCCGCCGATCGGACGCATCAGAAAGCCGGCCGCGAACACGCCGGCCGTGTTCAGGAGCTGCGTCGTCGTGTTGCCGCTCGGGAAGAACGCCGGCGCGAAGTACAGCGCGCAGAACGAGTAGATGTAGAAGTCGAACCACTCGACGAGGTTGCCCGATGAGGCGCCGACGATGGCGAACACGCGCCGCCGGGTGTCATGCGCGGACAGCGCAGCTTGGTCGGTCTGGACGTCCATGGGTTGGTCTGTTCCTTTTAGTGCTTTCTGGGCGAGACGGCCGGGGCCGCCGCGTGCGGTCGCTCGTGGCACCGGTTCCGGCGCACGGCGCTACGAGATTTTAGCGAAATGTAAAGTAACAAGCGCTCCGGGTTCGTCCGGATGTAGAAAATTTTTCTCCCAGCACGCGTTCGTCATATGAAAACGCCAGCCCGAAGGCTGGCGTTCGATGCAAACATTTCCGAATGCGGCGACGATCACACGCGCACTTCCGGGGGCACGTAGCGGCACTCGTAGCGCTTGCGCACGGTGCCGGCCTCGTCGACGCTCTCCAGGTACACGTCGAACTGCCAGAGCCGCGCCATGTGCTTGAGCACTTCGTCGCTGTCGTTCGACAGGTGGCGGTTGTCGGTCATGAAATGGCGCAGCGTGAGGCTACGGTCGCCGCGCGTGTTGACGGCCCACACCTGGATGTTCGGCTCGCGGTGATGGATGTCGTACTGCCGCGACAACGCCTGCCGCACGTACTGGTAGCCGGAATCGTCGTGGATCGCCGATACCTCGAGCGAATCGCGCATGTCGTCGTCGAGCACCGAGAAGAGCCGCATCTCGCGGATCAGGTTCGGCGACAGGTACTGCGCGATGAAGCTCTCGTCCTTGAAGTTGCGCATCGCGTAGTGCATCGCCGGCAGCCACGGCGTGCCTGCGATCTCGGGAAACCACTTGTAGTCTTCCTCCGTCGGCGCTTCGCAGATCCGTCGGATGTCGCTCATCATCGAGAAACCGAGCGCATACGGGTTGATCCCGCTGTAGTACGGCTTCGTGACGGGCGGCTGGTAGACCACGTTGCTGTGCGAATGCAGGAACTCCATCATGAAGCCGTCTTCCAGCTTCCCCTGGTTGTACAGCGTATTGAGCAGCGTGTAGTGCCAGAACGTCGCCCAGCCTTCGTTCATCACCTGCGTCTGCCGCTGCGGATAGAAATACTGGCCGATCTTGCGGACGATGCGGATCACTTCCCGCTCCCACGGTTCGAGCAGCGGCGCATTCTTCTCCGCGAAATACAGCAGGTTCTCCTGCGGCTCGGACGGATAGCGGTCGTCCTGCTCCTCCGTCAGCTCGGGCTTCTTGCCCGGCAGCGTGCGCCACAGCTCGTTGACCTGCGACTGCAGGTACGCCTCGCGCTCGCGCCGCAGCGCCGCCTCCTTCGACAGCGACGGCTTTTGCGGCCGCTTGTAGCGGTCGACGCCGTAGTTCATCAGCGCATGGCACGAGTCGAGCAGTTCCTCGACGCGATCGAGGCCGTAGCGCTCCTCGCATTCGGCGACATAGTTCTTCGCGTACACGAGATAGTCGATGATCGCGTGCGCGTCGGTCCACAGCCGGAACAGGTAGTTGCCCTTGAAGAACGAATTGTGCCCGTACGCCGCGTGCGCGATGACGAGCGCCTGCATCGTCATCGTGTTCTCTTCCATCAGATACGCGATGCACGGATTCGAATTGATGACGATTTCGTAGGCCAGGCCCATCTGGCCGCGACGGTAGCTCTTCTCGGTCGCGAGGAAGTGCTTGCCGAACGACCAGTGACGGTAGTTGACGGGCATCCCGACCGACGCGTACGCATCCATCATCTGCTCGGCGCTGATCAGTTCGAGCTGGATCGGGTAGATGTCGAGCTCGTACTGTTCGGCGACCTGCGAGATGTGCGTGTCGTATTCCTCGAGCAATTCGAACGTCCAGTCGGACGGGCACGGCAACGGCTTGCGTTCGGCAACGTTCATACGCGCTTCCTTTTGCCCGGAGCCGGGCAAGTCGGCGGCCGGCGGCGGCGGTTCGGCCTGCACGCGTTGCTGCGGTGCGGCAGGGCCGGCCGTGTCGTCGCCGGAAGGGCGCGGCTCGTAGCCGCGCGACTCGTTGTGCAGATGGCGGGTCGTCATGACATTTCCACCTGCTTTTCGAACAATTCGCGAAACACCGGGTAAATGTCCGCAGCCGATTCCACTTTTTTCATCGCGAGATGCGGTTGCGACAGGGCCAGTTGTGCGTATTCCAGCCACAGATTCTGCTCTTCCGGCGCGACCTGGATATACGCGAAGTAACGCGTCTTGGTGAGGATATCCTCTTCCAGGATTTTGCGACACTTGGGCGAATCGTCAGTCCAGTTGTCGCCGTCGGACGCCTGCGCGCCGTAGATGTTCCACTCGGTCGGCGAGTAGCGCTCGTCCATCACCTTGCGCATCAGCTCGAGCGCGCTCGACACCACCGTGCCGCCGCTTTCGGTCGAATGGAAGAAGGTGTCCTCGTCGACTTCCTCGGCGCGCGTGTGGTGACGGATGAACACGACTTCGATGCGCTCGTAGTTGCGCTTGAGGAACAGGTAAAGCAGGATGAAGAAGCGCTTCGCGAGATCCTTGCGCTGCTCGTCCATCGACCCCGACACGTCCATCAGGCAGAACATCACGGCCTGGCTCGACGGTTGCGGCTGCTTCACACGGTTGATGTAGCGCAGGTCGAACGGATCGATGAACGGAATCCGCCAGATGCGCCCTTTCAGGTGATGGATCTCGGCCTCGAGCGTCGCGATTTCCGCGCGGCGGTCTTCGGGGTCGCTCTTCAGCGCTTCCAGCTGCGCCTCGAGCTCGCGCAGCTCGTTGACGAGCGGCGAGCCGAGCGCGATGCGCCGGCCGAGCGCGCTGCGCAGCGAACGCACGACGTCGATGTTGTTCGGCGTGCCTTCCGCCGACCAGCCCGCGCGCACGTTCTTCCAGCTCGGCACCGTCAGCAGGTGCGTCTTCACGAGGCGCGGCAGTTCGAGATCATCGAAGAAGTACTGCATGAACTCGTCGCGCGACAGTTCGAACACGAAGTCGTCCTGCCCTTCGCCCTCGTTGCTCGCCTGACTGCCACCACCGCCCGAGCCGCCCTGCGGACGCGGAATCTTGTCGCCGCGCACGTAGTCCTCGTTGCCGGGATGCACGTATTCGCGACGCCCGCCCGGCGCGTGCCGGAAATTCGGCTCCGCGATGTCCTTGCGGGGGATCGTGATGCTCTGCGTGCTCTGGATATCCTTGATGCTACGGTCGCGCACCGCGTCGGACACGGCACGACGAATGTAGTTCTTGACGCGACGCAGAAAGCGTTCGCGATTGGCGATGCTCTTGTTCTTGCCGGCCAGCCTGCGGTCGATGATTTGATGAAGCACTCCCGGTCTCCCGCTCGAAAATCGATCTGCCGGGGCACTCGCCGCGCATGCCGTCTGCCGTCATGCGGGCGGCGCCTCTGAAAGCGCCCGTACGGACTCGCCGGACGGGCGCGATACCGCGCGCGTCATGACGACTTGCGCACGCGCAGGTACCAGTCGCAAAGCAGCCTCACCTGCTTCGGCGTATAGCCCTTCGCGACCATCCGGTTCACAAAGTCCTCATGCTTGCGCTGCTCCTCCGCCGAACCCTTGGCGTTGAATGAAATGACCGGCAACAGTTCCTCGGTGTTCGAGAACATCTTCTTCTCGATCACGACGCGCAACTTCTCGTAGCTCGTCCACACGGGGTTCTTGCCGGCGTTCGCCGCCCGTGCACGCAACACGAAGTTCACGATCTCGTTGCGGAAATCCTTCGGGTTGCTGATCCCGGCCGGCTTCTCGATCTTCTCCAGTTCCGCGTTCAGCGCGGCGCGGTCGAAGCTCTCGCCCGTGTCGTGATCGCGGAATTCCTGATCCTGGATCCAGAAGTCCGCATACGTGACGTAGCGATCGAAGATGTTCTGGCCGTATTCCGAATACGACTCGAGATACGCCGTCTGGATCTCCTTGCCGATGAACTCCGCGTAGCGCGACGCGAGCACGTCCTTCACGAAGGACAGATACTTCTGCTCGGTTTCCGGCGGGAACTGCTCGCGTTCGATCTGCTGTTCGAGCACGTACATCAGATGCACGGGGTTCGCCGCGACCTCGCTCGTATCGAAGTTGAACACGCGCGACAGGATCTTGAACGCGAACCGGGTCGACACGCCGGTCATCCCTTCGTCCACGCCCGCGTAGTCGCGATACTCCTGGTACGACTTCGCCTTCGGATCGGTGTCCTTGAGGTTTTCGCCGTCGTACACCTGCATCTTCGAGAACAGGCTCGAATTCTCCGGCTCGTGCAGGCGCGACAGCACCGAGAACTGCGACATCATCTTCAGCGTGCCCGGCGCGCACACGGCCTCGGCCAGCGACGAGTTGCGGATCAGCTTCTCGTAGATCTTGATCTCTTCCGACACGCGCAGGCAGTACGGCACCTTCACGACGAAGATCCGGTCGAGCAGCGCCTCGTTGTTGCGGTTGTTGCGGAAGGCCTTCCACTCCGACTCGTTCGAGTGCGCAAGAATCACGCCGTCGAATGGAATCGCGCCGAAACCTTCGGTGCCCTTGAAGTTGCCTTCCTGCGTGGCGGTCAGCAGCGGGTGCAGCACCTTGATCGGCGCCTTGAACATTTCGACGAATTCGAGCAGGCCCTGGTTCGCGAGGCACAGGCCGCCCGAGTAGCTGTACGCGTCGGCATCGTCCTGCGCGTACTGTTCGAGCTTGCGGATATCGACCTTGCCGACCAGCGACGAGATGTCCTGGTTGTTCTCGTCGCCCGGCTCGGTCTTCGCGATGCCGACCTGCCGCAGGATCGACGGAAAGCGGCGCACCACGCGGAACTGGCGGATGTCGCCGTTGTATTCGTGCAGGCGCTTGACGGCCCACGGACTCAGGATGCTTTTCAGGTAGCGGCGCGGAATGCCGTACTGTTCCTCGAGGATCGGACCATCCTCGTCGTAGTCGAACAGCCCGAGCGGCGATTCGTTGACGGGCGAGCCCTTCAGCGCATAGAACGGCACGCGCTCCATCAGTTGCTTCAGGCGCTCGGCGATCGACGACTTGCCGCCGCCCACCGGGCCCAGCAGATAGAGAATCTGCTTCTTCTCTTCAAGACCTTGCGCAGCGTGGCGGAAGTATGCGACCACCTGCTCGATCACCTCCTCCATTCCGTAGAACTCACGGAATGCCGGATACACCTTGATGACCTTGTTCGCGAAGATCCGCGACAGGCGCGGGTCGTTGCGGGTATCGATCTGTTCAGGTTCCCCGATTGCTTCCAGCATGCGTTCACCAGCCGTCGCGTACGCGGATGGATCGTTCTTGCAGAGCGCGAGATACTCCTCCAGCGAGAGCTCTTCCTCTCGCGTTTTTTCGAAGCGGTTCGCGAAGCTGCTGTAAATATCCATGCTACCTCCCTCGCCTGAGTCTGAAGACGTGCCTGCCTTCGTATGACTGCGCAGAAGCAAGCGCGTTCGAATTCATCCTAAACCCTTTCTTATTTTTTTTCACGAACTCTTCGTATGAAGTTCGTCATTCTCGACAACACCGCTTGGACAACGCATTTCGTCGTTTTACAATCGACCTCCCGAGCCGCAGAAACTGCATCCGCCGCGTCTCGTCGAGCATCGAAACGTCTCGTGCGTTGGACACCTCCGACGTCGCCGCCTCTCCCCTTCATCCCTATACGTTCGAGCGGCCGCGTGCGATGACACGCCGCGCGCACCGTTACAAATTTTTTTCGCAGCCCCTTACGGACATACCCGTACGACGAACGCGGGAACATGACGCGCACGCATCGGATTCCGGAGGATTCATCGGTGCATGACGCGCGACGCACGTGCCGTTGCACGATCGATCGTCCGCGCTGTCACATTCGGCCTGTCGCGGAAACGACGACGCCCGCAATCGCGGGCGTCGTTCGTCACCAAATGGGGATAGATACGCGGCGCGCGCGGATCAGAACGTCTCCCAGTCGTCGCCGCCGGCGGTCGCGGCGGCCGGCGCCGGCGCGGGCACAGCCGATACGGCGGCAGGCTTGCGCGCCGGCGCCGTCGTTGCAGCGGCCGCGCGTTTCGGCGCGGCGTCGCGTTCGACACGTGCGGCAGCCGGTGCGGGGGCCGCCGGGGCGGAAGGCGCGCGCGGCGCATGACGCGCCGCCACCACGACGGCGGCGCCCGCGCGTGCCGCTCCGTCGTCGAGCTGGAATACCGCCGCCGTTTCGCGCAGGCGGGCCGCCTGTTCCTCGAGCGACTGCGCGGCAGCCGCGGCTTCCTCGACGAGTGCGGCATTCTGCTGCGTGACCTCGTCCATCTGCGTGACCGCGCGCGCCACCTGGTCGATCCCGCCGCTCTGCTCCTCGGACGCCGCCGCGATCTCGCCCATGATGTCCGTCACGCGCTGGACCGCGCTGATCACGTCGCTCATCGTGCGCCCTGCTTCGTCGACCAGCGTCGAGCCGGTCCGGATACGCTCCACCGACGCGTCGATCAGCGCCTTGATTTCCTTCGCCGCGCTCGACGAACGCTGCGCGAGGCTGCGCACTTCGCCGGCGACGACCGCGAAGCCGCGGCCCTCCTCGCCCGCCCGCGCGGCTTCGACGGCCGCATTCAGCGCAAGAATGTTGGTCTGGAACGCGATTCCCTCGATGATCGCGATGATGTCCGCGATTTTCGCCGAGCTGTCGTTGATTTCGCCCATCGTGCCGACCACCTGGCCGACCACCGTATTGCCCTTGTTTGCAATCTCGGACGCATTCGCGGCCAGCGAGCTTGCCTGACGCGCATTGTCCGCATTCTGTTTCACGGTGCCGGTCAGTTGCTCCATGCTCGACGCGGTTTCCTGCAGCGCGGCGGCCTGTTCCTCGGTACGCGACGACAGGTCGATGTTGCCGGCCGCGATCTGGCGGGCCGCGGTCGCGATCGACTCGCTGCCGCCGCGCACGGTGCGCACCGTGTCGACGAGCCCGCGCTGCATCCTCGCGAGGCCTTCCAGCATCTGGCCCATCTCGTCGCGCCGGTTCACGACGATCGGCCGGCGCAGGTCGCCCGCGGCGATTGCGTCGAAATGCGACAGCGCGTCGGCGATCGGACGGCCGATCGCGCGGCTCAGCGTCAGCCACGACAGCACCGCCGCGCCGATGCCGGCCAGCAGCACGACGACCGACAGCGCGCGCATCGTCTCGAACACCGATTCCGCCTGATCGAAGCGCGCCTGCGCATTGGTGAACTGGGCGCTGCGCAGCGCTTCGCCGGCCGTGGCCAGCTCGGTATAGCGCGCCTGAAGCTGCTTCGCGCCGTCGCCGATCCGGTCGTGATCGCCGGCCGCGACCGCACTCGCGAACGCGTCGCAACTGCTTTGCAGCACCTTGCGCCGGGCGGCGACGTCCTGGGCGAGCCGGTCCTCGTCGGCGTCGCGCGGCAGCGCAAGGTATTTCTGCCACCACGCGTCCGATTGCGTGCGCATCGCACGGCTGCGCTCGATGGCCGCCGCCGAGTCGGGCGTGCCGGCCAGCAGCGCCGCACGGTCGAGCGCGAGGCGCTCGCGCGCGGCGAACATTTCCGCCATCGCCACATCGACCGCGCTCGGCATCTGGTTCGTGAAAATCTCGCGCGTCGAATCGTTCGAACGCGTCATCCCGTGCAGACCGAGCACGCCGGTGACACCCAGCAGTACCGCCAGAAACGCCATCGTCAAACCGATGCGCGCACGAATCGTCAGGTTCCTGAACACCATCATCCACCCTGTGTTGCGTCGTCATGAACGGGCCCGGCCCGTTGGCTCGAAGCATTGCTTCACTCGGTGCATTTACGACCGCGCGGCGCATAACTTGATGGTTTTGTCGTGTTTATTTCGCATTATTCGTCTGTTTATTGAATAAGACTGAATAATCGACGCAATTCGGGTCGGAAGCGAGAACGGGCAAACGCCGGTGGGCACGCCAATGCAGCGCCGGCAGCGCACCCGGCCGTCTCGTGCGACGGGCCGGGCGCGCGGAGGCGCCGAAAGCGGGAAACCTGAGATCCGGCCCTAGTCGGCCAGTTCGGCGCGCGTGGGGATAGACGGCTGCGCGCCCGCTCGCGTGACCGACAGCGCCGCCGCGCGTTGCGCGAAGCGGATGGCGGTATCGACGTCCGCGCCGGCCGCGAGCCGTGCGGAAAAACCGCCGATGAAGGTATCGCCGGCCGCCGTCGTGTCGACGGCCTGCACGACCGGCGCCGGATAGTGCCGCGCGGTGCCGTCGGCCGTCAGCGCGAGCACGCCGCGCGCGCCGAGCGTGACCAGCACGTTGCGCGCGCCGCCGGCCTGGAGCGCCCGTGCGGCGGCTTCGGCGTCCGCGGGGTCGCGCACCGGCCGCCCGGTCAGCGCGGCCGCCTCGACCTCGTTCGGAATCAGGTAATCGACGAGCGGCAGCCAGCCGTCCGGCAGCGGCGCGACGGCCGGGGCCGGATTGAGCACCACCGTGCGGCCGAGCCGGCGCCCGGCCGACAGCGCCGCGAACACCGCGTCCGGCGGCGTCTCGAGCTGGCAGATCAGCACGTCGGCGGCGGCCAGCGCGGCCTCGTGCCGCGCGATCGTGTCGGTCGTGACCTCGCCGTTGCCGCCCGCGACGATCACGATCGCGTTCTGGCTCGCATCGTCGACGACGATCAGCGCGACGCCGGTCGACGCCGATGCGCTCGTCGCAAGCCCCGTGCAGTCGATTCCCTCGGCCTCGAGGCCCGCTCGCAGCGCCGCGCCATGCGCATCCGCGCCGACGCAGCCGATCATCGCGACCCGCGCGCCGAGCCGGGCGGCGGCGACGGCCTGGTTGCCGCCCTTGCCGCCCGCCGCCTGCGCGAACGCGTGCCCGGCGAGCGTTTCGCCCGGCAGCGGCAGCCGCGGCGCGCGCACGACGAGATCCATGTTGAGGCTGCCGACCACCGTCACGCGGCCGGCGCCCGTTGCGCTCGCCGTCATGTGCGCGCACCCGGCGCGGCCGGCTCGCGGTAGACCGCCGTCGATTCGCGCAGCACGAGGCGCGGCGACACGACGCGGCGGCGGCTCGGCACGGCGGTCGAGCCGCCGCCGATCCGTTCGATCAGCGTCTGCGCGGCCATTTCGCCGAGCGCGCGCACCGACTGGCCGACCGTCGACAGCGCCGGATACGTGTAGCGGGAAAATTCGATGTCGTCGAAGCCGATGATCGAACAATCGTCGGGCACGCGCAGCCCGCGCTCGGCCGCCGCGCGCAGCGCGCCGACGCCCATCAGGTCGTTGCCCGCGAAGATCGCGCTCGGCCGCACCGATTCGAACAGCCGCGACGCCGCGTGATAGCCGCCGAGGCACGAGAAATCGCTTTCGGCGATCGCGCCCGGCACGATGTCGACGCCGCGCTCGGCCATCGCGCGGATGAAGCCGTGCACGCGCATCGCGCTGACCGCGGTGTCGGTCGGCCCGGTGATGCAGCCGATCTTCGCGTGCCCGAGTTCGAGCAGGTGGCGCGTCGCGAGATACGCGCCGCGCTCGTGGTCGATCTGCACGAGATCGGCCGCGAGCCCTTCGATGTTGCGGTCGACGACGACGAGCGGCGCATGGATATCCGCGAGCGTCTGCGCGAGCACCGCGTCCTCGCCCGCCGACGCGACGATCAGCCCGTCGATGCGCTTTTCCTGCAGCACGCGCAGGTAGTTGCGCTGTTTCACGGGATCGTCGTCCGAATTGCAGAAGAACACGCAATAGCCGTTGGCCGCGCACTGATCCTCGATGCCGCGCGCCAGCTCGGCGAAGTACGGATTCGTGCTGTTCGGCACAACGAGGCCGATGGTCGCCGTCGCCCGCGCCTTCAGCGAGCGCGCCACGGCCGATGGCACGTAATTCAGCTCGCGGATCGCGCCCTCGACCTTCGCACGCACGTCGGCGGACACCGGCCGCGAATTGTTCACCACGTGCGAGACGGTCGTAAACGACACGCCCGCCATGGCCGCCACATCCTTGATCGTCGCCATTTCCCGTTTCTCTCTGGTCTGTTCTGTCTGTCTTTTTACCGCACACGCGTACGCCGGCTGCGATACGTATCGAGCACGACCGCCACCACGATCACCGCACCCGTGATGATCCGTTTCGTCGGCTCGTTCGCGCCGATCTGCGCCAGCCCCGCGGCCAGCACGGAGATGATCAATACGCCGAAGAACGTGCTGATCACCGAGCCGCGCCCGCCCATCAGGCTCGTGCCGCCGATCACGACGGCGGCGATGACCTGCAGTTCGAGGCCCGCGCCCGCGTTCGGATCGGCCGCCTCGAGCCGCGAAATCTGGAACAGCGACGCGAGCCCCGCGAGCGCGCCCATCAGTGCGAATACGAGGATTTTATACGGCCGCGGGTTAACCCCTGCAAGTCGCACCGCTTCCTCGTTCGTGCCGATGCCCACCAGATAGCGCCCGAACACCGTGCGCGTCAGCACGAACTGGGCCGCGATCATCACCGCGACCGCGATCAGGAACGCCGGCGAGATGCCGAGCGAGATCGGGTTCGACAGGAAATCGAACGCGTCGCCGATATATGCGGTGCGCGAATTCGTCAGCTGGTACGCGAGGCCGCGCGCGGCCTCCAGCACGCCGAGCGACACGATGAACGACGGAATCCGCCAGCCGACCGTGACCGCGCCGGTCAGCGCGCCCGTCGCGGTCGCGACCGCGATCCCGATCAGCGCGGCCGGCAGCGGCCCCCACTGCCATTTCAGCGCGGCGACGCTGACCATCGACGCGGCGAGCGCGAGTACCGAGCCGACCGACAGGTCGATCCCGGCGATGATCAGCACGAAGGTCATCCCGACCGACATCACGACGAGATCGGGAATCTGGTTCGCGATCGTGCTGAACGTGTCGTAGGTCAGGAAATGCGAACTCAGCACCGAGAACAGCGCGATCATTGCAGCCAGCGCGCCGGCGAGCCCGAGATAGTTCGACAGGCCGAGCCGTGTGCCGGACAGCGTGCGCGCGCGGCGGCCCGTCACGTCCTGCTGCGCGCCTGCGTCGGTCGGGGATACGGGAGGCTGGGTCATTGCTGTCGTCCTGTCGTCGAAGTGCCCGGAGCGGCGCCGCGCGCGCGCTCCGTGTCCGGATGCTGCATGGCGGCCGCCGGCGTCTCGCGGCCGAAGCCGGCGAAGGCCGCGGCCAGCAGCGCGTCCTGGGTCCAGTTGCCGCGCTCGAACACGGCGGTCATGCGCCCGGCCGACATCACGCCGATCCGGTCGCAAATCAGCATCAGCTCGCGCAGGTCGCTCGATACGACCACCAGCGCGCGGCCTTCGCGCGCGAGCGCGCCCATCAAAGTGTAGATCTCGAATTTGGCGCCGACGTCGATCCCGCGGGTCGGCTCGTCGAACAGCAGCACGCCCATGTCGCGCGCGAGCCAGCGGCCGATCACGACCTTCTGCTGGTTGCCGCCCGACAGCTCGCCGACCGGCTGCGCCGCCCCGTGCGTGCGAATCCGCAGCGCATCGATCTGCTGCTCGGCGAGCGCCGTTTCGCGTGACGCATCGACGATGCCGCCGCGCGCGAGCCGGTCGAGCTGGCCGAGCGACACGTTCGCGGTGATCGACTGCGACAGCAGCAGCCCTTCGCCCTTGCGATCCTCGGTGATCAGCGCGATGCCCAGCTTCACCGCATCGACCGGCGATGCGATCCGCGCCGGCTTCAGCGGCTGGCCGACGGCGATCGTCCCGGCATCCGGCGTATCGGCGCCGTAGATCAGCCGCAGCAGCTCGGTGCGCCCCGCGCCGATCAGCCCCGAGATGCCGAAGATCTCGCCCGCGCGCACCTCGAGCGACACGTCGCGCACCGCCGTCCCGCGCGTGAGGCCCGATACGGCGAGCCGCGGCGCGCCGAAGCGGCGCTCGCCGAGATCGATGTGCTCGCCGACCTCGCGTCCGACCATCAGCGTGACGAGCCCGTCGGACGTCGTCGCCGCCATGTCGCCCGCATGCACGAGCCGGCCGTCGCGCAGCACCGCGACGCGCTCGGCGACGCGCGCGAGCTCTTCGAGCCGGTGCGAGATGTAGACGATCGCGACGCCGCGCGCCTTCAGCCGGTCGATCTGCTCGAACAGCAGCTCGACTTCGCGCGCGGTCAGCATCGCGGTCGGTTCGTCGAGAATCAGCACGCGGCAGTCGCCGATCAGGTTGCGCGCGATCTCGACCATCTGCTGGTGGCCGATGCCGAGCGCGCCGACCGGCGTATCGGGGTCGACCGCGTCGAGCCCGACCTGCGCCATCGCCGCGCGCGCGTCGTCGCGCAGCCGCGCGCGATCGATGATGCCGAAACGCCGCGGCAGGCGGTTCAGGAACAGGTTTTCGGCGACGCTCAGCGTGGGCAGCAGGTTCAGCTCCTGCATCACCATGCGCACGCCGAGCGCCTCGGCCTGCGTGCGGCTCGCCGGCGCATAGGCCTCGCCGCCGAGCTGCATCGTGCCGGTGGTCGGGTCGACGAGCCCGCCGATGATCTTCGACAGCGTGCTCTTGCCGGCGCCGTTCTCGCCGGTCAGCGCGAGCGCCTGGCCCGCGTCGAGCGTCAGCGTGACGTCGGCGAGCACGGGTTCGGCATAGGTCTTGCCGATGCCGGAGACGGACAGCACGGGGTGGGCTGAACGGGAGGGTTGGAAGGTCGGTTCCATCGCGATCCTGGTTGCGGCCGCGCGCACGAGGCGCGCGGGTATGACGCTCACAAGTGCATGTGCATGCAGTGGCCGTGATCGCGCTCACACCGGATAACGGCCGCCGCGCCGGATTCTTGAGCGCGGCGGCCGGACCGGTGCGGCGTTACTTCGTCACGAGATCCACCGGCGTCTCGACCACGCCGGACATGTCGGCCTGCTTGCGATGCTCGGCGATCGCCTTGAGCGCCGTGTCGATGCCGAACACGGCCTGCTTCGCCGCGTACTGGTCGGCGGTCGCGAGCACGCGGCCGTCCTTCAGCATCGGCTTGATCGCGTTGATGTTGTCGTAGCCGACCACGAGCACCTTGCCCTGCTTGCCGGCCGCGCGCACGGCCGACACGGCGCCGATCGCCATGTTGTCGTTGCCGCACAGCAGCGCCTTCAGGTTCGGGTACTCGTTGAGCATCGCGGCAGCCACCGCATTGCCCTTGTCGATCTCCCATTCGCCCGACTGCACCGACACGACCTTCATCCCGCCCGCCTTCATCGCGTCCTGGAAGCCGGCCGTGCGCTGCTGCGCGTTGGTCGTCGTCGACACGCCTTCGACGATGCCGACCTGGTCGCCCGCCTTCAGCCGCTTCGCGAGGTAGTCGCCGATCTTGCGCGCGCCCTTGCGGTTGTCCGGGCCGACGAACGGCACGTTCAGGTTCTTCGACTTCAGTACGTCGGGATCGAGCCGGTTGTCGATGTTCACGACGACGATGCCGGCGTCGACGGCCTTCTTCACGACCGGCACGAGCGCCTTCGAATCGGCCGGCGCGAGCACGATCGCGTCGACCTTCGACACGATCATCTGCTCGACGATGCGGATCTGGTTCGCGGTGTCGGTCTCGTCCTTGATGCCGTTGGTGATCAGGTCGAACTGGTTCGCGTTGTGCTTCTGGTATTCCTTCGCGCCCGTTTCCATGGTCAGGAAGAACTCGTTGGCGAGCGACTTCATCACGAGCGCGACCTTCGGCTTGGCCGCGGACTGCGCGTGGACAGCCGGTGCGGCGGCCACCGCGACGGCGGCGAGCGCGGCGGTCAGGAAGCGACGGCGAAAGCGGACATTCATACACATCTCCTGGCGACTGGCCCGAAGGCCGGATTGTTGTTTGGTTGTTGTTTTAATGTGAGCAAACGTTTGCGCCACACTACCCGGGCAATGGCCATCGATGTTGCTGTCGGTACCACGGAATGGAAGCGAGGCAGACGGCCGACTGCCTGGCGCGTGCTGGCGTTGACGCGCCACCGCCGGCGGGACGCCGGCGGAGTGAAGGCTATGCTGTACCGATTCGCTTCGGCGCGCAACCTGTCTAACCAATATTTAAGGGTTTATTCGGAGCGCGCGAGCGCGCTTCACGACGCGCAAATACGACACTCGCGATGCCGACGGCAGTTCGCCGAAGCGCTGTGCAGGTTCGGCGTTGCCGGATGTTCTCGTTTTTCTGTCGGCACCGGAAGGCAGGTCGATCGCCGGCTGACGCGACGCACCCGACCGGGATGACGGCGACAATCCGCCGCCGCCCGGTGCGGCGTACGGCAAGGTGCGCGTAATGCATGCCGCGCGCCGCCCGCGGCATCTGCCCGGACGGCGCGCGACACGCGCGAATCAAACGGCTTCGCGCAACAGCCCCGCGATTTCCGCCTCGTTCAGGTGCGGCGCGAACATTTCGATCAGCCGGTACGCGTATGCACGCAGGAATGCGCCCTTGCGCAGCCCGACCCGCGTCGTGCTCGCCTCGAACAGGTGCTGTGTGTCGAGCGCGACGAGCCCCGTGTCGCGCTGCGGGTCGTAGGCCATCGCCGCGACCACGCCGATCCCCATCCCGAGCTCGACGTAGGTCTTGATCACGTCCGCGTCGATCGCGGTCAGCACGACGTCGGGCACGGCGCCCGCCTGCGTGAACGCCTGATCAATGTGCGAGCGGCCCGTGAAGTCCTGGTCGTACGTGATGATCGGGTATTCGGCGATTTCCTCGAGCGTCAGGTTCTCGCGGCCGACGAGCGGGTGGCCCTTCGGCACGACGACCGTGTGGTGCCACGAATAGCACGGGAACGTGACGATGTCCGGATAGCGGTCGAGCGCCTCGGTCGAGATGCCGAGATCGGCCTCGCCGTTCAGGATCATCTGCGCGATCTGCTGCGGGCTGCCCTGGCGCAGCGCGAGATGCACCTTCGGGAACACCTCGGTGAACTGCCGGATCACCTTCGGCAACGCGTAGCGCGCCTGCGTGTGCGTCGTCGCGACGACGAGGTGGCCGCTGTCCTGATCGGCGAACTGGCGCGCGACGCGGCGCAGGTTCTCGGCGTCGAGCAGCATCCGCTCGATCAGCTGATGCACCGCCTTGCCGGGCTCGGTGAGCCCCGTCAGCCGCTTGCCGCGCCGAATGAAGATGTCGACGCCCAGCTCATCTTCCAGATCCTTGATCTGTTTCGACACGCCCGACTGCGACGTGTACAGCACGTTCGCGACTTCCGTCAGGTTCATGTTCTGGCGCACCGCTTCGCGCACGAACCGCAATTGCTGAAAATTCATGGGTATGCCTCTTAGGCTGTCGTTGTTTGATTGTCGAATCGGAGCGAATCCCGCCCTCTGCCCCGCGTTGTCTCGTCAACGCGCGGGAAATACCCGCACGGCGCGCGGCACGGCGGTCGCGCCGTCGCCGACCTGCAGCGAAAGCGCGCGCCATGCGTCGCGGTCGAGTTCCGCCTCGAGCGCGCCGCCCGCACGCGCCTCGAGCTCCACGCGCACCGAACCGCCGAGCGGAATCACGCGCCGCACGTCCACCGCGATACCGTCGCGGTGCCCTTCGCCCACCGGCCACAGCTGCAGATCGTGCGGCCGCACGTACGCGTTCGCGGGGCCCGCGAAATCGGCGTCGACCTCGATCGGCGCAGCCGCGCCCTCGGCGACGAAGCCGCGGCCGGCGACCGTGCCCGGCAGCCGGTTCGCCGCGCCGAGAAACTCGTACACGAACGCGCTTTGCGGATGATCGTAGACGTCCTGCGGGCTGCCGACCTGCTCGACGTGACCGCGATTCAGCACGACGATGCGATCGGCCACTTCGAGCGCCTCTTCCTGATCATGCGTGACGAAGATCGTCGAGATGTGCAGGTCGTCGTGCAGGCGACGCAGCCAGCCGCGCAGCTCCTTGCGGACCTTCGCGTCGAGCGCGCCGAACGGTTCGTCGAGCAGCAGCACCTTCGGCTCGACCGCGAGCGCGCGGGCGAGCGCGATGCGCTGGCGCTGACCGCCCGACAGCTCGGACGGATAGCGCTGCGCGAGCCAGTCGAGCTGCACGAGCTTGAGCAGCTCGTGCACCTTCTCGCGAATCGCGGCTTCCGACGGCCGCTCGCGGCGCGGCTTCACGCGCAGCCCGAACGCGACGTTCTCGAACACCGTCATGTGGCGGAACAGCGCGTAGTGCTGGAACACGAAGCCGACCTGGCGCTCGCGCGCGCCGACCGACGCGACGTCGAGCCCCTGCAGCACGACCTGGCCGGCGTCCGCGTGCTCGAGGCCCGCGATCACGCGCAGCAGCGTGGTCTTGCCGCAGCCGGACGGCCCGAGCAGCGCGACCAGTTCGCCGGGCGGGAAGTCGAGCGATACGTTGTCGAGCGCCGTGAAATCGCCGAAGCGCTTCTGAAGGTTACGGACGGTGATACCCATTCTGGTTGCCTCTTTACGATTTCGACGAAACGGCGCCGACAGGGCCGGCGTGTGCGGGAACGGCGTCGTGCGCGTCGGCCAGTTCGGCCGCGAGATGACGCTCGGCGATCAGCTTCAGCGCGAGCGTGACGAGCGCGAGCAGCGCCAGCACCGACGCCACCGCGAACGCCGCCGCGAAGTTGTATTCGTTGTAAAGGATCTCCACGTGCAGCGGCATCGTGTCCGTCACGCCGCGGATGTGGCCGGACACGACCGACACCGCGCCGAACTCGCCCATCGCGCGCGCATTGCACAGGATCACGCCGTACAGCAGGCCCCATCTCACGTTCGGCAGCGTCACGCGGCGGAAGATCTGCCAGCCCGACGCGCCGAGCACGCGCGCGGCTTCTTCCTCGTCGGTGCCTTGCGCCTGCATCAGCGGAATCAGCTCGCGCGCGACGAACGGGAACGTGACGAAGATCGTCGCGAGCACGATACCCGGCACCGCGAAGATGATCTGCACGTCGTGATCCTGCAGCCACGGCCCGAACCAGCCCTGCGCGCCGAACAGCAGCACGTAGACGAGGCCCGAGATCACCGGCGACACCGAGAACGGCAGATCGATCAGCGTCGTCAGCAATGCCTTGCCGCGGAATTCGAACTTCGCGATCGCCCACGACGCGCACACGCCGAACACGAGGTTCAGCGGCACCGCGATCACGGCGACGGTCAGCGTCAGCTTGATCGCCGACCACGCATCGGGATCGGCCAACGATTCGAGATAGAAGCCGATGCCCTTGCGCAACGCCTCGACGAACACCGCGGCGAGCGGCACGACGAGGAAGAACGCGAGGAACGCCAGCGCGATGCCGGTGAGCAGCCAGCGCACGACGCGCGACTCGCTGACGGGGTCGAGCCGCTTCGAGGCGCGCGCGGCCGGCGACGGGGTTTTCAACACGACGGTGGCCTCCTGGCTCATTGCTGGCCTCCTGCCGCGACGGCGGTGACGGTGGCGGGCGCCGGGCCGCTCGCGCCCTTGCTCGTCCTGCGCTGCAGATACCACTGCAGCGTGTTGATCAGCAGCAGCATCAGGAACGACACGACCAGCATCACGACCGCCAGCGCCGTCGCGCCCGCGTAGTCGTACTGCTCGAGCTTCGTGATGATCAGCAGCGACGTGATCTCGGATTTCATCGGCACGTTGCCGGCGATGAAGATCACCGATCCGTATTCGCCCAGCGCGCGCGCGAACGCGAGCGCGAAGCCGGTGAGCAGCGCCGGCAGCACCGACGGCAGCACGACGCGGCGGAACGTCAGCCAGCGCGACGCACCGAGGCACGCGGCGGCTTCTTCCTGCTCGCGCTCGAAATCCTCGAGCACCGGCTGCACGGTGCGCACGACGAACGGCAGCCCGATGAAGGTCAGCGCGACCAGCACGCCGGCCGGCGTGAACGCGATCTTGATGCCGAGCGGCGCCAGATACTGGCCGACCCAGCCGTTGGTCGCGTAGACGGCCGCGAGCGAGATGCCGGCCACCGACGTCGGCAGCGCGAACGGCAGGTCGACGACCGCGTCGACGAGGCGCTTGAACGGAAACGTGTAGCGCACCAGCACCCATGCGACGAGGAAGCCGAACACGGCGTTGATCAGCGCGCCGCCGAGCGCGGCCGAGAACGTCAGCCGGTACGACGCGAGCACGCGCGGCGACGTGACGGCGGTGACGAACTGGTCCCACGACAGCGTCGCGGTCTTCAGGAATGTAGCGGCGAGCGGAATCAGCACCACGAGGCTCAAATAGGCCACCGTGATGCCGAGTGTCACGCCGAAGCCGGGTAGCGCGCTCGGCTTGCGAAAGGTGTACGTCGTCATCGGATGCTCTTGCTGGGTCGATGCTGCTCACGGGTCCGACGCAAACGCCGGCGCAGTGAATCGCGCCGGCGGGCCGTCGGGGACGCGGCGCGCTGTCGTGGCGCGCCGCTTGTCGTTATGGCGTTACTGCGGCTTGTAGATCGAATCGAACACGCCGCCGTCCGCGAAATGCGTCTTCTGCGCATTCGTCCAGCCGCCGAACGTGTCGTCGACCGTGTACAGCTTCAGCTTCGGGAACTGCTTGGTCAGCTCCGCCGGCACGTTCTTCGAACGCGGCCGGTAGTAGTTGCGCGCCGCGATTTCCTGGCCCTGCGGGCTGTACAGGTAGTTCAGGTACGCCTCGGCCAGCTTGCGCGTGCCCTTCTTGTCGACCACCTTGTCGACCACCGCGACGGGCGGCTCGGCCAGAATGCTCACCGACGGCACAACGATCTCGAACTTGTCGGTGCCGAATTCCTTGACCGACAGGAATGCCTCGTTTTCCCATGCGATCAGCACGTCGCCGATCCCGCGCTGAACGAAGCTCGTCGTCGCGCCCCGCGCGCCCGAATCGAGCACGCCCGCGTTCTTGTAGAGCTTCGTGACGAATTCCTTCGCCGTCTGCTCGTTGCCGCCCGGCTTGTGCAGCGCGTACGCCCACGCGGCCAGGTAGTTCCAGCGCGCGCCGCCCGAGGTCTTCGGGTTCGGCGTGACGATCGAGATGCCCGGCTTGGTCAGGTCGTCCCAGTCCTTGATCCCCTTCGGATTGCCCTTGCGCACGAGGAACACGATCGTCGACGTGTACGGCGACGCATTGTCGGGCAGGCGCTTCTGCCAATCCTTGTTCACCAGCCCCTTGTTCGCGAGCGCGTCGATGTCGTACGCCAGCGCCAGCGTGACGACGTCGGCCTGCAGCCCGTCGAGCACCGAGCGCGCCTGCGCGCCCGAACCGCCGTGCGACTGCTTGAAGTTGACGGTTTCGCCCGTCTTCGCCTTCCACTCCTTGCCGAACGCCTGGTTGAAATCCTGATACAGCTCGCGCGTCGGGTCATACGACACGTTCAGGAAGGTCGTGTCGGCCTGCGCATGCGTCGCGACGCCCAGCGCCGCCGCCGCGCCCAGCGCGAGTGTTGCGATCAGGCGGCCCACTCCGCCCACCAGCCCCGTATTGCGCTTCGCCATCCTTGGTTCTCCAGTGTTGTCGGTGTTGCGATGTCGGGCCAGTCTATCGAACGGGTTACATGATTAAAAATAATCGTTCCTTATTTTTTAATACTCAAAAGTGCTAACGCATACCGGATGGACGGTTGCGGCGGACAAACCGGCGTCAAGACGTCGCGAAATCACGCCGGAACCGACGCGATCGCGTCGAACCTCAAGTAACACTTGAAATTCCCCAAGTACTGTATAAAAATACAGCTCACTGTCTATCCATACAGTTGAGCCATGACCAAACTCACCGCCCGCCAGCAGCAAGTGTTCGACTTGATCCGTCGCGCGATCGAGCGCTCCGGATTCCCGCCCACCCGTGCCGAGATCGCGGCCGAGCTGGGCTTCAGCTCGCCGAATGCCGCCGAGGAGCACCTGCGCGCGCTGGCGCGCAAGGGCGTGATCGAGCTGGCGGCCGGCGCGTCGCGCGGCATCCGGCTGCTCGGCATCGACGACGCCCCGCACCAGTTCACGCTGCCGCACGCCGGCCTGATGCAACTGTCGCTGCCGCTCGTCGGCCGCGTCGCGGCCGGTAGTCCGATCCTCGCGCAGGAGCACATTTCGCAGCACTACGCGTGCGATCCCGCGCTGTTCACCAGCAAGCCCGACTACCTGCTGAAGGTGCGCGGCCTGTCGATGCGCGACGCCGGCATTCTCGACGGCGACCTCCTCGCCGTGCAGAAGCGCACGGAAGCGAAGGACGGCCAGATCATCGTCGCGCGTCTCGGTGACGACGTCACGGTCAAGCGCCTGATGCGTCGGCCCGGCGGCCTCGAGCTGATCGCGGAGAACCCGGATTACGAAAACATCTTCGTCAAGGCCGGCAGCGCAGATTTCGCGCTGGAAGGCATCGCCGTCGGGCTGATCCGCTCGGGCGAACTCTGACATTCCGTCTCGCTAGGAGAACATCATGGAACGCCTTTCCCGCCTGCTGCCTTTCCGTCAATTCGGTCGCCTGCGTCATCTGCGCGGCCGCACGCCCTGCGCACCGCTGTCCGCGGCGGCGCCTGTGCAAGAAGAAATCGCAGTCGAACGGCAGGCGTCCCTGCTGCCGTCAGCGCTCCCCGCGTTCGCCCGGGTATCGCTGAACGCCGGTCTGAATCATGCGGAGCCCGCGCGCCGTGCGCCGGTGCGCGTCTATCACGGTCGGTCGCGCCTGATCATGGTCGGCACGATCGATGCCGTGTGCCGGATGATCGATCGCTGCATCGCGGAGGAACGATCGGCCACGCCGGGCGGTCTCTGATTGGGGAACCTTCCCGCACCCGGAGGCAACGTGACTGAATCGTCGCGCCGCGCTTGGCGAATCAAGCCCCTGCTGATCGTCGCGCTGGTCGTCGCCCTCATTGCGGCGCTCGGCTATGCGTACGCGTCGCCCTATGTCGCGCTCGGTCGCCTGAAATCGGCGATCGATGCACGCGATGCGCAGGCGATCAGCGAGTATGTCGACTTTCCGGCGCTGCGCATCAGCCTGAAGCAGCAGGTCACGGAAGAGTTGATGCGCCGGATCGACGCAATGAAGAAAAACAGTCCGTTCGCGGTGATTGGCGCGCTGATCGGGTCAGCACTGATCGGCCCGCTGGTCGATGCGTACGCGACCCCGGAGGGCGTCGCCGCGTTGATGAGCGGATTGCCGCCGCGCGGCAATCCCGGCGAGCGCCCGCCCGAATGGGCGAATCAGCCGCCAGCAGACAATGCGTCCGGCAACCCGCCTGCCGCACCGCCCATCAATCCAGCGCCGGCAAGTGCTGCGCTACCGGGCGGCAACGCGGCCGCTTCGGCGGCATCGTCGCCGGCACCCGTGCCCGCGCCGCCGGCCAGCCCGAGCGAAACAACGCAAGCGCCGCGCCAGCAGCAAACCAGCGCGGGCTACCGGAATATCGATGAATTCGTCGTCACGTATCAGCGCAGCGCCGATGGCACGCGCTATGCGGCGATCTTCCACCGCTTCGGGCTGTTCTCGTGGAAATTGTCGGGGATCGACCTGCACGCATAGCAGGCCGCGCTCGATGCGCACCGCCGCTGCAGCGCGACGCCTGACCGGCCCGCATCGCCGGTCGGGCTGTCAGGCGGGTCATCCGGCCTTTAGATCATTGGCCGCTCGCCGTGGCCGCTTCACGTTCGCGCGCGATTTCGGCCTTCTGCTCTTCCGCCGACGAGCACGCGACCAGAATGCTGCAGTTCACGCGATCGAGCAGTTGCGTATTGCCCGACCCCATCCACCATCTCGACAGTCCGCTGCGGCACCGGTGGCCGACGACGACGAGGTCGACCTTCAGCTCCGACGCGAGATTCGCGATTTCGTCGATCGGATAACCGAATGCGAAATGGCCTTCGGCCTGGACGCCCCGCTCGCGCAGCCAGTTCACGCCTTCCTGCAGGATTTCGCGCGCGGTTTCCTCGAAGCGGCCGCATGCGACGTCGGTCAGCAAACCCGCGCTTTGCGCAATGCTCGAACGCATGTCCACGACCGACAGCAAATGCGTTTCGGCCTTCAGGTCCATTGCGAGATTGGCGCCGTAACGCAGCGCCTTGCGCCCTTCGAGCGTGCCGTCGTAACACAGCAAAATCTTGTTGTAGCTAGCCATGAAGCCTCCCTATCGCGACAACGAGCCTACGCATTCATCATGGTGCGCCGCAATTCAGGACGCAAGGGATGGAAAACGCTGATTCGCCCCGCGCGGCGCGTGCGCGATGATGCAGTGCACGATCGTCGCGCGCTTGCCCCGCACCGTGCACGCATGCCCTCAAGCGAGGCAGCCGATGCACTAGAATGGCCCCGTTCCACATCTAGCGGGCCACCTCGCGCCGGCATCGTATGCTTCGGCCGTGCCCGTGTGACCTGCCTGCGCGCGATCCGTTCGCACACCGGCCACACACCGGGCAGCGGAACGCACCCGCTTACAACGACAACACGCCCATGTCCGTCGCACCGATCGATTTCCGCAACGTCGAAAAGCGCTATGGCGACAAGCTCGTCGTCGATGGCCTGTCCTTCAACGTGAAGGCCGGCGAATGCTATGGTCTGCTCGGGCCGAACGGCGCCGGCAAGACCACGACGCTGAAGATGCTGCTGGGCCTCGCGCATCCCGACGCAGGCACGATTGCGCTGTGCGGCGAACCGGTTCCATCACGCGCGCGACATGCACGCCGGCGAGTCGGCGTCGTCCCGCAGTTCGACAACCTCGACCCCGACTTCACGGTCCGGGAAAACCTGCTCGTGTTCAGCCGCTATTTCGGGATGTCGGCGCACGCGGCACGTGCGCTCGTGCCGCCGCTGCTCGAATTCGCCAAGCTGGAGAACAAGGCCGACGCGAAGGTCGGCGAGCTGTCGGGCGGCATGAAGCGCCGCTTCACGCTCGCCCGCGCGCTCGTCAACGATCCCGACGTGCTGGTGCTCGACGAGCCGACGACGGGCCTCGATCCGCAAGCGCGGCACCTGATGTGGGAGCGGCTGCGCTCGCTGCTCGCGCGCGGCAAGACGATCCTGATCACCACGCATTTCATGGAAGAAGCCGAGCGCCTGTGCGATCGGCTGTGCGTGATCGAGGACGGCCGCAAGATCGCCGAAGGCGCGCCGCATGCCCTGATCGAATCGGAGATCGGCTGCGACGTGATCGAGATCTACGGGCCTGATCCGGCCGCGCTGCGCGGCGAGTTGTCGGCATTCGCGAAGCACACCGAGATCAGCGGCGAAACGCTGTTCTGCTATGTAACCGACCCCGAACCGGTCAGCGCACGACTCAAGGGCCGCACGGGGTTGCGCTATCTGCATCGCCCGGCCAATCTGGAGGATGTGTTCCTGCGGCTCACGGGCCGCGAGATGCAGGACTGATCGACCATGGACGTCCGCAACTATTCCGCCACCACGCCATCGGCCACGCCGCGCGCATCGCGCTTCGCGATCGCGATGCCGGCGAACGCAAGCAACTGGGTCGCCGTCTGGCGGCGCAACTATCTCGTGTGGCGCAAGCTCGCGCTCGCGTCGATGTTCGGCAATCTCGCCGATCCGATGATCTATCTGTTCGGGCTGGGTTTCGGGCTCGGCCTGATGCTCGGCCATGTCGACGGCGTGTCGTACATCGCGTTCCTCGCGGCCGGCACGGTCGGCTCGAGCGTGATGATGTCCGCGAGCTTCGAGTCGATGTATTCGGGTTTCTCGCGGATGCACGTGCAGCGCACGTGGGAAGCGATCATGCATACGCCGCTCGCGCTCGGCGACATCGTGCTCGGCGAGATCGTCTGGGCGGCCAGCAAGGCGATGCTGTCGGGGAGCGCGATCATGCTCGTCGCGGGCGTGCTCGGCTACGCGGCGTTTCCGTCGATGCTCGCGGTGCTGCCCGTGATCGCGCTGGCCGGCCTCGCGTTCGCCAGCCTCGCGATGATCGTCACGGCGCTCGCGCCATCCTACGATTTCTTCATGTTCTACCAGACGCTCGTGCTGACGCCGATGCTGCTGCTGTCGGGCGTGTTCTTCCCGATCACGCAGCTGCCGCCGCTCGCGCGGCATGCGGCGCAGGCGCTGCCGCTCGCGAATGCGGTCGAGCTGATCCGGCCCGCGATGCTCGGCCGGCCGGCGACCGACATCGCGTTGCACGTCATGGTGCTCGCCGGCTACGCGGTCGGCGGGTTCCTGCTGTCCGCGTGGCTGTTCCGGCGGCGGATGATGCGCTGACGGCCGGCGCGCCGGGCACCGGCTTCATGCGACGACGTTACTCGTCGTCGTCGCTCCACGGAATTTCGACGTCGGTCAGGAACGCGACGGTCGCGAGCGGGCCGCCTTCCTGGCGGCCGAGCTTGCCGTCCGCGCGATGCCATTCGACGCGGAACTGCGTGCCCGGATCGTCGGCCACCAGATAGACCGTGCGCAGTTCTTCCTTGTCGGCTTCGTCCACCGGGCCGTCGAACGACACCAGCATCTTCTGCGGCCACAGGCCGTTGACCGGATCGTAAATGCGATCGCCTTGCGGAATGTCGATGCTGGCCTCGACGCCGATCGTTGCGGATGCCTCGATGATCATCGTGCCGAGTGCGTGCAACACGGCAGTCGCCCGCGCGGAATTGGCCTGGCGGATCGCGAGATCGCCGCGCGTCAGCGCCTTTTCGAGTCGAGGATGAATCTTCGGTTGGGTCATGCGTTTTCCTGTTTGCTTCTTGTAAAGGGCGCCGCACGCATGAAGCGGCGGCGCCGGATGAATACGAATGCGACGGTTGCGCGAAGCCGGCGTGTTGCCCGCGTTGTCAGAATCCGAACGCGATCGCGAGCAAGCCGCTCACGATCCCGAATACCACGACGAGGGTCGCGACGATCGCCAGCATGTAAGGCTTGAACGAACGCGCGAGCATCGCGAGCGACGGCACGCTGATCGGCGGCAGCGTCATCAGCAGCGCGGCGGCCGGACCGACGCCCATGCCGAGCGACAGCATCGCCTGGATGATCGGCACCTCGCCGGCCGTCGGGATCACGAACAGCATGCCCGCGACCGCGAACGCGACGATCCAGCCGAGGTGATTGCCGATGTCCGGGCCGATGTGCGGAAACAGCCACGCGCGCGCGGCGCCGAGCAGCAGCACGAGCACGATGTATTCGGGCACGAGCCGCACGGCCATGCGCGCAAGCAGCTTCATCCAGCGGACGAACGGATTGCCGGCCGCGGCCTGTTCGGCCGCCAGCGCGGCGAGCTGCGCATCGTCGATGCTGCGGTCTTCGGGACGTGCGATGCGGTTCAGCAGATAGCCGATCCCGAACACCATCGCGATGCCCAGCACGAGGCGCAGCGCGCTCCAGTGCCAGCCGAGCACGAAGCCCATGAATACCAGCGCGGCCGGGTTCAGCACCGTATTGCCGAGCCAGAACGCGACCGCGCCGCCCGGCGACGCATGGCGCGCACGCAAGCCCGCGACGACCGGCGCCGCGCAGCACGTGCACATCATCCCGGGCAGCGACAGCAGCCCGCCCGCGGCGACGCTGCCGAATCCCGTGCGGCCGAGCACGCGGGCCACCCAGTGCGCGGGCAGCAGCGCCTGCACGGCCGAGCCGAGCAGCAGGCCGAGCACCATCGCCTGCCAGATCGCCTTGCCGTATGCCCATGCGTAGTCGAGCGCCGCCTTCAGCGACGGCTCGGGTGCGGCCGCCGACGTGCCCATCAGGATCGACTGGCCGATCGAATGGTGCTCGGCGGCAACGAATGCCTTGTTGTAGTACGGGAACCATTTTACGTAGAACAGTCCCGCGACCGCGATCAGCAGGAAGGTCATCCAGCCGAGGGCCGGATTGGGTTGGGTGCGTGTGGTCGTCATCGTGTAGTGATCGTCGATTGGTTTTTGTCGGTTTCGGATGTCGTTCCGGCGGCAAGCGCGGCCGATGCGGGCAATCCGGCCCGCGCGAGTTCGGCCAGCAGCGTGCGCGCCTGATCGCGCACGTCGGCCGCGTTGGGCCGGAACGTGAACGTCAGCGCGCGGTTCGGCTTGTCGTATGTCGCGCGATACGTGCGCGCGTAGGCGGGATCGTAATGTCTGTCGATCAGTTCGGTGAACAGATCGACCCGCGCGCCGGCATCGATCAGTGCCTTCCAGCGCATCACCTCTTCGCGGCTGTGCAGGCCGATCAGCCGATGAAGCTGCGCCTTGAATGCGTCCGGTTCGTCGAACAGGTGCGCGTAATCGTCGAGCAGGAACGCGATCCGCTCGTCGTGCGCCGCCTCGACCTGCACCCACGGCCCCGCGTGAAATGCCTCGATCAGCGCGATCGGCAACTGCACGAGCCCGATCCTGCGGCTTTCCGACTCGACGAACACCGGCCATTGGGGGTCGAAACGTCCAAGCGTCTCGACGAGCCCCGAATCGAACCCCTTCTGAGCCGGCTGCGGCGTGCCCGGCAGCGCGCCCAGCAGCGAGCCGCGATGGCACGCGAGCGCTTCCAGGTCGAGCGTCTGCGCGCCCACGTCGCGCAGCGCGTTCAGCAGGCGTGTCTTGCCGCAGCCCGTATGGCCGACGAGCGCGATGTAGCGAAAACGCGTCGGCAGCGAATCGAGGGTCGCGCACACCGCGCGACGGTACGCCTTGTAGCCGCCGTCGAGCTGGCGCGCCTTCCAGCCGATCAGGTTGAACCAGGTGGTCATCGAGCCCGAACGCTTGCCGCCGCGCCAGCAGTAGATCAGCGGCCGCCAGTTGCGCGGCCGGTCGGCGAACGTCGTGTCGAGATGGCGCGCGATGTTGCGCGCCACCATGGCCGCCCCGACGCGCGTCGCCTCGTACGGCGACACCTGCCGGTACATCGTGCCGACGAGCACGCGCTCTTCGTTGCTGAGCACGGGCGCGTTCAGCGCGCCGGGGATATGGTCCTCGGCGAACTCGAGCGGCGTACGCACGTCGATGATCTCGTCGAACTCGCCGGCGCGATCGAGGGTGACAATCAGGTTCTTCAATTTGGCGTCGAACAGGGGGCGATGCGGCTCGGGGAGCCGCATGGGCACGGAAGGCGGATTGACGATTATCTCACGGGCCGGCGTCCCGGGGCTCGCGCGGCAGTCGGCGACGACGACGCGGCCTGCATCG
Source organism: Burkholderia sp. A2 (assembly GCF_001729305.1). Taxonomy (NCBI): domain Bacteria; kingdom Pseudomonadati; phylum Pseudomonadota; class Betaproteobacteria; order Burkholderiales; family Burkholderiaceae; genus Burkholderia; species Burkholderia sp. A2. Next base: position 215,112 of record NZ_LZXX01000138.1, on the reverse strand, counting down.
CGTCGATCAGATGGTCGCGGAACGCGCGCACCGACGCAGGCAGATCGCGGCCCGCCATCGTCTGCACCTGGATGCTGCGTTCGCGCAGTTGCGGGTTCGTCACGGGCACGACGACGAAGCCGTCCGCATCGGCGCGATCGCGCACCGACAACAACCCCGTGAACATCACCGCGCCCGTGCGGCGCACGTAGCCGTACATCGCCGCGGTGTTGTTGCTCGTCAGTTCGGGCTCGAGCAGCAGCCCGTCGAGCGCGCACGCGATGTCGATCAACTGGCGCACCGTCGTGCCGGCCTCGGGCAGCACGTGCGCGTGCCGCGCGACATCGGCAAGCGACACCGCGTCGCGCGCCGCGAGCGGATGATCGTGCCGGACCAGCGCAAAGACCGGCGCGCGCTCGGTGTGGTCGACGCGCACGCCCTTCTCCGGCGCGAGGCTGAACGTCAATGCGATGTCCGCATCGCCGTCGCGCACGCGCCGGGTTGCGTCCGCCGGCGATACGACCCATACGGTGAAATCGACGCCCGGGTGGCGCGCCTTGAAGCTCGCGAGCACGCCGGGCAGAAAATCGATCGCGAACCCTTCCGAGCACGCGATCTTCAGCAGGCTGCCGTGCAGCGCGTCGAGCCCGCCGATGTCCTTCATCACGTGCTCGGCCTCCAGCAGGCTGCGCTGCGCGAACGCCAGCAACCGCTCCCCCGCCTCCGACAGCGCCATCCCGCGCGGGCGCCGCTCGAACAGCGGCGCGCCGAGCTCGCTCTCCAGCTTCGCGATCTGGCGGCTGATCGCCGACACGGCCACGTGCAGCCGCGCGGACGCGTCGCTGATCGAGCCGGTACGCGCCACCTCGACGAAATACCGCAACGCCAGGCCATGCAGGAAAGCCGCCATCGCTCTGTCTCCGCACCGCATCCGGGTGCGCTGCTTTGCCTTTTTGGCAAAGAAAGGTTCGAAATTCGATCATTGTGACAAAAAAACCGGCTTTCTAGAATCGATCGCACTTCACGTTGCCTGCGCGGCCCGCGCGCGGCGAACCCGACCGAGGAGACACGATTTGAGCCGTACCGCCGCCATCCAGCACGCGCTGAACCAGTTCGAATCCGGTGCGTTCTTCACGACCCTGAGCCGCCGCGTCGGCCTGCGCACCGAAAGCCAGGAAAGCGGCAGCGAAGCCGCGCTGCGCGCCTATCTGACAGACGAGATCGCGCCCGAGGCCGCCCGCCTCGGTTTCACGTCGCGGATCGTCGACAACCCCGTAGACGGCGGCGGCCCGTTCCTGCTCGCATCGCGCCACGAACACGACGCGCTGCCGACCGTGCTGATCTACGGCCACGGCGACGTCGTGCGCGGCTACGACGCGCAGTGGCGCGCGCCGCTGTCGCCGTGGACGCTGACGGCCGACGGCGACCGCTGGTACGGCCGCGGCAGCGCCGACAACAAGGGCCAGCACACGATCAACCTGGCCGCGCTGGCGAGCGTGCTCGAGGCGCGCGGCGGCCGGCTCGGCTTCAACGCGAAGCTGCTGATCGAGATGGGCGAGGAAACCGGCTCGCCGGGCCTCGACGCGCTGTGCCGCCAGGAGCGCGACGCGCTCGCGGCCGACGTGCTGATCGCGTCCGACGGCCCGCGCATCGCCGCCGCACGCCCGACGGTCTTCCTCGGCTCGCGCGGCGCGGTCAACTTCAGGCTGAGCCTGCGCGCCCGTGATGGCGCGCATCATTCCGGCAACTGGGGCGGACTGCTGCGCAATCCGGCGATCGTGCTCGCGCATGCGCTCGCGAGCCTCGTCGACGCGCGCGGCGCGATTCGCGTCGCGGGGCTGCGCCCGCCGCCGATCCCGGCCGCGGTGCGCGACGCGCTCGCCGATCTTTCCGTCGGCGGCGGCCCCGGCGACCCGGCGCTCGACGCCGACTGGGGCGAGCCCGGGCTGTCCGCGGCCGAGCGCGTGTTCGGCTGGAACACGTTAGAGATCCTCGCGTTCAAGGCCGGCAATCCTGAGCACCCCGTCAACGCGATCCCGCCCGCCGCGTATGCGCACTGCCAGCTGCGCTTCGTCGTCGGCACCGACTGGGAAGCGCTGAAGGCGCACCTGCGTGCGCACCTCGACACGCACGGCTTCGCCGACATCGAGATCGACGTCGAGCGCGGCGCGCCGGCAACGCGCGTGCCCCCGGACGATCCGTGGGTTCGCTGGGCCGTCGCGTCGCTCGCGCGCACCACCGGCAAGAAGCCCGCGATCCTGCCGAATCTCGGCGGCACGCTGCCGAACGAGGTGTTCGCCGACACGCTCGGGCTGCCGACGCTGTGGGTGCCGCACTCGTACCCGGCGTGCTCGCAGCACGCGCCCGACGAGCACCTGCTCGCGAGCGTCGTCAGCGAAGGGCTGCAGATGATGGCCGGCCTCTTCTGGGATCTCGGCGACGACGCGCCGTCCGTTCGCCGCGCGGCATCCGCCGCGGCCGGCGCCGCCCTGTAACGCGCTTCGCCCCTTTCACGGGACCTGCATACATGATGAATACGACCACCCTCACCGCGCAGGACGCCGCGCGCCCGAGCGCCGCGAAAATCCGGCGCATCATCTTCGCGGCGTCGATCGGCAACGCGCTCGAATGGTTCGACCTGATCGTCTACGGCTTCTTCGCGGTCACGATCGCCAAGCTGTTCTTCCCCGCCACGAGCGAAGCGACGTCGCTGATGCTGACGCTCGGCACGTTCGGGCTGTCCTACCTGATCCGGCCGATCGGCGGCTTCGTGCTCGGCGCGTACGCCGATCGCGCGGGCCGCAAGGCGTCGCTGCTATTGTCGATCGCGATGATGATGGCCGGCACGCTGCTGATCGCGCTGATGCCGACCTACGCATCGATCGGCATTCTCGCGCCGCTCGGGATCATGCTGTCGCGGCTGATGCAGGGCTTTTCCGCGGGCGGCGAATTCGCGAGTTCGACCGCATTTCTCGTCGAACACGCGCCGCAGCGCCGCGGTTTCATGTCGAGCTGGCAGTTCGCGAGCCAGGGCCTCGCGACGTTGCTCGCGTCGGGCTTCGGCGCGCTGCTGACGGCCACGCTGACCTCCGCGCAACTCGAAAGCTGGGGCTGGCGCGTGCCGTTCCTGTTCGGGCTCGCGATCGGCCCGGTCGGGCTGTATATCCGCCGCTACGTCGACGAAGGCGTCGAGTTCAAGACGCAGGCGCGCTCCGAGGCGCCGGTGCGCGAGCTGTTCGCGGACCAGAAGTTGCGGCTGCTGCTGTCGATCGGCGCGCTCGTGATCTCGACCGCGATCAACTACATGATCCTGTACATGCCCACCTACGCGATCAAGCAGCTCGGCTTGCCTGCATCGACGGGCTTCGCGGCGACGCTCGCGACCGGCTTCGTGCTGACGCTCGTCACGCCGGTCGTCGGCCACCTGTCCGACCGCACCGGCCGGATCCGCATGATGGCGGTCGCGGCCGTGCTGATGCTCCTGACCGTGTGGCCGACGTTCGCGTGGCTCACGCGCCATGCGTCGTTCGCGACGATGCTCGCCGCGCTGATCTGGATCGGGGTGCTGAAGGCGATGTACTGCGGCGCGCTGCCGGCGCTGATGGCCGAACTGTTTCCGTCGCAGACGCGCGCCACCGGGCTCGCGGTCAGCTACAACACCGGCGTCACGCTGTTCGGCGGCTTCGCGCCGTTCGTCATCACCTGGCTGATCAGCGCGACCGGCAACCGGCTGTCGCCCGCGCTCTATCTGATGGGATGCGCGCTGCTGAGCCTCGCCGCGCTGTTCGTCGCGCGCACGCGGCTGAAGATGCGCTGACACGAGAAACGACGGCGCGGCACGGCGCTGCCGCAACCGCTCGACTTGGCCCGTCGCGGCATTGCTGTCGCGCGGGCCGCGTGCCGTTTACGGCGCCGGATTCGGCTGCCGTTCGTGCAATGCGTCGATCTCGGCGAGGACCTCGTCGGACAGCGTCACGTCGATGCTGCCGATGTTCTCCTTCAACTGCTCGAGCGACGTCGCGCCGATCAGGTTGCTGCGCACGAACGGGCGGCTGTTGACGAACGCGAGCGCCAGTTGCGCGGGCGACAGCCCGTGACGCCGCGCGAGCGCGACGTAACGCGACGTCGCCTCGACGGCGTGCGGCTTGCTGTAGCGCTGGAAGCGCTCGAACAGCGTGATGCGCGCACCGGCCGGACGCGCGCCGTTCTCGTACTTGCCGGACAGCCAGCCGAACGCGAGCGGCGAATAGGCGAGCAGGCCGACGCCATCGCGATGCGTGAATTCCGACAACCCGTTCTCGAACGTGCGGTTCAGCAGGCTGTACGGGTTCTGGATGCTCGCGATGCGTGGCAGCCCAAGCCGCTCGGCCGCGCGCAGGAACTGCGCGACACCCCATGGCGTTTCGTTCGACACGCCGATCGCACGCACCTTGCCGGCCTTCACGAATTCCGCGAGCACGCCGAGCGTTTCGTCGATCGGCACCGTGTACGCGTCGTCGACCCATGGATACGCGGGCCGGCCGAACGTGGTCGTGCTGCGATCGGGCCAGTGCAGCTGGTACAGATCGACGTAGTCGGTCTGCAGGCGCTTGAGGCTGCCGTCGAGTGCTTCGGTCAGGTTCTTGCGGTCGAACTGGTTGCCCTCGCCGCGAATATGGCGCGGATTGTGCGGCTGCCGCGCCGGCCCCGCTATCTTCGTCGCGAGCACGATACGGTCGCGCTGCGCGCGATGCTGCGCGATCCAGGTGCCGATGTATTGCTCGGTGCGGCCCTGCGTGTCGGGCTTCGGCGGCACCGGATACATCTCCGCGGCGTCGATCAGCGTCACGCCCTGCCCGAGCGCGTAGTCGATCTGCTCGTGCGCGTCGCGCTCCGAATTCTGCTCGCCCCACGTCATCGTGCCGAGACCGATCAGGCTGACCTCGATACCCGAATCGCCGAGTGTGCGGTATTCCATGCTGTTCCTGTCGCGTCGGTGGAAAGCAGGAAAGCTATCACATTGACGCAACTGCTTCACGCAGGCGCGGCGCACGCTTACAGGCGGCCTCCAGCGCTGCCCCGAGCGTTCGCGCGCCCGCCCGGATGCGGCCGCGCTCCGTCACTGCGGTCGCTGGATGAAGCAGGTTGCCGACGCATGCGCGACGATCTTGTCATCCGGTGTCTTCAGCGTGCCCTCCGCCACGCCCAGCGAACGCGACAGGTGAATCACGCGCCCTTCCGCGATGAGATCGACGTCGCGCGGCACCGGCCGCAGCATCTTCACGTGCAGATCGACGGTGCCGTAACCGACGCCCGCGTCGAGCATCGAATGCACCGCGCATCCGGTGACCGAATCGAGCACCGTCGCGGCGAACCCGCCGTGCACGCCGCCCAACGGGTTCAGGTGCCGGTCGTCCGCCCGCGCCGAAAACTTCACGTAACCGAGCTCGACGTCGAGCGGGCGCATCGGGATCGTCTCGGAAATCGACGCAAGGGGCGCGTCTCCCGACGCGGCGGCACGCAGCAGATCGAGGCCAGACAGGGAAAGCGGATTCATCGGGTTGTCTCCGGGTTGAAAGCGCGTCGCCGCGCGAGTAAGTTCTAAATTGGAACTCATTATTGTCAACGAGGCCGGCCGTTGTCAACGCGGCTGCGCCCGTTGCGACCGAAGGCGGGTTCTATAATCGAACCCGCTATTTCGCTGAACCGCCGCAAGACCGCCGCAACAGGCAAGAGACTCGACGATGAAATGGGATGACATCGGCACGCTGAACTGTTCGGTCGCGCGCACGCTCGCCGTGCTCGGCGACCGCTGGACCATGCTGATCCTGCGCAACGCGTTCCTCGGCTGCCGCCGCTTCGACGCGTTCCAGGCCCAGCTTGGCCTGACTCGCCACGTGCTGGCCGAACGGCTCGCGCGGCTCGTCGACGAAGGCGTGCTCGTCAAGCGCGCGTATCAGGAGCGCCCGCCGCGCTTCGAATACCGGCTGACGGAAAAGGGCATCGATCTCTATCCGGCCCTGCTCGCGCTGATGGCGTGGGGCGATCGCTGGAAGGACGACGGCCAGGGGCCGCCGGTGCAATTACGCCACCGGGCCTGCGGCCAGCTGATGCACGCGGTGACCGTATGCTCGGCCTGTGGCGAACCGCTCGACGCGCGCGACGTGCAGCCCGAGCCGGGGCCCGGATGGATCGCGCCCGACGGGGCCGAGGCGTCCGCATCCACGGATTGACGATGCGTTGCGCGCGGATGTCGTTCCGATGCGCCCGCTGGACATACGCGTGGGCGACAGGACGCGTCGAGTCGCAGCCAGCCCGCCCGGGCGCACGCATTGCTCGCACGCGGGTGCAACGGCAATCGCAATCGCATGCCATCGCCGGCGCTGTCGCTATGCGTTGATCGCCCCGCTCGCCCGCACACGCTGTACAACGCAACTTTGCGTCACGCTCTCCACGCCTGCCGATCACTGCGCGCGCCCTTGCTTCGCATCCGCGCGTGACCGGGCCGCCACGCGTGCGTTACACTCACGGCCCGCTGTCTCGAAATTATTCGCTGTCCAAGATGTTGTCGCGCAATCGCCTCGCCGCCGCCTGTCTCGCCGCTTCCCTGCTCGCCACACCCTTCGCCGCGTTCGGCAAGACGCAAAGCGAATCGCTGCTCCAGCAAGCGATCGATCTCGTGTCGCGATGGCTACCGGCCCCCACTCACGAAGCCCCCGCGACCCAGGTCGTCGAATCGGCATTCTCGCCCGACGGCGGCGCCGAGGCGCTCGTGCTGAAAGCGATCGGGGCGGCGCGCAGCTCGATCCGGGTCGCCGCGTACTCGTTCACGTCGCCGCCCGTCGCGCGCGCGCTGCTTGCCGCCAAGCGCCGCGGCGTCAACGTCGCGGTGGTCGTCGACGACAAGGGCAACCGCGCGAAGAGCAGCAAGCAGGCATTGAACCTGCTCGTCAACGCGGGCATCCCGACGCGCACGATCGACGCCTATGCGATCCATCACGACAAGTACCTCGTGATCGACGCCGAGCACGTCGAAACGGGTTCGTTCAACTACAGTGCGTCGGCGGCCAGCCGCAATTCCGAGAACGTCGTCGTGGTCTGGAACAATCCGCAACTCGCGTCACGCTACCTCACGCACTGGCAAAGCCGCTTCGACCAGGGCACGCCGTACCGCTCCAGCTATTGACGCGCGACACGCGCTTCCTCCTGGCGCTCGCCCCCTCGCATTCTTGCCGCCGTGTTGCAGATGATCGGCGAGCATGGCGCGATGTTCAATTCGGCCGAATGGCCAGCGCACCGCGTCGCGAAGCGCCCTTCACGCCCGACGCACCGCGTTCAATGGATTTCAGCGCCCCGCCCGGTCGCGACGCCCGCATGCGCGCTCGCCACGCAGCGGCTCGCGCGCCCGTCCGCGCCGCTGACCGCATTCGCCGAGCGCCCGCGGTCGCCCATCGGCAGCACGGTGCGCACGCAATCGGTGCTGAACGTCAGCGTGTTCTGAACCAGCGGGTAAAGGAGATACAGCGCGAACGCGAGATAGCCCGCGTACAGAATTCGAACCATGGTGCGATCGGATGAGATGGGATGAACGATTGGACTCGTCGTGTTTACGGCAGGCCGACGCGCCCCCTTGAGGCATCGCGTGTCCGATTCCGCATCGGGACGAAACGCGCGCCGAGGCCTCCCGCCTCTTGCCGCACTTCACCAACACCCGCGAACCCGATCAGCGCCACGGCGGGACTTGCAGCGTGGCGATGCATCCGGGAATGCGCGATACTGTCAGACATATGCCCGATGACCGGCCCGATGGCCGGGACAAGAGACCAGGCCTATGCAAATCGCACCGAAACCGGCCGACGAGGCGGCTCGGCTCGATACGCTTCATTCGCTCTCGATCCTCGATACGCCGCCCGAAGAGCGCTTCGATCGCCTGACACGTCTCGCGCGACGGCTGTTCGACGTACCGATCGCCCTCGTCAGCCTCGTTGACGAGAATCGCCAGTGGTTCAAGAGTCATGCGGGACTCGACGCCACGCAGACGCCGCGCGACGTGTCCTTCTGCGCGCACGCGCTGCTCGCGGGCGATACGATGGTGATCCAGGATGCGCGGAACGACGATCGCTTCCACGATAACCCGCTCGTCACCGGCACGCCGGGCATCCGCTTCTATGCCGGCCGGCCGCTCGCCGCACCGAACGGCGCGCCCATCGGCACGCTGTGCCTGATCGACACGCGGCCCCGCTCGCTCGACGCCGACGAACTCGCGCTGCTCGGCGATCTGGCCCACATGACCGAGCGCGAGATCGCCGCGCTGCATTTCGCGACCACCGACGAACTCACGCAGCTGACGAACCGGCGCGGCTTCGAGATTCTGGCCCGGCATGTGCTGAGCCTGTGCGATCGCGTCGGCCGTCACGCCGTGCTGCTGTTCTTCGACCTGAACGATTTCAAGACGATCAACGACCGCTTCGGCCATGCCGAGGGCGATCGCGCACTCAAGGCGTTCGCCGAAACGTTGACGAGCGCGCTGCGCGACAGCGACGTCATCGCACGACTCGGCGGCGACGAGTTCGTCGTGCTGTTGAGCGCCACCGATGCGGCCGATGTCGCCGAGCCCGTCGAACGCGTGACGCAGGCGCTCGCGCAGCGCAACGCAGCCGACGCACGCGGCTACGCGATCCGCTTCAGCGTCGGGCACGTTGCCTATGATCCCGCCTGCCATCGCACCGTCGCGGACCTGCTGGCCTCGGCCGATCGGAGGATGTACGAACACAAGCAGCGCGGCAGGACGGCCGGCGCATGACCGTCGACGAGCCAGGCCGACGCGGCGCAATCAAGCCGCCGCGCCGCCGCCCGGCCGCGCTCGTGTGTCGGTTCAACTGCCGCAGGGCGGCGCGCTGGCCATTGCGTCCGCGATCTGCTCGGGTGTCAGATCGCGCTGATGCGTCGCCAGCGACCAGCGATGCCCGAACGGATCCTCGACCTGCCCGTAACGATCGCCCCAGAACATGTCGGCGGCCGGAATCGTGACCGTCGCGCCGGCCGCGACCGCCTTTTCGATCGCCGCATCGGTGTCCGGCACGTACAGATGCAGGCAGACGGGCGTGCCTTTCAGCGCCTTCGGCCCCAGCGCACCGTGCTCGGGCATTTCATCGACCAGCATCAGCGTCGAATCGCCAATCGCGAGGCACGCATGCGCGAGCCGGCCATCGGGCATCGCGAGGCGAAATTGTTCAGTCGCGTTGAATGCACGCTTGTAGAAGTCGATGGCTGCGGTTGCGCCCGCACAGATCAGATGCGGGGTCAGCGTACGCATCCCTTCCGGGATCGGCTTGACGGACGTGGGCATGGTGTCGCTCCTTGAGTCGGTTGTCGTATCGAAAATCGGGACGGACGCGCGATGCGCACGCCTCCGATGCTACGACGGACGACTCCCGCGGAAATCGACACGGTGCCCGGGATTTTTTTGTTTGCTCAAGTGACGCGGCGCGCCGGACGCCGCGTCGGGCATCATCGGCCCGTTCGGTCGGCCGGTTCGTCCGGCGGGCCGAACTGCCGACGGCAAGTCTCCAGCAACGCGGCGACCGCGTCGAGCGGAAGATCGGCAAACCGGGCGATCGGCAGCATCACGCCGCCCGGCACCTTCGTACGGGAAGAATGTACGGAGAACTGGTAGCCGATGTAACGATTACCGGCGACGCTGACGATCCGGAATTCAGCGACGTCGCGCCACGGCGTGACGGTTTTTTCGCGGGCAGAACCGATCAGCCGGAAGCCCGTCTCGTCGACCTGCAGCGCCAGCTTGCGCCGCGACGAGACGAACAACGCGGCACTGGCAAGCCCCAGCAACGCGGCCATCGCCGCTACCGGCCAGAGCGTCGGGGCGGCCACGTAACCGCACAGGCTCGCCGCGGCCAGCCCCGCACATCCTGCCGCCCTGCTTTTCAGGCTTCGGCTGTCGACCGCAAGCGTCACCGGCAACGCGCCGATGACCGTTCCCGCAACGGGATCGACGTGCCAGCCGGAATCCGTCGTTTCGCGTTCGTCGTTCATTGCACGCCGGCTCGTGTCGACGGCCGCCGGTCCATCGACGCGGGCGGCATGTCGGGACTTCGATTCCGTTTGCACGCATCAGGCGTCATTGCGCCGACGTCGGTCAATGGCATACGTTGACGGTACCGTTGGTCGTGCATTGACCGACGGCCCAGTGGCTCTGCCCGGCCAGACGGGGCGCGACGCCCATGCCGCGAATCGGCGCGGCCGGCGGCGACGATGCGGGAACGGTCGTCGACGCAGTCTCGGGCGACGGTTGCACGGGCGTCGGCCCGGACGCGGTCTGGCAGGCGGCAAGCGCCAGACAAAACGCGAATGCCGGCGGGAAGATGGCGAATCTGGACATGGTCGTGGGCGCGTTCGCGCGATTCGGTTTGGGTAACGGCTTGCGGTCAGATCTGCGGCAGATCGCGCAACGTGCGCGACTCGCTCGTTGCGTCGATGTCGAGCTCGATGCCTTCCGATGCATCGCGATACAGCACGCGTTTCAGCCTGGGCCCGATCGCCGTGGTGTCCGATGCCGAGAAGATCGCGCGGACATCGTTACCGGATGCGAGCGCGCGCGCCACGTCCGCCACCGGGGCCTCGCGGGGCGTCGCCGCCCACGAGCGATCGGCCGGGTTCACGGCCGCCCAGCGCACGTGCGTCACGCGCGCGCTGAGCGGATCGATTCGGACACCATTCACCGCGAACGTCGACATCGGCATCTCCTTTGAATTTTTTACGGCCGGCCGCATGCATGCGGCGCGCTGCGAACAGCCCGGATCCAGCGTGCGCGGCGCGCACGGCCCGCGATCAGGGGCGCGGGTCCGGCCAACGGGATTTTCGATGATACATTGGGACGCTTTGCAACCGTCAACAGACAATCGTGTACGGGAGAAACACATGAGCGACGCCTGGGGAACCTTCCCTGCCAGAATGGGCGACCATCAGGCTTTCATCAGCTTCAACCACGGCTTTGCGGAAATCGCCGAAGGCGATCCGCGCACGTCGCTGCTCAGCGTGCGCGTCCCCTTTGCGCGTCCGTCGCCCGAAGGTCTGCCGGCTGGCGACGAATTCGCCGATCTCGCGAAGATCGAGGATCTGCTCGACGCCGCGATCGTCGCGAAAGGCGGCGTGCAGGTCGGCCGTATCACCGTCGACAGCAACCGGGATTTTCTCTTCTACGTACCGTTCGACGAAGAGGCGGCCGCGGAGATCGTCGACTCGCTGGCCGACCAGACGACCTATGCGCTTCAGTACGCGCATCAGGACGACCCGGACAAGACGACATACTGGCAGACGCTCTACCCGACCGACGACGACTGGCAGATCATGCGCGACATGCGCACGCTGGATGCGCTGCGGCAGCAAGGCGACGCGCCCGACGTGAGCCGGCGCGTGATGCACTGGGCGTACTTTCCCGACCCGAGCGACGCGCACCAGTTCGCGGACTGGGCCGAAGCAAAAGGCTATCCGGTGGAGTCGGTGGCGCCGACCGAGGACGGCAAGTCGGCGGTACGGTTTTCGCACGAGGGCACAATGGCGCTCGCCGACATCACGCGCCACACGATCGCGCTCAATCGCGAGGTGCGCGCGCTCGGCGGGGACTACGACGGATGGGAAACCAGCGTCGAACAGGCCGGCTGAGCGGAGCGCCATGCCCATGACGCGCGATGTGACGTCATGCAGGCGACGCAAAAAACATCCCGGCAGCGCGGTGACGCGCCGCCGGGACAAGGCATCGCCGGCAAAGACCGGCGATGGGCCTGAGGGTTCGCTCAGGCACGAGGAAAGCAATTCGTACGGATCGGGCGAACGGATGTCGGGGTGCGAACGTGTGCCGTCGCGCAGCCCGCCGAACGCCTGTCCGGTTCCGCCGACGCAACCTTCCGGCGTCGGGGGGCAAAAAGCCCCCGCTCCTGCACGAGCGAGCGGGGAAATGGTTGACCGGGCCGGGGAAGAACGGCCAACCGGTCAAATTGTGATCGCGGGTCGCGCGACGGTCTGTGCGGCAACTCACCCTTTAGTGACAATGTGGCGGCAACCGGCATGCTCGCGTGCCGGCGAATACCGTCATGATTCAAGCGCGACGCCTTGTTTGCCGGCCGCTTTGACGAGGAGCCGGCGACAGCGTCGCCTTTTCATTTCAGCGTTTTATCTTGTTTTAATTCAAGTCGATCTTTCAGACCCGGGCGCAGTTTCCGGTAAGCCGCGGATATTGTCAAAGCAGGATTATTCTATTTTTTGCGCAATGCAATTCTCGCCTCATTTTTCGAACGGAATTTCTCGCGCGCAATGATCTGCGTCACGAAACCACGAGTTCGTCGCTACAACGCGCCACTGGAAAACCAGTCGGCAACCATATCGATCCAGTCCAGATTGCCGACGATTTCAATAGCGGCGTCGCCGACGATTTCGGCGGTCGACAGATCTGCCGCCGCCACGCCGGTTGCCACCGCGCGCGCCTTCGCAATCTCGGTCGAAGGGACGGGCCTCGGATCGGCAAGCCGCGCCAGCCAGTCGACGATATTGGCACGCGCGTCCTCCTCATCGGCGAAGTCGTTTCGCTCGAGAAAACGATCGAACACGATCCATCCGAGCGTCTTGCCGCGCACTTCGGATTCGAGCTGCCTGTCGACAACGGCGGTACGGCCGGACTCCGTGATTTCGAGCGTTGCCGTGAAGCAGTAATCGAGATAGTCGATCTCGAGTTTCGACGACCTGGCCTCTCCGTTCAATGTGCCCTCTCAATTTTCATGATGCCCGTTGCCTGACGCGTGCTTCGCCACCCAGTATGAATCTTGCGTGAATTTCGCGCAGGGCTTCATTCTCGCTGGCCGTATCGCGATATTGTCGCGGCCTGTCGACGCGGACCGTCAACGGATGACCGCCCCATTCCTTTTTGCAGATCGAGCCGCAAGGCGCTCCGTTTTCGTATTTTTGGTCTCGACCTGCTGCGCAGTCGTCCGCGCTGCTAAACTCGAATCACGAAGACCGCTTGCGCCACCAGAGGAAATAATGACGCTTGCTCACGCACGACAAAGCGGCGTAGATGTCTGGATCGTCCAGCTTCCGGGGCACGTTCCCTATGCCTACACACACCTCAAGCGGGTATTCTCGTCCGACGACTCTCGCCATCGGGTCGTGACGATCGACCTGAGGAAACTGCTTGCCTGCGCGGACCGCGACACCACCGACTATGTGCTGCCGTCCGTCCAGTACTGGGCGCCTGGAAAAGCCGCGGGCATTCGCGAATTCCTCGATCCGAGCCGGGACCGGATTCCGGACATGCCGTTCATCACGTTTCGCGAGACGAGAACGCGAACGTTGCTCGGCATTCCCGGCCTGTCGAAAATCGGCGTCGCATCGTTCCGCAACGGCCAGCATCGCGCGCGCTATCTCGCCTATGCTGGCGCGACGATCTTGCCCGTCGAAATTCACGAGACCGAAGCCGATTTGCTTGTGCGGTATTGCGGCGAGTGATCGCAAAATCCGTTCGGCTTTCCCCTGACGCGATGCCATAGCGGCCGGCTGCGGCTGCACTCGCGTGCGGCCGAGCGCCGATGCCGACAAGCATTCAAGCGTGGATCGCGTAAATCCGGTCCGTGACTTCCGTCTGGCCGATGCGACACGTTTCGACACCGGCCAATTGCCAGCCGTTGTGTTCGTAGAACCCGATCGCACGCACGTTGTCCTCCAGCACCTGCAGATGGACCTTGGCCACGCCGATCGAGCGAGCCCATGCGCGAACGGCTTCGATCATGCGCTTGCCCGTGCCGCCGCCGTGATGCGAAGGATGAACGTGCAGGCAGTCGAGCAGCACACCCAGCGCCGGATCGACGGGGCGCTCTGCGCTGACGAAGCCGACGGGTTCGCCGTTCGACTCGGCGATCAGTACGAGGCCCCATTCACTCTCGTTGCGATCGAAATAGTTGCGCCACCGGACCGCGTGCTCAGTCGGCACCTCGTCGGACAGATAGGCGGCCGGAAGGATGTGGCTATAGGCGGTTTGCCAGCTCAGCGTGTGCAGGCGAGCGATGTGGTTCGCGTCGTGGGGCGTCGCGGCGCGCAGTGTGACCCGGGTGTCCGGCATCGGTAGCCACTCCTTCTGTAGGTTCTCTTGATCGGCCTGTGTCGTCGCAAAATATACCGTGCTTTGCGGGATGATATTTCGCAGGGCTTGTCGGCGGGTCGGCGGCGAGCGGGCAAAAAAAATCCCGACACCTTCTCCGGTCGTCGGGATCGAACGGCCCTGCAAAGCATGAGGGCACGAGGAAGGTCCTACATTACACGCATGCAAGACTGTTGCGCTTTGTCGGTTTGCGCCAAGCCCCTGTTCGATTCCGCCAATCAGCCGGTTACGGGCGGCCGTAAACGAAAAAAGCCTGCTCGCGTTTGGCGCGAGCAGGCAAGAAAACGGATCAGCATTCGAGGCACGAGGGCTGTCCAGAGAAGATAACGGCACGGCGAGCGGGAACCTTAGGCGGGAAGAGAAACGTCGCGGGAACAGGTGCGAACGTTGTCAGCACAACGACAAGGAAACGCGATACGAAGCAGGCCCGGGGGCCTCGTCGCATCGTCCGAGGTCTCATATTCGGTATCGACGTCATATCGCCCGAGCGACTCGATTTATGCGAGAGCTCTTTTGACGCGCACGAGGCCGAAATGGCATCGTGGTTGATTCGTTGAATACGAGGATGCTACTTCGCTTCGTTAAAGACGTCATGACTAAGACACACGTTGGCTGTGTCAGAACGCCAGAAAGCAAAAAGCCCGGCTCATTGAGCCGGGCTTTTTGCTTGAATTTGTTGGGGTGGCTGATGGGACTCGAACCCACGACGACAGGAATCACAATCCTGGACTCTACCAACTGAGCTACAGCCACCACTGATACTGCTTGCTTCGTTTCGCTGTTGTGTTTCAGCAGCGAAGAACAAGATTATACGAACACTTTTGAATCTTGCAAAGCATTTTTTTCAAAAATTTCTTCGGCTGCGTTCAGATGCGCGCGTGCCTCGTCGAACACGGCCAGATCGCCGCGTGCGAGCTTCTTGTTGTCGGACAGCACACGACGCCAGCCACGCGCACCCGGCATGCCGCGATACAGCCCGAGTGCGTGCCGCACGATCGCGCCGAGGTAGGTGCCGCGCTTCAGTTCGGCCGCGCAATACGCGATCAGTTGCGCTTCGGCCGCTTCGCGCGTCGGCACCGCTGCGCTCGATCCGTAGAAGCGCGCATCGACCTCCGCCAGCACGTACGGGTTGTGATACGCCTCGCGGCCGAGCATCACGCCGTCGACGTGCTCCAGATGCCGCGCGACTTCATCGAGCGTCGTGATGCCGCCGTTGATCACGATCTCCAGCGACGGAAAATCGCGCTTCAGCCGATACGCATAGTCGTACTTGAGCGGCGGGATCTCGCGATTCTCCTTCGGCGACAGCCCCTTCAGGATCGCATTGCGGGCATGCACGACGAACGTTTCGCAACCGGCCTCGGCCACCGTGCCGACGAAATCGCGCACGAACGCGTAGTCCTCGACCGCATCGACGCCGATCCGGTGCTTGACCGTCACCGGCACCGACACCGCATCGCACATCGCCTTCACGCAGTCGGCGACGAGTTGCGGCTCGTTCATCAGGCATGCACCGAACGCACCGCGTTGCACGCGCTCGGACGGGCACCCGCAATTCAGGTTGATTTCGTCGTAGCCCCACTGCTCGCCGAGCTTCGCCGCGCGCGCGAGGTCGCCCCGCTCGCTGCCGCCCAATTGCAGCGCGACCGGCGATTCGCTCGGCGTGAACGCAAGATGCCGCTGGGCATCGCCGAACAACAGCGCGCCCGTCGTGATCATCTCCGTATACAGCCACGTATTGCGCGTCAGCGTGCGGTGGAACGACCGGCAATGACGGTCGGTCCAGTCGAGCATCGGCGCGACGGATACGCGGCGGGGAGGAAGCGAAGGCGAAACGGACATGGAATTCGGGTACAGGCCAGGCGGCACGGAAACAACCCCATATTTTACCGCAAGACCGGCCATACCAACCCGACACGTGCGCTACCGGTCGTCCAGCTCCGCATCGACCGCCCGGCGTGCCTCGTCGAACACGCGCTCGATCACGCGCCGCTCGGTCAGCAGCACCCCGTCGATCTTGACCAGCCGCCAGTCGATCCGCACGGCATCGCCCCGCAGCACGCGGTAGTGCGCGTGCTCGCCGTCCCAGACCTGCTCGGTCTTCACCTCGATCTCGAAGCCGCGGTACGGCTCGCTGAAATCGCCGAGGTCGCTGCCTCTCGGTTCCATCGCACGCCTCCGTGGCGACGCCGCGCCGGGCCGCGTGCGCGGCCGGCGCCGCGCGCTCAATCGTATTCATCTGACAAAAAGGACCGGCCATCGGCCGTCAGGTCGACCCGGTCGGCCGTCGCCTGATAGATCAGCCCGTCGTTCAGCAACGCGTAGATAACGTCATTGAACGCGGCGGGAACCGGCCGGCTGTCGCCGAACTGGTCGATCCATTTCAGCGCCTCGATGGCTTCGGGGGAAAGGATGGGGGTCATGCGTTCGCCTCCGGCATCGGTGTCGTTCCATCCTAGCACTTCGTCCGGCAGTCGAATACCGAGGCAAACGCGCTGCGCGAATGCAATGCGGCGCCGCCGGGCACGTTGCCTGCCCGGCGGCGCCGCACCGAGGCTCGACCCGCGCTCAGAGACGCGCGATCGAGACTTCCGTCGACTTCACGAGCGCGACGACTTCGGCGCCGACCTTCAGTTCGAGTTCGTCCACCGAACGGGTGGTGATCACCGACGTGACGATGCCGAACGGCGTCTCGACGTCGACTTCGGAAACCACCGACCCGCGAATGATCTCCTTGACCTTGCCCTTGAACTGGTTACGTACGTTGATTGCGGTGATGCTCATCGGGATGATCGCTCCGAAGAAAAAAGTCTCAGAACGGGCGGCCGGAGCCGCCCGGAATTAAACGGCCCAGCGGATCTGCCCGACCGGTCGAACCTTGTCTGCTTCATGCTCCGTGTCTTGATCGGCCGCGCCGGGCCCGCCGGCGAGCACGCGTTTCAGCACGCGATCCTCGAGCGCCGCGAAGGCAGCCGACGCGCGGGCACGCGGCCGGTCGAGCGGCACCGGCTGGTCGAGCGCCACCCGCCCCTGCTCGATCAGCAGGATGCGGTCGCCGAGCGCCACGGCTTCCTGCACGTCGTGCGTGACGAGCAGCGCGGTGAATCGATGCTCGCGCCACAGGCGCTCGATCAGCGCGTGCATTTCGATGCGGGTCAGCGCATCGAGTGCGCCGAGCGGCTCGTCGAGCAGCAGCAGTTGCGGCCGGTGCACGAGCGCACGGGCCAGTGCGACGCGCTGCCGCTGCCCGCCCGACAGTTGCGCGGGCCAGTCGTTCGCGCGTTCCAGCAGCCCGACTTCGTCGAGCACCGCGCGGGCCTGGTCGCGCGCGCCGCGGCCGAGGCCCAGCATCACGTTCTGCAGCACGGTCTTCCACGGCAGCAGACGCGCGTCCTGGTACATGATCCGCGTATCGAGCACGCCGCCGCCCTCGCCGTGCGTCACGAGCGCGCCGCTGCTCGGCTGCTCGAGTCCCGCGACGAGACGCAGCAGCGTCGATTTCCCGCAGCCGCTGCGGCCGACGATCGCGACGAAGCTGCCGCGCGCGATGTTCAACTCGACGTTGTCGAGCACCGTGCGGGCGCCGAAGCGCTTGCTGACGCCCGACAGCGTGACCGCGTCGTCGGATGCCGGACCGCCCCCGCGCCGCCGCGCGAGCGGCACGACCGATGCGCTGCCGTCACGTTCGAGGATCGCCGCATCGCGCGCGTCGCCGTCCGCGACGCGGGCCTGCGCCAGTTCGGCCTCGAGGTCTGCGCCGGCGAGCGGCCCATAGGCGGCCGCTGAAGTCGTCGCGTTCATGCCTTTGCTCCTGATTGATAGGCGGGGTGCCAGCGCAGCGTCACGCGCTCGATCGATTTCGCCAGCACATCGGCCAGCTTGCCGAGCACCGCGTACAGCAGGATGCCGACCACCACCACGTCGGTTTGCAGGAATTCACGCGCGTTCATCGTCATGTAGCCGATGCCCGACTGGGCGGAGATCGTTTCCGCGACGATCAGCATCACCCACATCAGCCCGAGCGCGAAACGCACGCCGACGAGAATCGACGGCAACGCGCCCGGCAGGATCACGTCGCGGTACAGCGCGAAGCCGCGCACGCCGTAGCTCTTCGCCATCTCGATCAGGTTCGCGTCGACCGAGCGGATCCCGTGATACGTATTGATGTAGACGGGGAAGAACACGCCGAGCGCGACGAGGAACAGCTTCGCCTTCTCGTCGATGCCGAACCACAGGATCACGAGCGGGATCATCGCGAGCGCCGGGATGTTGCGGATCATCTGGATCGTCGAGTCGAGCGCGACCTCGGCGGCCTTCGACAGCCCGGTCGCGAGCCCCAGCGCGAGACCGACGCCGCCGCCGATCGCGAAGCCGAACAGCGCGCGCCACGTGCTCACTTTCACGTTCGCCCACATTTCGCCCGACGTCACGAGCGACCAGGCCGCGCGCACGACCGCCACCGGCTCGGGCAGCACGCGGGTCGACAGCCAGCCGGTGCGCGCACCGACTTCCCACACCACCAGCAATGCGAGCGGCACGAGCCACGGCGCAACGCCGCGCCACGCGCGGGCGGCCACGGCGACGCCCGTCGTCGACGTTTTCGTTGTCATCGCAAGCCTCCGTCGCTCAGCTCTGGCTCGTCTTCGGCAGATAGTTGTTGCCGACGATCTCGCCGAACGGCCCCGACAGCGGACCAGCCGCCTTCTCGACACCCTTGCCCTTGATCAGCGGGAACACGAGTTCCGCGAAGCGATACGACTCCTCGAGGTGCGGATAGCCGGACAGGATGAACGTCTCGATGCCGAGATCCGCGTATTCGCGCATGCGTTCCGCGACCTGCTCGGGATTGCCCACGAGCGCCGTGCCCGCGCCGCCGCGCACGAGCCCCACGCCGGCCCACAGGTTCGGATAGACCTCGAGCGCCTCGCGGCCGCCGCGCTTGCCGCCGTGCAGCGCGGCCATCCGGCGCTGGCCTTCCGAATCCATGTTCGCGAACGCCTTCTGCGCCCGCGCGATCGTGTCGTCGTCGAGCCGGCTGATCAACCGCTCGGCGTCACGCCATGCCTCGTCCTCGGTCTCGCGCACGATCACGTGCAGGCGGATGCCGAACTTGATCTTGCGGCCGCGCGCGTCGGCACGGGCGCGGATGTCGGCGATCTTCTTCGCGACGGCCTCGGGCGGCTCGCCCCACGTCAGGTAGGTATCGATGTGATCGGCGGCAATCGCGTGAGCGGCCGGCGACGAGCCGCCGAACCACAGCGGCGGATGCGGATGTTGCACGGGCGGATAAAGCGCCTTGCCGCCTTTCGACTGCAGGTGCTTGCCGATGTAGTCGAATCCGCCGTTGTCATGCGACGCGGTCAGCAGCCCGCGCCAGATGTTCAGGAAATCGTCGGTGATCTCGTAGCGCGTGTCGTGATCGGCGAACAGACCGTCGCCTTCGAGCTCGGCCGCATCGCCGCCCGTGACGACGTTGATCAGCAGGCGGCCGCCCGACAGACGGTCGAACGTCGCGGCCATCCGCGCGGCCAGCCCCGGCGAAGCGATGCCGGGACGCACGGCGACCAGGAACTTCAGGCGCTGTGTCGCCGGAATCAGGCTCGACGCGACGACCCACGCATCCTCGCAGGAACGGCCGGTCGGCAGCAGCACGCCGTCGTAGCCGAGCGTGTCCGCCGCCACGGCGACCTGCTTGAAGTAATCGTAGTCCGCGGCGCGCGCGCCTTCGGCCGTGCCGAGATAGCGGCTGTCGCCATGCGTGGGGATAAACCAGAACACATTCATCTGCTGCTCCTGCTTGACTGTCACTGCCGAAATTTGAAAAAAACATCGCCCTGCTCGCGTCGCGGATGAGCGACGCATGCATGGTGTGCATTCGAATCGGGATGGCTCGCCGGTCAGGCCGTGCCGCGGACGAGGACGCGATTGCACGGCTGTTTCTGGGAAATCAGTCTAGGGATCGGTACAGGGCTTTGGAACGATTTTTTTGAGCTTAGGTTTTCCGCTTTCGTGATTAGCACGACGCTGGAGCGAATATCGTCGCGGCCGGGCCCTATAATGGCGCACCTATCCGAATAACTCCGCGCGCCCGGCCCCCGCCGTGCGCGCCTGCGGTGCACTCATCGATGCAGAAAGTCATCCTGCCCTTCCTGTCCGGCTTCCTGGCCGCACTGTTCTTCCGCGAGGCCACGCTCGCCCTCCTTCACACGGCCGACCTGATCGCCGCAACCGGCTTCTCGACACAACCGTTCGCGCCGCTCGGCATTCCTGAATTCGTCGCGAATGCGCTGATCAGCGCGTGCTGCGCGATTCCGATGGCGTGGTTGCTGCGCGTGTCGCCGGAACGCGAAGCATCGTGGATCGGCGCGCTCGTGTTCGGCGGCATCGTGCTGACGGCCGCCCGCGTGTTCGCGATCGATCCGCTGCGCGGCATCTGGCCGTCGGGCAACATGATGCCCGTGCTCGCGGCCGGCTTCGCGGCGAATGCGGTGTGGGGTTTCGGCGCGCTCGTGTTCATGCGCGCGTTCATGTCCGACGACGCGGGCGACGAGTAACGCCGGCGCGGGCTGCGCGCCCTTCGGTCGCGCCCGCCCGACGTCGTTCATGAAAAAGGCCGCGTGCATGATGCACGCGGCCTTTTCGTTTCCATGTTGCGCGTCGATCGGCTCGCGCGCGTCAGCCTGATCGACGTCAGTCCTTCAGCTTGCGCAGCGGATGCGCGTCGGGCGTCCACGGGCTGTCGAACATCGCGAGCACGTCGGCGCGCCGGACGTCGGCAGCCGACTTGAAACGCCACACGGGCTGGTGATCCTTGTCGACGATCAGCGCGCGCACGCCTTCGATCACGTCGCCGCGCGCGAAGGTCGAGCGCGTGAGATCGAGATCGCGCCGCAGGCAATCGGCCATCGTCGCGCCGCGCGCGCGTTCGACGACTTCGAGCGACACGGCCATCGACAGCGGCGACAACTGCTCGCGCATCGCGTGGGTCGCCTTCTCGACCCACCCGTCGACCGCCGCGCAATCCTGTTCGGCGTCGAGCGACGCGAGGATCGCGTTGATGTCCGGCTGCGCGAAATGCCGGTCGATCCCGGCACGCGCATCGGCGAGCGCCGACGTGCCGGGCGTCGGCACGACCTTGTGTGCGGCAGCCGCGTCGGTCACGCACGCGACGGCCTGCGCGCCGCTGTCGATGCGCGCGGTGCGCAGCGTGTCGAGCAGCGCCGGCAGTGCGGCATCGGGCAGATAGACGTCGGCGAGTTGCGCGTACAGCGCACCGGCCGCGTCGAGCGTCGCGCCGGTCACCGCGAGATAGCGGCCGATCGCGCCGGGCGTGCGCGCGAGAAACCAGCTCATCCCGACGTCCGGGAACAGGCCGATGCGCGTTTCGGGCATCGCCATCTTCGTCGAGTCGGTCACGACGCGCAGGCCGCCCGTATGCCGCGCCGCCTGCGAAATCCCCATGCCGCCGCCCATCACGACGCCGTGCATCAGCGCGATGTACGGCTTCGGATACGTGAAGATCGCATGGTTCAGCGTGTATTCGTCGATGAAGAACGTGTCGACCGCGTCGCGGTCGCCGCGCTGCCACGCGTCGTGGAAGAAGCGTACGTCGCCGCCCGCGCAGAATGCGCGCGGATGCGGGCTGTGCACGACGACCGCGATGACGTCGGGGTCGTCGCGCCACGCGTCGAGCGCCTGCTGCATCAGCCGGATCATGCCGACCGACAGCGCATTCAGCGCCTTCGGCCGGTTCAGTTCGAGAAAGCCGATGCGGTTCGCGACATACGCGAGCACATCGGGCTGGGCGGATTCGGCGGAAGCGGCGGCGGAAGAAGAATCGGTCATGAAGGTCGTCCGGCAAACGGCAGTCGCACGCTCAATGCGCCTGCATTTTCGAGAACAGGTTCAGCACCACGACACCGGCGATGATCAGCCCGAGGCCGATCACCGCCGGCACGTCCGGCACCTGGCGATAGAGCAGCATCGCGACGAGCGTGATCAGCACGATGCCGGCGCCCGACCAGACTGCATAGATGATGCCGACGGGCATCGTGCGTAACGTGAGGGACAGGCAGTAGAACGCGACGCCGTAACCGGCGACGACGAGCACCGACGGCCACAAGCGCGTGAAGCCGTCCGCCGCGCGCAGCGCGGACGTGCCGATCACTTCCGCGACGATCGCGATCGCGAGCCATGCGTAACCGGGCAATTGCATCGCTCAGCTCCGTGCGAGGGCCAGTACCGCGTAGTCGTGACCGAGCTCGGCGCACAGCGCCTCGACGACGAACTCGTGGTCCGCGCGCTGCGGCAGCCCGGACGCGGTAATCGAGCCGATCACGCCGGCGCCGGCGACGGTCAACGGAAACGAACCGCCGTGCGACGCATAGTCGGCGGCCGGCAGCCCGTGCTTGTCCGCGAGCGTCGCGCCGGCCTGCTGCATGCGCAGGCCGATTGCGTACGAGCTGCGGCGGAAATGCGCGACGACGTTGCGCTTGCGGCGCACCCAGTCGGCGTTGTCCGGCGTCGCGCCGGCGAGCGCGGCGTAGAACAGCGGCTGGCCGAACGTGACGATATCGATCGCGATCGCATGACCGCGGGACGTCGCGAGCGCATGCATCCGGTTGCCGAGCGCCCACGCGCGGGCCGGGTCGAAATGGGGAAACACGAGCGCCTGTTCCTGCGCGCCGATCGATTGCAGATCGTGAGCGATGTCCATGAATCCGTCGATGCAGTAATGAGAATCGCAGCGGCGCCGATGCGATCGCGCAGGGCCGCTGCCGGGATGGCGACACAAACCGCTCGATTCTAGCGCACGCGCCTCTCCGTACCGGCCCCACCCACGCTCGCGACGCGATCGTCAGAAAACAGTTGCGCGCATCCGGGTTAGCCCATATAATTCATTCCTTCGACGGACGCGGGGTGGAGCAGTCTGGCAGCTCGTCGGGCTCATAACCCGAAGGTCGTAGGTTCAAATCCTACCCCCGCAACCAACCGTCCAGAATGTCGCAAAAAGCCCGGCCTCGCGCCGGGCTTTTTGTTTTCGCGCGCCCGGACGCCGCGCGCGCTTCGCGCACGCGCGCGCCGTTTCGCCCGACACGCCGCCGCCTGCGCAGGCGTTCAAGAATGCCGCGGCCCGGTGATACACTCGCATCACCTCGTCCCTTCCACTCGACATGAAATTCTGCTCCGTCTGCGGCCACGAAGTCCTCGCGCGCATTCCTCCGGGCGACAACCGCGAACGCTTCGTCTGCGATCACTGCGGCACGATCCACTATCAGAATCCGCGCAACGTCGTCGGCACGGTGCCGGTCTGGGGCGACCAGATCCTGCTGTGCCGCCGTGCGATCGAACCGCGCTACGGATTCTGGACGCTGCCGGCCGGTTTCATGGAAATGGGCGAGACGACCGCGGAAGCCGCCGCGCGCGAAACGCTCGAGGAAGCCGGCGCGCGCGTCGAGGTGCAGAACCTGTTCACGCTGCTCAACGTACCGCACGTACATCAGGTCCACCTGTTCTACCTTGCGCGGCTCACCGATCCGGGTTTCGAAGCCGGCGAGGAAAGCCTCGAAGTGAAACTGTTCGACGAAGCCGACATCCCGTGGGACGAGATCGCGTTTCCGACCGTCAGCCAGACGCTGCGCTTCTTCTTCGCCGATCGGGCCGCCGGCGACTACGGCGTGCACACCGGCGATATCTTCCGCTCGCTGCGCAACGGCTGAGCCCCTGCCCATGGTTCCCTGGCTCGGCCCGGACGATCCGTTTCCGTCCATCGAACGCGCGCTCGGGCCCGCGACCGGCGCGCCCGGGCTGCTCGCCGCGAGCGCCGACCTGCTGCCGTCGCGCCTCATCGACGCCTACCGGCGCGGCATCTTCCCGTGGTACTCGGACGGCCAGCCGGTGCTGTGGTGGAGCCCCGACCCGCGCATGATTCTGGTGCCGGCCGAATTCAAGGTATCGCCGTCGCTGCGCAAGACGCTGAAGCGCGTGCTGCGCGCGCCGGAATGGGAAGTGCGCGTCGATCACGACTTTCCCGGCGTGATGCGCGCGTGCGCGCAGGCGCCGCGCCGCGGGCAGCGCGGCACCTGGATCACCGCCGAGATCATCGACGCCTATACCTCGCTCTACCGCTCCGGCAACGCGCACAGCATCGAAACGTGGCGCGACGGACGCCGCGTCGGCGGCCTCTATGGCGTGTCGTTCGGCCGGATGTTTTTCGGCGAGTCGATGTATGCGGACGTGACCGATGCGTCGAAAATCGCGCTGGCCGCGCTCATCGCGCACCTTCGCGACCAGGGGCTGGAAATGATAGACTGCCAGCAGAACACGTCGCATCTAGCGTCGCTCGGCGGCCGCGAGATCGCACGCAAGGCCTTTGTCGCTCACGTGCGCAGCGCGGTAGCCGAACCGCCGATTCCGTGGCAGTTCGACAAGCGCGTGCTCGCCGCGCTGACGAGCCCCGCCGAAACGGCGGCGCCCACCGGGAGCGAGCGCTAGCGCGGCACTCCTTCCCTGCATCGAGAGCTGCCCATGACTCACCCGACTGAGCTGCCGCTTTCACCGCTTTCGGCGCTGCAATTCTATGCAACGGCGCCCTATCCGTGCAGCTATCTGGACGGCCGCATCGCACGCTCGCAAGTCGCGACGCCGAGCCACCTGATCAATTCCGACATCTACACCGAACTCGTGAAGGCCGGCTTCCGTCGCTCCGGCGTCTTCACGTACCGCCCGTACTGCGACGGCTGCCGCGCCTGCGTGCCGGTGCGCGTGCCGGTCGGCGAGTTCGCGCCGACGCGCACGCAGCGCAGGATGTGGAAGCGGCACCGCACGCTGGTCGCAACGGTGTCGCCGCTGCACTACGACGAAGAGCACTACGCGCTCTACATGCGCTACCAGTCCGCGCGCCACGCGGGCGGCGGCATGGATCGCGACAGCCGCGACCAGTATGAACAGTTCCTGCTGCAAAGCCGGATCAACTCGCGCCTCGTCGAATTCCGCGACCTCGACGCACCGGGCGGCGAACCCGGCAAGCTGCGGATGGTCAGCATGATCGACATCCTCGGCGACGGGCTGTCGTCGGTCTACACGTTCTTCGAGCCGGACGACCGGCACACGAGCTACGGCACCTACAACATCCTGTGGCAGATCGAGCAGGCGAAGAGCCTCGGGCTGCCCTACGTGTACCTCGGCTACTGGATTCGCGAGAGCCCGAAGATGGCCTACAAGGCGAACTTCCATCCGCTCGAGGGGCTGATCGACGGCCGCTGGAAGACGCTCGATCCGGAGCGGGTCGACCTGCCGCCCGTCGACGCGGCGCTGGCGCGCGCGCCATTGCCGGGCGGACATTCCGGCTCGGGCTGACGCGCGTCGCGGCGGCTACGAAGCGAAGCACGCCCGTGCCGCGCAACTCCCGGTAAAATAGCGGGTTGTCATTCATTTCGGCCGTCCGCCCCATTCCCGTGTTCAGTTCCCTCTATCCGCTGGCCCGCGCATCCCTGTTCAAAATGGATGCGGAAGACGCTCACCACCTTACGCTGCGCGCGCTCGGCGCGGCCGGCCGCACCGGCCTCGCCTGCGCGCTGTCGGCCCGCGTGCCCGACGCGCCGCGCACCGTGATGGGGCTCACGTTCCGCAACCCGGTCGGCCTCGCGGCCGGCCTCGACAAGGACGGCGCGGCCATCGACGGCCTCGCGGCGCTCGGCTTCGGCTTCATCGAGGTCGGCACGGTCACGCCGCGCCCGCAGCCCGGCAACCCGCGCCCGCGGATGTTCCGGCTGCCGCAGGCCGAAGCGCTGATCAACCGGATGGGCTTCAACAACCACGGCGTCGACCAGTTCGTGAAGAACGTGCAGGCCGCCCGCTATCGCGGCATCCTGGGCCTGAACATCGGCAAGAACGCCGACACGCCGATCGAACGCGCGGCCGAGGATTACCTGTACTGCCTCGAGCGCGTGTACCCGTTCGCGAGCTACGTGACGATCAACATCTCGTCGCCGAACACGAAGAACCTGCGCCAGTTGCAGGGTGCAGGCGAGCTCGACGCGCTGCTCGCCGCGCTGAAGGACAAGCAGCGGCGCCTCGCCGACCTGCACGGCAAGCTCGTGCCGCTCGCGCTGAAGATCGCGCCCGATCTCGACGACGAGCAGGTCAAGGAAATCGGCGACACGCTGCTGCGCCACAAGATCGAAGCGGTGATCGCCACCAATACGACGCTGTCGCGCGCGGCCGTCCAGGGCCTGCCGCACGCGGACGAAGCCGGCGGCCTGTCGGGCCGCCCCGTGTTCGACGCGTCGAACGAAGTGATCCGCAAGCTGCACGCCGAGGTCGGCAACGACGTGCCGATCATCGGTGTCGGCGGCATTTTCTCGGGCGAGGACGCCCGTGCGAAGCTGGCGGCCGGCGCGGCGCTCGTCCAGCTCTATACCGGCTTCATCTATCGCGGCCCGGCGCTCGTGTCGGAATGCGTGAAGGCGATCGCCCGCGAACGCAGCGCGTAATATAGCCATAAACAAACTGTATTTAGCCATCGATAGCGTTTTTGCTATCATCGCACCCATATCAGAATCATTGACCCGGACAGGGCAAGGACACACACGATGAAATTTTCGCTGTTGAAGAAGCTGCTGGTTGCCGGCGTGATCGGCACGTCGTTCGCTGCGGCAACCGCCCACGCGGCCGACCTCCTCGACCAGGTCAAACAACGCGGCACGCTGCGCGTCGGCCTCGAAGGCACGTTCCCGCCGTTCAACTCGAAGAACCCGCAAGGCGAACTCGTCGGCTTCGACGTCGACATCGCGAAGGCCGTCGCCGCGAAGCTCGGCGTGAAGGCCGAGTTCGTGACGACCGAATGGAGCGGCATCATCGCGGGCCTGCAGGCCGGCAAGTTCGACGTGATCGTCAACCAGGTCGGCATCACCGACAAGCGCAAGGAAACGCTCGACTTCTCGCCCGCGTACACGTACTCGTCCGCGCAGTTGATCCAGCGCAAGGACGACACGCGCGAGTTCAAGTCGCTGGAAGACCTGAAGGGCAAGAAGCTCGGCGTCGCGCTCGGCACCAACTACATGGACATGGCGAAGTCGGTGCCCGGCATCGATGTGAAGACGTACCCGGGCGCGCCCGAGTACCTGCGCGATCTCGCGGCCGGTCGCCTCGACGCGGCGCTCAACGACCGCCTGATGCTCGCGTACCTGACGAAGAATTCCCAGCTGTCGCTGCGCCCGGGCGCGAACGTCGGCTCGGCGAACCCGTCGGGCATCCCGTTCAAGAAGGGCAACCCGAAGTTTCAGAAGGCGATCGACGACGCGATGGCGCAACTCGAAGCCGACGGCACGTTCACGAAGATCTCCGACAAGTGGTTCGGCATCGACGTGACGAAACCGATCAAGTAAGCACGCCTGCATTTCCCGCCTGACGGCGGGCCGGAAAGGGCGGCATCCGCAACGATGCCGCCCTTTGTTTTATCGGTCCGGTTTATGATTGCGCTTTCGCGCACGCATTCGCTTCGTATTCCATGTCGACAACGTCCCTGCTCGTCCAATCGCTGCCGGTGCTCGCCCAGGGTGCCGTACTGACCGTCAAGTTCGCCGTGCTGTCGATGGTGTTCGGCCTGCTTGGCGCGGTCGTGCTCGCGATGATGGGCATCCGGCAGAGCGAAGCGCTCGACGGCTTCGAGCGCATCTGGGTCAATGCGCTCGCGTGGCTGGCGCGCGCGTACGTGAGCCTGATGCGCGGCACGCCGCTGCTCGTGCAGATCTTCGTCATCTATTACGGGCTGCCGAGCCTCGGCATCTCGCTCGACCCGACGCCGGCCGGCGTCATCGCGCTGTCCGCGAACGTCGCGGCGTACATGTCGGAAAGCATGCGCGGCGCGATCAACGGGATCGCGCGCGGCCAGTGGCTCGCCGCGTACAGCCTCGGGCTGTCGTGGGGCCAGACGCTGCGCTACGTGATCGGCCCGCAGGCGCTGCGCATCGCGGTGCCGAGCCTGTCGAACAGCCTGATCAGCCTGATCAAGGACACGTCGCTCGTGTCGGTGATCACCGTGACCGAACTGCTGCGCAGCGCGCAGGAAGTGATCGCCGCGACCTATCAGCCGCTGCCGCTCTATCTCGCCGCCGCGGCCGTGTACTGGATCCTGTGCCAGATTCTCGAATGGGTGCAGCGCTGGTACGAAAAGCGCCTGTCGCTGCCGTCGCGGCACTGAGCCACGCCGTTACGCCGGGCCGCGATCGCGGGCCCGGCGCCCTCCTTCCCGCCTGTTCCGCCTATTCGCCCGAATAGCGCACGCCGAGCACGGCGCGCGCCGCATCGGTCATCGCGATCATCTGCCGCGAATGGTCGTGCGTCATGATCGGGCTTTCGGTCTCGCCCGCGCGCAGCAGGTCGCAGAAATGCGCGGCTTCGTAGTTCAGCCCGCCGCCCGCGGCCGGTGCGTCGAGTTCGACGGTGCGCCCGTCCGCATAGCGGATCGTCGCACGCTCGGGGTTCCACCACTTCTCGTGAATCGTCACGTGGCCGCCGGCGGCCGCGATCAGCGCGTCGCCGCGCCCCATCACGTCGAGCCCGCAAAAGAGCTGCGCGATCCCGCCGTTCGCATGCACGCTGTTCAGGCTCGCGAACAGGTCGACACCCGTCGCACCGACGCGGCCGAGCGTCTGCACGTCGCGCGCCGCGCCAAGCCAGTCGACGGCGAGAAACGCCTCGTAGATGCCGATATCGAGCAGCGCGCCGCCCGCGCGATCGAGCCGATAGACGGAATGATCGTCCGGCACCGACGACGAGGCGCAGCCCGCCCGCACGAGCCGGATCTCGCCGATCGGATCGTCACGCAAGTGCGCACGCAGTTGACGGTACAGCGGGAAGAATGGCGGCTTCATCGCCTCCATGAAGAGCCGCCCGGCATCGCGCGCCGCGTGCAGCACCGTGTCGAGTTGCGCGGCGTTCAGCGCCGCGGGTTTCTCGCACAGCACGGCCTTGCCGGCAGCCAGCGCGGCCAGCGAGTACTGCGCATGACTGTCATGGAGCGTCGCGATGTAGACCGCGTCGATCTCGCTCGCGAGGAGCGCGTCGAAGCGCGCGGCGGGCGTGCCGCCGTATGTCTCGCAGAAGGCGGCCGCTGCATCGGCGCGGCGGGCCCAGACGCCGGCGAGCGTGGCGCCCGGCACGTGTGCAAGGCTTTGCGCGAAGCGGCGCGCAATGCCGCCTGCACCGACGATGCCGAAGCGCACCGGGCGATGGTCGTTGTCGTTCATCCTGATCTTCCGTGTCGGTCGTATGACGGTTGCCGGCACGCTGCCGGCCGGCCGTCATGATAAACGGCCCGGCGGCACACGGATGAGCGACGCGCATGACGTCAGGCGCGTACCGGCACGTCGACCGAGAAATCGCGCGAAATCTCGTCCGCGCTGAAATCGATCAGCGCGAGCGACGCCGCTTCGGCTTCGCGCGGGTCGCGCCGCTCGATCGCATCGACGACGCGCGCATGCGCCTTCACCGCGATGTCGTGCGCGCCTTCCTTCTGCACGACGCGCGGATTCACGAGACGCACTGCGCCGCGCACGATCGCCGCCATCTGCTGGAAGAACTGGTTGCCGCTCGCCTGGACGATCCGCGTGTGCAGCAGCTCGTCCGCCGTGTCGTAGCCGGCGTCGCCCGGCTGCAGCACCTTGAACGCATCGAACGCTTCGCGAATGCCCGCGATGTCGGCCGCCGTCGCACGCACCGCCGCCTGCGCGGTCGCACGCGGCTCGATCAGCATCCGGAATTCGATGACGTCGCGCATGAACTGCGGATCGGGCTTTGCCCGAAATCGCCAGCTCACGACGTCCTCGTCGATCATCCGCCAGTCGCGCATCGGCCGCACGCGCGTACCGACTTTCGGACGCACGTCGAGCATGTCGCGCGCAAGCAACATCGACAACGCTTCTCGCATGACCGTGCGGCTCACGTCGAACTCTTTCGACAGCACGTCCTGTGGCGGCAAGATGCCGCCGTACTTGTCTTCGACGATACCCGCGACAAGCCCATCCATCACTTTGGCGACCAGTGACCGGTCTTTGCCCTGCTCCATGACACCTCCCCGTGCGTCGATTTGCGAACACCTGCTCCGCAGTTCCGCCGGCCCTGGTTACTACTCTGTTCTTATGATCTATAAGTTGATGAGTTCGACGATATTTCGCTATCTGGTAAACACCTGACAGGGTTATCCCTCTTTTGAACGAGGTGATTTATACGGCTAAAAAAAAGGCCCGGGAAGCGCGCCGCGCCTGCCGGACCCCGGTTTCCACAAGATTTAACCATCCAATCCATGACGGCCGATACCGCGCCGTTACGGACTGCTTCTCATTCAGATTCAGCCAGCCGGATAAACGATCGTTTCGACGCCGTTTTCCGTGCCGAGCAAGCACAGATTCGCGCCGCGTTCGGCGAACAGGCCGACGGTCACGACGCCCGGCCATGCGTTCACCTGTGCTTCGAAACCACGCGGATCGGCGATCTGCAGGCCCTTCACGTCGATGATCTCGTTGCCGTTGTCGGTGATATACGGCGCGCCGTCCTTCGTCACGCGCAGCACGGGCACGCCGCCGAGCGCGGTCACGCGCCGGCCGATCGCCGTGCGCGCCATCGGCACGACCTCGATCGGCAGCGGGAACGCGCCGAGCACCGGCACGCGCTTGCTGGCGTCCGCGATGCAGACGAACGTGTCGGCCACCGACGCGACGATCTTCTCGCGCGTCAGCGCGCCGCCGCCACCCTTGATCATCGCGCCGCCGGCGTCGATCTCGTCGGCGCCGTCGACGTACACCTGAAGCGACTCGATCTCGTTCAGGTCGAACACCTTGATGCCGTGCGATTTCAGGCGTTCGGTCGTGGCGACCGAGCTCGACACGGCGCCGCGATAGCGCGATTTGACGGCGGCGAGCGCGTCGATGAAGCAGTTGGCGGTCGAGCCGGTGCCGACACCGATCACGGCGCCTTCCGGCACGTTCTGGATCACGTAATCGGCGGCGGCCTGGCCGACGAGGCGTTTGAGTTCGTCTTGAGTCATGGCGTGGTAATGCTGCGGGATGGCGAAAAACCGCCAGTTTACCGGAGTCGGTGGGCGCCCCCGCGTTTTTCGGCACGCGCCGCGCCGCGTATTCAGCGCGTGTCGGCCGCCGGTGCGGGGTCCGCCGCTGGCGCGCCGGGGAAGTACTTGTCGAGCAGCGCCTGCGCGATCGCGTCGCTTTCCGCGTCCGGATTGCCCGCGTAATCGGACGGCCTGAAATGCATCTGGAACGCCGCGAACACGCGTTGCGTGCGCGTGTCGAGCACGCCGTCGGTCGGCACGTCGTAGCCGTAGCGCGCGAGCTTGAGCTGCAGTTCGCGCACGTCGACCGGCGCGTGCGGGTCGCGCCCGCCGAGCCGCGCGGCGACGGTCGCGTCGTCCGGCCATGCGCCGACGCCGGCTTGCGCGAGCGTATGCCACGGAAACAGCGGCCCGGGATCGATCTTGCGTTGCGGCGCGATGTCGCTGTGCCCGACCACACGCGTCGGCGCAATCCCGTAGCGCGCGACGATGTCCTTCGACAGACGGATCAGCGCGTCGACCTGTTCGGGCGGATACGGCTGCCAGGTGCGCCGCTGCGCGTCGAGCGGGCCGCGGTTCACGTTCTCGATGCCGATCGACACCGCGTTCAGCTCGGTCGTGCCCTGCCACTCGCTGACGCCCGCGTGCCACGCGCGCCGCGCTTCCGGAACGAGCTGGTAGACGACGGGCATCCCGCGCTCGGTGCGCGGCTGCGGCGGGATGACGTAATGCACGCTGACCGACTCGCCGGTCAGCGTGCGCAGCGATTTCGTCTCGTCGCTTTCGGTGTAATGCATCACGAGAAAGCGGATCCGCGAATCTGCGCCGCGCGCGTGCAGGCTCGTGTCGGCATAGTAGGCGTCGCGCTCGACGAGCGACGGCGACGTGCAGGCCGCGAGCAGGCCGAGCACGGCGCAGGAAACGCCAACACGAAACAGGGTCATCGGTCGCGAGTTCCGGAGAGCCGCGTGCCGCGTTGCATCGCGGCACGCGTCGTTCGGGTCATTCGACGCCCGCGCGTCGCGCGCGGGACGGATCGGGTCGGCGCCGGGGGCAGCCGCGGGCTCAGCCCTTCACGCGCCGCTGGCGCACGGCTTCGTACAGGCACACGCCGCTGGCGACCGACACGTTCAGGCTTTCCACGCTGCCGGCCATCGGGATGCTCATCACTTCGTCGCAGGTGTCGCGCGTGAGCCGGCGCATGCCCTCGCCTTCCGCGCCCATCACGAGCGCGACGGGGCCGTCGAGCTTTGTATCGTAGAGCGTCGCCGAAGCTTCGTCCGACGTGCCGATGATCCACACGCCGGCTTCCTTCAGCTCGCGCAGCGCGCGGGCGAGGTTCGTCACCGTGATGTACGGCACCGTATCCGCCGCGCCGCTCGCCACCTTGGCAGCGGTCGCGTTGAGGCCGACCGCCCGGTCGCGCGGCGCGATCACCGCGTGCGCGCCGGCCGAATCGGCGACCCGCAGGCACGCGCCGAGGTTGTGCGGATCGGTGACGCCGTCGAGCACGAGCAGCAGCGCGGGCCCGTTGATGCCGTCGAGCAGCTCGGACAGGTTCTGCGCGAGCGGCATGTCCTCGACGCGCGCGACGACGCCCTGGTGGCGCTCGGTGTGCGCGAGGCCCCACAGGCGCGTTTCGTCGGCCGCGATCAGCCGCACGCCCGCTTCCTTCGCGGTGTGCAGGAAGTCCTGCATGCGGCGGTCGCGGCGCGTCTGGTCGTACAGCACCTCCGCCACCGTCGATGCATCGTGCCGCAAACGTGCGGTCACCGCATGAAAACCGTAAAGAACCTTCAGACGTGACATGACTGGAACAACCTTCGATCAAACGTGCGGCCGCGCGACGTGCGCAGCCGCGATCCATGGAAAAGGAAAGCGCCGCGTGGCCGGCCGATGACCGGTGACGCGGCGTCTCTCGATACTGCGGGGCGTGCGCGTACGCCGCCCCGAACGCTCAATACTTCTTGCGGGCGCGGGCCTTCTTCGCGGTCGGCTTCGCGGGTGAGCCGCCGCCACCGCCGCCGCCCTTCTTCTTCGCGGCGCCACGCGCGGCGCGCGCTTCCTTCACCGCGACGCTCGGCGCGCTCGCGGCCGTCTTGCGACGCGGCACGGCCTCCTCGACCGGCGGCAGCGCACGCACGCGCGGGCCGCTGCCGTTGCGATCGACGCCGGCAGCCGGCACGGGCGACGGACGCGGCGCCTTCACCGGCGTATCGCGCACGAGGCGGAAATCGATCTTGCGCGCATCGAGATCGACGCGGCTCACCTGCACGCGCACGCGGTCCGACAGGCGATAGCGGATGCCCGTGCGTTCGCCGCGCAGCTCGTTCTTGATCTCGTCGTACTGGAAATAGTCCGAGCCGAGCTCCGTCACGTGCACGAGCCCTTCGATGAACAGCGTGTCGAGCTGCACGAAAATGCCGAACGACGTCACGCCGTTCACCATCCCGCCGTACTCCTCGCCGAGCTTGTCGCGCATGAAGTAGCACTTGAGCCACGCTTCCACGTCGCGCGACGCCTCGTCCGCACGGCGCTCGTTCGCCGAGCAATGCAGGCCCAGCTCTTCCCAGATCGCCGTGTTCGAGCGCGAACGGCCGCGCGCGTCGTCGTCGGCCTGCTGCATCGCGCGGGCGCGCGGCGACAGCGCGGTATTCAGCTCGAAGCCTTCCGGCGCCTTCGGCGCGTACTTCTTGCCGGACAGGATCGCGTAGATCGCGCGGTGCGTGAGCAGGTCCGGATAGCGGCGGATCGGGCTCGTGAAGTGCGCGTACGCCTCGTACGCGAGACCGAAGTGGCCGATGTTGTCCGGGCTGTAGACCGCCTGCTGCATCGAGCGCAGCAGCATCGGCTGCAGCATCTGCGCGTCCGGCCGGTCGCGGATCTGCGCCATCAGCGCCGCGTAGTCGCTCGCATGCGGCTTGTCGCCGCCGCCGAGCGACAGGCCCATCCCGCGCAGGAACGCACGCAGGTTCTCGAGCTTCTCCGGCGTCGGCCCCGCGTGCACGCGGTACAGGCCCGGATGCTTGTTGCGCTTCAGGAAGTCGGCCGCGCAGACGTTCGCGGCCAGCATGCATTCCTCGATCAGCTTGTGCGCGTCGTTGCGCTGACGCGGCACGATCTGCTCGATCTTGCCCTGCGAATTGCAGACGATGTAGGTCTCGGTCGTGTCGAAGTCGATCGCGCCGCGCTTTTGGCGGGCGGCGAACAGCGACTTGTAGACGCCGTACAGATCCTGCAGGTGCGGCAACAGATCGGCCCGGCGCGCGGCCTCCGGCCCCTTCGTGTTCGACAGCACGGCCGCGACTTCGGTGTACGTCAGGCGCGCCGCCGAGTGGATCACCGCCGGATAGAACTGGTATGCCTTGATCTCGCCGCGCGCGGTGATCACCATGTCGCATGCGAGCACGCAGCGGTCGACCTGCGGATTCAGCGAACAGAGGCCGTTCGACAATTTCTCCGGCAGCATCGGGATCACGCGGCGCGGGAAGTAGACCGACGTACTGCGCTCGAGCGCGTCGGTATCGAGCCCGCTACCCGGCTGCACGTAGTGCGATACGTCGGCGATCGCGACGATGAGCCGGTAGCCGTCGCCGCGACCGACCTTGACCGGCTCGCAGTAGACGGCATCGTCGAAGTCGCGGGCGTCCTCGCCGTCGATCGTCACGAGCGGCACGTCGCGCAGGTCGACGCGGAAACGCAGGTCGGCCGGCCGCACCTTGTCGGGCAGCGCGGCGGCTTCGTCGAGCGCCGGCTGGCTGAATTCGTGCGGCACGCCGTACTTGCGCACCGCGATTTCGATTTCCATGCCCGGATCGTCGATATCGCCGAGCACTTCGACGACACGGCCGAGCGGCTGCGAATGACGGCTCGGGAAATCGGTCAACTCGACGACGACGACCTGCCCGACCTTCGCCTTCTTCACGTTCTGCGTGATCAGGATGTCGTGGCCGATGCGCTTGTCTTCCGGCGCGACGATCAGCGCGCCGTTCTCGTTCAGCAGGCGGCCGATCACGCGCTTGTTCGCGCGCTCGGTGACTTCGACGACATGCCCTTCCGGCCGGCCGCGGCGATCGTAGCCGACGATCCGCGCGAGCACGCGGTCGTTGTGCATCACCTTCTGCATTTCGCCGTTCGGCAAGAACAGATCGTCCTGGCCGTCGTCGCGGATCACGAACCCGTAGCCGTCGCGATGCCCCTGCACGCGCCCCGCGACGAAATTCGACGGATGGGTCAACTGGTAGTGGCCGCGCTTGTCGAGGCGGATCTGGCCGTCACGTTCCATCGCGGCGACACGCCGGAAGAACCCCTCGCGCTCCTGACGCTTGATCGACAGGGCTTCGGCGATGTCGTTGGCGGCCAGCGGCGCGTCGCTCGTACGCAGCACGCCGAGAATCTCTTCACGGCTCGGAATGGGGTACGGATATTTGCTCAAGGGTTTGTCGATGATTGTTCTCGTTGCGTTGACTGATGGTGCACGGCATCAACATAGAGGTGTCCGTCTGACAGTTCTATATTGACGGCGGCGGGTCATTCTATCACCCGCCCGTGTCGTCAAATGACGGAAAGGCCCCCGGCACGCGCAGCGGCAGCCGGTTTGCGCTGCATCGCAAAAAAGTGTTGACAGGAATAATTGGGGCGCTATAATTTCGCTTCTTTGCAGCAAGCAGCTACTGCAAAACGTGCCCAGGTGGCGGAATTGGTAGACGCACTAGGTTCAGGTCCTAGCGGTGGCAACATCGTGGAGGTTCGAGTCCTCTCCTGGGCACCATCTGTTTTTAAAAAGGTCGGCTTTATGCCGGCCTTTTTTCATTTCGGGCACCGTATTACCGGCACGCGCCTGCCATATGCCCACCACTCCGATCGATAGCAGAATTAATCGCTTATCGATTGCCGTCCCCGTTGGTACGTTAGCCGCCTCGCTTTCAACGAATCCAACGAGGCACCATTCATGATGTCGATGAACCGCCGCGCGTTCGCGCGCGCGATGCTGGCCGCCGGTCTGAGCGCCGCCGGCATTCGAGCGCACGCCGAGAACATGCCCATCACGCTGCGCATCGGATACCAGAAATCGTCGACGCTCATCACGCTACTCAAGACACGCGGCACGCTGGAGCAGTCGCTCGCACCGCTCGGCCTGCGCGTGTCGTGGCATGAATTCGCGAGCGGCCTGCCGCTGACCGAAGCACTCAACGTCGGCGCGATCGATTTCAGCGCCGACGTGGCCGACACGGTTCCGGTCTTCGCGCAAGCCGCGCATGCCCGTTTCGTGTACGTCGCACAGGAAGCGCCGTCGCCGAAGGCGCAGGCCATCATCGTCAAGCAGGACAGCACGCTGCGCACGCTCACCGATCTCAAGGGCAAGCGGATCGCCGTCACGAAGGCGGCCGGCAGCCACTACCTGCTGCTTGCCGCGCTCGCACGCGCGAAGCTCACCACCAGCGACACCACCATCCACTATCTGACACCGGCGGACGGCCGCGCGGCATTCGAGCGCGGCAGTGTCGATGCCTGGATTACGTGGGATCCGTACGTCGCGTCGGTCGACGCGAATCCCGACGTGCGGATTCTGGCCGACGGCAGCGGCCTCGCGTCATACCAGCGCTATTACCTCGCGTCGAGCAGTTTTGCCGCCGCGCGCCCCGACGTCATCCAGATCGTGTTCGACCGGTTGTCGCAGGCCGGCGCGTGGCTGCGCGACCATCAGCAGGAAGCGGCCCATACCCTGGCGCCGATCTGGGGACTCGACGCAAGGACAATCGAGCGCGCGAATGCGCGACGCAGCTATCTGGTGCGCGCCGTTGCCACGCAGAATTTCGGTGAACAACAGAAGATCGCGGATACGTTTCTCGCAGCCGGCTTGCTGCCGGCCCGCGTCGACACGAGTGAAGCGCTGCGCTGGAATTTCACGGCCAAACGGGCGGAGCCGATCGGCGCGTGATGGCGCGGCGCGCAATATTTTTTGTCATCGATCGAATTGTGTTGACAGCGTTTCCAAGCACGCTATAATCTCTCTTCTTTGCAGCAAGCAGCTACTGCAAAACGTGCCCAGGTGGCGGAATTGGTAGACGCACTAGGTTCAGGTCCTAGCGGTGGCAACATCGTGGAGGTTCGAGTCCTCTCCTGGGCACCATCTGTTTTTAAAAAGGTCGGCTTTATGCCGGCCTTTTTTCATTTCGCGCCCAGGAAGCAAAGCGCCTGCGCGCTTTGCACGAGGCCTCGAAAGGCTGCGCTTGCAAGCGCAGCCGGGTCGCACATGGTGACTGAGTCCTCCCCTGGCACCGTCTGTTTTCCAAAAAAGGTCGGCTTCTAACCGGCCGCTTCACTTCCGGCGCCGAGTCGCGGTACGTACCGACAGACGCCCCCCTCACTCGCAACTCGAATCGACGATTGCGCACATCGACGCCGCGCACGCCCTTCCTCGCCGCAAAACGGTCCCGAATTATTTGCGTTCAAGACCTGAAATTGTGTTGACAGACTCCGCCAACACGCTAAAATAGCGGTCTTCGCATCGCAGCAAGCGAAACGTGCCCAGGTGGCGGAATTGGTAGACGCACTAGGTTCAGGTCCTAGCGGTGGCAACATCGTGGAGGTTCGAGTCCTCTCCTGGGCACCATCTGTATTTAAAAAGGTCGGCTTTGCCGGCCTTTTTTCATTTCCGCCGCCGCAAGCGGCGATCCTCCGGCAACATCGTGATTACACCGTCCCGGTCACGCGCACGACATGCCGAATCCCGCGCCGCGCCATCTTCGCGTACGGACAAATCGCCTCCCTCTCCGCGACCCGCTCGCGCGCAGCATCTGCATCGACGCCCGGCATGCCGACCGCGACATCGAGCGCGATTGCAAACAGCCCATCCGCCGGATCGCGCTGAAACGTTGCGGTGGCCGCGATCGCGAGATCGGTCGGCAGGCGAATCCGGTGCCGCATCGCGACCCGCGTCGACGCGCCATGAAAGCATGCCGCGAAGCCGGCGACGAATAACTGCTCCGGATTCGTACCGTCACCCGCGTCGTACGATGCATGGCGTTTCTCCCGAGCGCAGACGTGGACGCAGCCTCCGCCGTCCTGCACCCAATGAACGACCGACGCTGCCACCCCCGCATCACGCGGCGCCCGCAGACGTCGCCCTCTTCCGGCTGCGCTGTCGTATGCGGCCCGGCCGGCGATCATGACGCGTGGCCAACCGCAAATCCATCAGACGAATTCGCCATTGCAGGTCATCCGGCGCGCCGGGGCGGCCGCGCCCGGCCGTCGTTCCCGGACACAACCGGGATTTCCCTAGGCTGACAGGCCGCCGCTCACGCGGTTAAATAAATCAACGTGATTTATTTAATGCGCCGCCGAGCGGTGCGACATGGAAGGAGACGCCATGAGAAGCCCGCACTTCGGCCAGGGAAGCAATTCGGCCAACGTGCGCCGTTACAACGAGCGCCTGCTGCTGAAAACGCTGCGCCGTGCGGGCAGCGCCTCGAAGGCCGATCTCGCCCGTCTCGCGAGCATGACGGGTACGGCGGTCGGCAGCATCATTGCGTCCCTCGCCGACGCGAAGCTGATCGAATTCGCGGGCCGCACCGAAGGCCAGCGCGGCCAGCCGGCTTCGCTGATCCGCCTCGATCCGCGCGGCGCGTTCGGCATCGGCGTCCATCTCGACCGGATGCGCATCGAGACGGCGCTCGTCAACTTCGCGGGCGACGTGCTCGGCCGCCGCTCGCACGACACGCTGCTCCCCGCGCCTGCCGAGGTGCTCGAGATCGTGCGTCACGACATCGACGCGATGCAGGCCCTGCTCCCCGACCATGAACGTGCGCGCCTGACCGGCGTCGGCGTTGCGCAGCCGTACAACCTCGGCGCGTGGATGCGCGAGCTCGGCCTCGCGCCCGATACGTTCCGCGCGTGGGAAGACGTCGATTTCGCGGCCGACCTCGGCCGCACGCTGTCACTGCCCGTATTCGGCGAAAACGACGGCAACGCGGCCGCGATCGCCGAACTGTTCTACGGGTACGGCCGGCAGTGCGACGACTTCGTCTACCTGTTCATCGGGCCAGCGATCGGCGGCGGAATCGCGATCGACGGCGACTGCCTGCGCGGCGTGACCGGCAATGCCGGCGACATCGCGGTGATTCCGGTGCCGCCTAGCCGGCTGGCGTCCGCGCCGCCGCCGCGCGGCCAGTGGGACATCCTGCTCGCGCGCGCATCGCTGCATGCGCTCGTGCGCCACCTGCGCCATCACGGCGAGACGGTCGAGAACCGCGCCGATCTCGAGGCATGCATCGCCCGCGGCCTGCCTGCCGTCGACGAATGGATCGACGACTGCGTCGACGCGCTCGCGCCGGCGTTGCGCGCGGTGCTGTGCGTGATCGATGCGCCGGTGGTCGTGCTCGACGCCGATACCGACGCGGGCCTGCTCGACGCGGTCACGACCCGCCTGCGCGCGGCGCTCGTGGCCACCGCGCCCGAGGCGCGCGGCACGCCGGTACTCGTGCGCGGCACGTTCGGCGCCGACGCCGGCGCGATCGGCGCCGCCACGCTGCCGATGTTTTTCAACTTCTCCCCGCGGGCCGGCATCCTCAAGGGCGCCCGCACCGATTTGCAGGAGGTCCACCATGTCGCGTTCTGAGTCGCCCCGCCCGCTGCTCGAGATGCGCGGAATCAGCAAGACGTTCCCGGCCGTGCGCGCCCTCGACAACGTCAGCCTCACCGTCTATCCGGGCGAGATCCATTCGCTGATGGGCGAGAACGGCGCGGGCAAATCGACGCTGATGAAGATCCTGTCGGGCGCCTACCGCGCCGACGCCGGCGGCGAGATCCTGATCGACGGCCAACGCATCGACATCGACGGCCCGCTCGCCGCGCGCGATGCCGGCGTGGCGGTGATCTACCAGGAGCTGTGCCTGTCGCCGAATCTGACCGTCGCGGAAAACATCTACATCGGCCGCGAACTGCGCCGCGGCAACCGGCGCTGGGGCACGATCGACCGCGCGGCGATGGCGCGCGGCTGCCAGGACGTGCTCGCGCGCCTGGGCGCCCCGTTCGGGCCCGATACGCTCGTCGACACGCTGTCGATCGCCGAGCAGCAACTCGTCGAAATCGCGCGCGCCGTGCACACCCGCGCCCGCATCCTCGTGATGGACGAGCCGACCACGCCGCTATCGTCGCGCGAAACCGAACACCTGTTCCGCCTGATCCGCCAGTTGCGCGAGGAAGGTCTCGCGATCATCTACATCAGCCACCGGATGGCGGAGATCTACGAGCTGTCCGATCGCGTGTCGGTGCTGCGCGACGGCACGTATGTCGGCACGCTGGAGCGCGCGGCGCTGTCGGCCGAGCGCCTCGTCGCGATGATGGTCGGCCGCGACATCTCCGGCTTCTACAAGAAGGAACACGCACCGTACGACCCCGGCCATCTGCTGCTGTCGGTGCGCGACATCGCCGACGGCGCGCGCGTGCGCGGCTGCAGCCTCGACCTGCATGCCGGCGAGGTGCTCGGCATCGCGGGCCTCGTCGGCGCCGGGCGCACCGAGCTCGCGCGGCTGATCTTCGGGGCCGAGCCGCGCGTGCGCGGCGACGTGAAGCTGGGCGAGCGCACGTTCGGCGCGCACTCGCCGCGGGACGCGATCGATGCGGGGCTCGTCTACCTGACGGAAGACCGCAAGCGCCAGGGCCTGTTCCTCGACATGAGCGTGCGCGACAACATCAACATCTCGGTGTGCAACCGCGATGCGCGGCTCGGCGCGCTCGATCTCACCCGCGGCGCCGAACGCGCGCGCGACGCGATTGCATCGCTGTCGATCCGCGTCCCGCATGCGAACGTCAACGTCGGCGCGCTGTCCGGCGGCAACCAGCAGAAAGTGCTCCTGTCGCGCCTGCTCGAGACGAAGCCGCGTGTGCTGATCCTCGACGAACCGACGCGCGGCGTCGACATCGGCGCGAAATCCGAGATCTACCGGATCATCAACGAACTGGCCCGTGCCGGCGTGGGCGTGATCGTGATCTCGAGCGAACTGCCGGAAATCATCGGCGTCGCCGACCGCGTGCTCGTGATGCGCGAAGGCGAGATCGCGGGCGAACTCGGCGGCCACACGCATACGCCGATCACGCAGGAAGCGATCATCGCGCTCGCCACCGGCTCGCAGGCCGAACTGGCCGACGCGCACTGAGCGTCGCCCCTTTTCATTTCACTCTCACCTTCAGGCTACCGAAATGATCAACCCGACCAAGCAGCGGAACCTCGCTTCCGCGACCGCCCATCCGGTCGCCAACCGCACGCCCCTGATGCGCGGCGCCGATCATCGCGCCCGCATGCAATCGCTGATCCGCACGGCCGGCATGCTGCCGGTGCTGCTGGTCCTGTGCGTCGGCTTCGGCTTCCTGACCGACGGTTTCTTCACGCTGCAGAACCTGTCGATCGTCACGCAGCAAGCGTCGATCAACATCGTGCTCGCCGCCGGCATGACCTTCGTGATCCTGACGGGCGGCATCGATCTGTCGGTCGGCTCGGTGCTCGCCGCGTCGGCCGTCGCGGCGCTCATCGCGTCGACCATTCCCGGCTGGGGCTGGCTCGGCGTGCCGTTCGCGCTCGTCGTCGGCCTCGTGTTCGGCGCGATCAACGGCGGGCTGATCTCGTTCCTGCGCCTGCCGCCGTTCATCGTCACGCTCGGCGCGATGACGGCCGTGCGCGGCGTCGCGCGGCTGATCGGCAACGACACGACCGTGTTCAATCCGCAACTGCCGTTCGCGTTCATCGGTAACGGCTCGATCCTCGGCGTGCCGTGGCTCGTCGTGATCGCATGCGCGGTGATCGCGATCTCGTGGTTCATCCTGCGCCGCACGGTGCTCGGGATGCGGATCTATTCGGTCGGCGGCAATCCGGAAGCCGCGCGCCTGTCGGGCATCAACGTGCGGGCGATCCAGATGTTCGTGTATGCGGCGTCGGGCCTGCTCGCCGGCCTCGGCGCGGTGATGTCGGCCGCGCGCCTGTATGCGGCCAACGGCCTGCAGCTCGGCCAGTCGTACGAGCTCGACGCGATCGCCGCGGTGATCCTCGGCGGCACGAGCTTCGTCGGCGGTGTCGGTTCGATCGTCGGCACGCTGATCGGCGCGCTGATCATCGCGGTGCTGACCAACGGCCTCGTGCTGCTCGGCGTGTCCGACATCTGGCAGTACATCATCAAGGGGCTGGTGATCATCGGCGCGGTCGCGCTCGACCGCTATCGCCAGCGCGACTCGGCCCGTACCTGACACGCATTCCTCACAGTTCAACCATCAGGGCGCAGGCAGGTCCTCCTGCGCCCGTCCGCCAACGGACCCTCCGGAGACACAACGACATGTTCAAGCACAAAACCGCCCTGACCGCCGTCGCCTGCGCGCTCGCCTTCGGCGCCGCC
Organism: Burkholderia sp. A2; assembly: GCF_001729305.1. Classification (NCBI taxonomy): domain Bacteria; kingdom Pseudomonadati; phylum Pseudomonadota; class Betaproteobacteria; order Burkholderiales; family Burkholderiaceae; genus Burkholderia; species Burkholderia sp. A2. The sequence continues at coordinate 172,532 of NZ_LZXX01000138.1, read as the reverse complement.
GCCGCCCATGCAGCCGACAAGCCGCTGAAATCGATCGGCGTCACGGTCGGTTCGCTCGGCAACCCGTACTTCGTCACGATCGTGAAAGGCGCAGAAGCGCGCGCGAAGCAGCTCAACCCGAATGCGAAGGTCACGGCCGTATCGGCCGACTACGACCTGAACAAGCAGTTCACGCAGATCGACAACTTCATCTCCGCGCACGTCGACATGATCCTGCTCAACGCGACCGATCCGAAGGCGATCGAGCCGGCGGTGAAGAAGGCGCAGGCGGCCGGCATCACGGTCGTCGCGGTGGACGTCGCGGCGGCCGGCGCGAACGCGACCGTGCAGACCAACAACGTGAAGGCCGGCGAACTCGCGTGCGACTATCTCGCGAAGAAGCTGAACGGCAAGGGCAACGTAATCATCGAGAACGGCCCGCAGGTGTCGGCCGTGATCGATCGCGTAAACGGCTGCAAGGCCGTGCTCGCGAAAAACGCCGGCATCAAGCTGCTGTCGAGCGACCAGGACGGCAAGGGCTCGCGCGAAGGCGGGATGAACGCGATGCAGGGCTACCTGACGCGCTTTCCGAAACTCGACGGCGTGTTCGCGATCAACGACCCGCAGGCGATCGGCACCGATCTCGCGGCGAAACAGCTGAATCGCCCGAACATCGTGATCACGTCGGTCGACGGTGCGCCCGACATCGAAGTCGCACTCAAGTCGAATACGCTCGTGCAGGCGTCGTCGAGCCAGGATCCGTGGGCGATGGCGCAGCAGGCCGTCAACGTCGGCTACGGGATCATGAACGGCCAGAAGCCGGCCAATCCGATGATCCTGATCGAGCCGACGCTCGTCACGCGCGACAACGTGAAGGCCTACAAGGGCTGGAGCTCGCCGCGCTGATCGCGGCGATCGCCCGCGAGACCGGGCGGTGCCGGGCCGCGTCGCCGCGCGCGACGGCCGGCACTGCCCGACCGTTCAGATTCAGATCAACCGCCGTACGGCCGCGCGCGACGCCGCGGCACAAGGTTTTCAACATGACGACGACGTTTCCCCGCCTGATCGTTTTCGGCGAAGCGCTGACCGATTTCATCCGCGACGACGCGCAGCACTGGCACAGCATCGCCGGCGGCTCGTGCTGGAACGTCGCGCGCGTCGGCGCGCGACTCGGCGTGCCGACGGCCTTCGCCGGTACGGTCAGCCGTGACACCTTCGGCGACGAGCTGATGCGCAAGAGCGCCGACGCGGGGCTCGACATGCGTTTCATCCGGCAAGTCGACCGCGCACCGCTGCTCGCGATGGTCGTGTCGAAGCAGCCGCCCGACTATTTCTTCATCGGCGAAAACAGCGCCGATCTCGCATTCGATCCGGCCGACTTGCCCACCGGCGCGTTCGACGCAGCCGACATCGTGCACGTCGGCTCGCTCGGCGTCGTGCGCGAACCGCTCGCTTCGCGCCTGATCGCGCTCGCGCAGGCCGCTCGCGCGGCCGGCAAGCGCATCTCGTTCGATCCGAACTTCCGCGCGCCGATGGCCGCGCCGTCGTATCGAGACACGCTGCGCCGGCTGACCGCGCTCGCCGACTGGATCAAGGTATCCGACGAAGATCTGCGCGGGCTGTTTCCCGAGCTCGACGAAGCGGCCGCGCTCGCGCAATTGCGCACGTGGGCGCCCGACGCGACGATGCTCGTCACGCGCGGCGCGGCCGGCATGCAGCTGCTGCATCGCGATACCGTGCTGTTCCAGCCCGCGTTCCCGACCGACGTTGTCGATACAGTCGGTTGCGGCGATGCGAGCATCGGCGGCTGGCTCGCGAGCCAGCTTGCGCGGCCCGATGCGTCGGCCGCCGAACATCTGCGCTACGCGGCCGCGTGCGCGGCAGTCGCCTGTGAACATGCGGGCGCCTATGCGCCAACTGCCGCGGAAGTGGCCGGCATGATCGAGCGCACCGCCGCCGGCGCCGCCCTTTCGCAATAGACGGCGCCGACGCGCCTCGCCGTCACGCGGCGCCCGTGCCGTCGCTGCCGTTCGGCGGCCCGCCGGCCTGCAGCGATTGCAGGCTCTCGTCGACGCTCAGCTCCGACATCGCGTCGGCGTGCAGCGTACCGTCCGCCGCGCGGCGCAGCGCATGCAGCGCGTGCACCTTGAGCCGCACGAGCGCGAGCCGCAGCCCGCGCGCCGCGCATTCGGCCGCGAACGTGCGCAACGATTCGATCGTCGTGCCGTCGACATCCGGCGTTTCCTCGAGACTCACCATCACGGTATGCGTGTCCGGCGCGGCCTTCATCAGCGCCCGCACGCGATTGAGCATCCGGTCTGCGTTCGCGAAGAACAGCTGCGCCTCGGGCCGCACGATCAGCACGCCCGGTACCGGCTTCGCATCGGCATGGCTCGCGACGTCGACGAAATCGTGGCTGTCGCGCAGCCGGCCGAGCACGCTCACGTTCGGCTCCGACAGCTTGCGCAGCGTCAGCAGCAGGCTCACGCCGATGGCCGCGAGCAGCCCGTGCAGCACGCCGAGCACGAGCACCGCGAGCAGCGCCGCGATCACGACGAGCCGGTCGCGATGCCAGGCCCAGTACGGCCGGAACACGGACGGATGCAGCGAATGGCTGACCGCGAAGATCACGATCGCCGCGAGCACCGGCTCGGGCGTGCGCGCGAGCTGCGGCAGCAGCAGCCAGACGATCAGCGCGACCACGCCGGCCGCCCACAGGCCGGCCACGCGCGACTGCGCACCGGCCGCCTCGTTCGCCGACGTCGCCGAATAGCCGGCGCCGACCGGCATCCCGTGCAGGAGGCCCGACACGAGGTTCGCACAGCCGAGCGCGACGAGGTCGCGGTTCGGCGATACGGTATCGCCATGCTTCAGCGCGAAATTGCGGATCGATCCGTACGATTCCGCGTACAGGATCAGCATCAGCGCGAATGCGAGCTCGACCGTCTGCATCCATGCATTGCGATCGAGATGCGGCAAGCCGAATTCAAGATGCCGGAAGTCGATATGGCCGACGATCGCGATTCCGTACCGCTGCCAGTCGATCGCATAACTCGCCGCGATCGACAGCACGATCACGACGAGCGTCGCGGGCACGCGCGAGCGGCGCCCGAGCCCGAACAGCAGCGCGAGTGCGGTCGCACCGAGCACGACGCTCGCGAGATTCGCGTGCGGCGCGCCTGCGAGCAGGTCGAGCGCGACGTGCGGCGCATCGCCGTGCTGCACGGCAATCGCGAGAATCTTCGGCAACTGCTTGATGACGATCGTCAGCGCGAGACCGAACGTGAAGCCGCGCAGCACGGGCCGCGCGACGAAATCCGACATGCCGCCGAGCCGCGCGACGCCGGCCAGGATGAATAGCACGCCCGTCATCGCGACGAGCGCCGCCGCGAGCGCGAGCTGCGCGGCCAGCGCCACCCCCGATTCGGCGAGCACGGTCGCGGCGAGCACCGCGGCCGACGACGACGTCGACGACACGATCGCGAAGCGGCTGCTGCCCGTCAGCGCATAGACGACGAGCCCCGACAGCAGCGCGATCAGGCCGGCCTGCGGCGGCAGGTTGGCGAGCCCCGCATACGCGACCGCCTCGGGAATCAGCAGGCCGGCAATCGACAGGCCGGCCAGCGCATCGAGGCCGACGCGCCGCGTGCGCGGCGCGGCCGGCGCGTCGAGCGTCGCGAAATGGTCCGGATGTTGCGGGCCGGCGTCGGGGCGGATCGGGGCGGTCGTCATGGGGCGGTGCGCGCCGTGCGCCGGTCAGGGTTTGACGGCAATCACGCCCGACCAGCCGGGCAGATAGCGCGCATCCTGGTCGTGCGCGCGATGCAGCGCGATATCGAGCGCCTTCGCAAAGTTCTTGCGGATCTGCTCGAGCGACACGTGCTGGCGCAGATAGTCGGCCCACAGGAATTCGCTGAACGGCGTCGCATCCTTCGCATAGCCGCCCGCCGTGCGCAGCTCTCCGGCGAGGCTGCGGTACGGATCGTCCTCGAGGCCCGTCAGCGCCTTCGGCAAATGCGCATAGTCGCGCCGCGAGCCGTCCGGACCGAACGGATGCACCCACTGGTTGTGTTCCATCATCCGCCAGAAGATCGTGTCGTCGAGCCACGACAGGTCCTTCAACAGCATGGCGTTCACGCGCGCCTCGCCCTCCTCGATCAGCGCGAGACCGAGATGATGATGATCGGTGATGTAGTGCAGCCCGTCCGGGCCGAGCACGGCCGGGAACCAGTGCGATTCGATCGCGGCCTTGCGGGCGCGCCTGTTCAGCGTCTTCCAGCGCTTGCGCTTCGCCTTGACTTCGCGATAGCCGACCGTCATCTGGGTCGGACGCAGCGCGTCGAGCCTGACGGGAATGAGATGAACGTCGTTGCCGAGTGCCATGGTCGTACCCCATGTAGCGAAATTCCGGCAACGATACTCCTGATCGCGCGCGCCGTTAATCCGTCGTCACCGCGATCCGCCTTCGGTCAATGATCCGCGACGCCCGCTGCCTGCGCGACGCCGCGCTACGCACGCAAATCGTTGCGTTCGAGACGATGACGAATGTAGGGAATGCCGTCGTGCACGATGCTCACGCGCCGCATCCCGAGCTTGCGCGCCACGTTCAGCGAGCCGCTGTTGGCCTCCGCGATATCGGCGATCACGCGCGGCAGCCGCACGGTGTCGAACGCATGCCGCACGACGGCCGCCGCGGCTTCGCTCGCGATGCCGCGCCCCCACGTCGCACGCACGAGCCGCCAGCCGATCTCGACGTCGCGCGACCCTTCCTTGTAGTCCGGAATCAGCAGGATCCAGCCGATGAACACCTCGGGCGCGGCCTTCTCGAAAATCGACCAGTAGCCGAGACCCGGAGGATAGTCGCACGTGATCCGGTGCGTGACGAAGCGGCGATGCTCGACGGGGTCGTGCCACGGGCCCGCGATGTGGCGCGTGACCTCGGGATCGCGATCCATCTCGATGCACGCATCGAGATCGGCCAGCACGCGCGGACGCAGCCACAGCCGCGCGGTTTCGAGCATGGGCAATGGGTCGGCGGAACGGTCGTTCATCCGGACTCCTGATTCGGTGGCGATGCGCAGCGAGCGCATTACAGAACGGATACAAAAAGCCTTCCGCAATGATACAGAGTCCTGTCGCGGGCCTCGCACGGTTCCGTTTCCGTTTCCGAAACAGTGCATTTCGTAGGGATTATTCCCGATTCTCGGTTATCGCGCCCCACAGCGCGCGGCGCGCAAGCCTACACTCGATCAGTGCCCCGCGTCGCGCGCGAGCCGGGCCGGCATCCGCATGCACAATCGCGCGCGCGCAAGCCAACGAGGAGACCCGCACATGAGCTGGACCCGCGAGCAACGCAACGTCACGATCGCCGCCTACCTGGGCTGGACGCTCGATGCGTTCGACTTTTTCCTGATGGTTTTCGTGCTGAAGGACATCGCCGCGGAATTCGCGTCGACGATCCCCTCAGTCGCGTTCGCGCTCACGCTGACGCTCGCGATGCGCCCGCTCGGCGCGCTGATCTTCGGCCGGCTCGCCGACCGCTTCGGTCGCCGCCCCACGCTGATGGTCAACATCGCGTGCTATTCGCTGCTCGAGCTTGCGTCGGGTTTCGCGCCGAGCCTGACCGCGCTGCTCGTGCTGCGCGCGCTGTTCGGCATCGCGATGGGCGGCGAATGGGGCGTCGGCTCCGCGCTGACGATGGAGACCGTGCCGACCCACGCGCGCGGCTTCGTGTCCGGGCTGCTGCAGGCCGGCTACCCGAGCGGCTATCTGCTCGCGTCGGTCGTGTTCGGCCTGTTCTACCAGTACATCGGCTGGCGCGGGATGTTCATGGTCGGCGTGCTGCCCGCGCTGCTCGTGCTGTACGTGCGCGCGCACGTGCCCGAATCGCCGGCCTGGAAACAGATGGAGAAGCAAGCGCGCCCGGGCCTCGGCGCCACGCTGAAGCAGAACTGGAAGCTCACGATCTACGCGATCGTGCTGATGACCGCGTTCAACTTCTTCTCGCACGGCACGCAGGATCTCTATCCGACCTTCCTGCGCGAACAGCACCACTTCGATCCGCATACCGTGTCGTGGATCACGATCGTGCTGAACGTCGGCGCAATCGTCGGCGGCCTGTCGTTCGGCGCGATCTCGGAGCGGATCGGCCGGCGCCGCGCGATCTTCATCGCCGCGCTGATCGCGCTGCCCGTGCTGCCGCTGTGGGCGTTCTCCAGCGGCGCGATCGCGCTCGCCGCCGGCGCGTTCCTGATGCAGATCTCGGTACAGGGCGCGTGGGGCGTGATACCGGTTCACCTGAACGAGATCTCGCCCGACGAAATCCGCGCGACCTTCCCCGGCGTCGTCTACCAGCTCGGCAATCTGCTCGCGTCGGGCAATGCGACGATGCAGGCGTCGCTCGCCGTGTCGAACCACGACAATTACGGCTTCGCGCTCGCGCTCGTGGCCGGCATCGTGGCCGTCGCGATCGCCGTGCTGATCCTGTTCAGCCGCGAACGGCGCGGCATCGACATGACGCAATCGGTCAATACGCGTACCACCGTCGGGTGAACCCGCACGTTGCGGCACCGCGTCATCGCGCGCGCCCCGCCCCGTCGGGCGCGGGCGCCGGGCTTTCCGCACCTGCACATCGAACTAGAGGAATTGATCCAGATTCCGCGCTTGCCCGGCCTACCCGCGATTTTTTATCTTAATAAAAACGACTGTTTGAATCAGATAATCAAATCACCTGTTCGCGGCCGGGAAACCGGCATGGGAGGCGGAACATGGCAGTAAGTCAGGAGGGGCGGCCATCTGCGGGACGGCCGTCGGGGGCACGATCATCCGGCACGCGGCAGACCGGCGGGACGAAGGCGCGCATTCTCGATGCGGCCGAGGATCTGTTCATCGAACATGGCTTCGAAGCGATGTCGATGCGGCAGATCACGTCGCGCGCGACGGTCAATCTCGCTGCAGTCAACTACCACTTCGGCAGCAAGGAAGCGCTGATCCACGCGATGCTGTCGCGCCGGCTCGACCAGCTGAACCAGGAACGCCTTGGCATCCTCGACCGCTTCGATGCGCAACTCGGCACGCACATCACCTGCGAGCACGTGCTCGGCGCGATGTTCATTCCGGCGCTGAAGGCGTCGCGCAATCCCGAACGTGGCGGACCCGGGTTCCTGCGGCTGATCGGCCGTGCGTACACCGATCCTTCGCCGTTCGTGCGCAACTTCCTGACCGCGCACTACGCAAGCGTCGCGGGCCGCTTCTTCGACGCGTTCCAGCGCGCGCTGCCGCACCTGCCGCGCACCGAGCTCGGCTGGCGGCTGCACTTCGCGATCGGCGCGCTGTCCGGCGCGCTCGCGGGCGCCGAGACGGAAAGCCTGATCGACGAGTTCTCGCAAGGCCGCACGATGAACGACGTGCAGATGATCGCGCGGCTGTCGTCGCTGATCGTCGCCGCGCTGAAGGCGCCGATGCCCGACAGCGCACAGTTGTCGATCTTCGCGGCGGTGCTCGACGACGCGGGCGCAAGCGAAGCGTTCGGGCTGCCGCAGTCGGGCACGACAGCCGCCGAGGCGGCCACGCTGCATTCCACGAACTGAGCGCGCGAGGCCACGCGCGGCTTCCTGTTCACGATTTGATTGATACGCGCGGTCGGGCGCGGCGTCGAGACGCCCGCGTCGACCAGCCGCGAAGCACGGGGCATGGGCAGGCGTTCAAGCGCGGGCCCGCGCCGAGAGCCAAGACCGGAGACACGTCATGTCATCTTCCGCAGCATCCACCTCGGCCCAACTTCCGCCGAACACCGACGCCGTCTGGTACGCGTCGTACCCGCCCGGCGTTCCGCACGAGATCGACGTCACGCAATACGCGTCCCTCGTGCAGTTCTTCGACGAATGCACGACCCGCTTCGCCGACCGCGTCGCCTACGTGAGCGCCGGCGCGTCGATGACCTACCGCACGCTCGCGCGGAAAGTCGACGCATTCGCGTCGTATCTGCAAAGCATCGGCGTGAAGCCCGGCGATCGTGTCGCGATCATGCTGCCGAACACGTTCCAGTATCCGGTCGCGCTGTTCGGCACGCTGAAGGCGGGTGCGATCGTCGTCAACGTGAATCCGCTCTACACCGCGCGCGAACTCGCGCATCAGTTGAAGGACAGCGGCGCGCAGACGATCGTCGTGTTCGAGAACTTCGCGCGCACGCTGCAGGACGCGCTGCCGGAAACGCAGGTGAAGCACATCGTCGTCACCGCGCTCGGCGACCTGCTCGCCGACGGCTTCAACGCGAAAGGCCGCCTGATCAACTTCGTGCTGAAACACGTGAAGAAGCTCGTGCCGGACTACCACCTGCCGCAGGCGATCCGGCTGCGCTCCGCCCTCGCGCTCGGCGCGCGCGGCAAGCCGCAACCGGTGCAGATCACGCGCGACGATCTCGCGTTCCTGCAGTACACGGGCGGCACGACCGGTGTCGCGAAAGGCGCGATGCTCACGCACGGCAACCTGATCGCGAACCTGCTGCAGGCGAAGGCCTGGATCGCCGACCAGGTGTCGGGCGACGTCGAAACCGTGCTCACGCCGCTGCCGCTCTATCACATCTATTCGCTGACGGTGAACGCGTTCATCTTCATGGGGCTCGGCGGGCGCAACATCCTGATCGCGAACCCGCGCGACATGAAGATGGTGATGAAGATCATCCGCCACGAAACGTTCACGGGAATCACCGGTATCAACACGCTGTACAACGCGTTCCTCGACAACGAGGAATTCCGCAAGCGCGACTTCTCGAAGCTCAAGCTCGCGATGGCGGGCGGGATGGCGATGCAGCGCGCGGTCGCCGAGCGCTTCCAGCAGGTGACGGGCCGGCCGGTGGTCGAAGGCTACGGCCTCACCGAGTGTTCGCCGATCGTCACGATGAATCCCGTGGACCTGAACGACATGGCCGCATTCAGCGGTTCGATCGGGCTGCCCGCGCCGTCGACCGTCGTGCGCTTTCGGCGCGAGGACGGCACCTGGGCCGCGATCGGCGAGCCGGGCGAGCTGTGCGTGCACGGCCCGCAGGTGATGCGCGGCTACTGGCAGCGCCCCGACGAGACGGCGAAGGTGATCGACGCCGACGGCTGGCTCGCCACCGGCGACATCGGCGTGATGGACGAGCGCGGCTTCATCCGCCTGATCGACCGCAAGAAGGACATGATCCTCGTGTCGGGCTTCAACGTGTATCCGAACGAGATCGAGGAAGTGCTCGTGATGCATCCCGGCATCAGCGAAGCCGCGGCGATCGGCATTCCGGACGAGGTCCAGGGCGAACGGATCAAGGTATTCGTCGTGCGGCGCGACCCGTCGCTGACGGCCGAGGACGTGCTCGCGCACTGCCGCAAGAACCTGACCGGCTACAAGATGCCGAAATTCGTCGAGTTCCGCGACGCGCTGCCGCAGACGAACGTCGGCAAGATCCTGCGCCGCGCATTGCGCGACGAGGAACTCGCCAAACTCAAGGCCGCGAAGCAAGGCTGAACGATCCATCGCTCCGGGAGTTGCCGTCGATGAACGAAGCAATGAAACGCCACGCGCGACATGTCGCTACGGCGGCCGCTGCGTGCGTACTGTCGCTCGCACAGGCGGGCCTGCATGCACAGGAAACGGCTGGCGCCGCGAGCGCGGCGCAGGCGGCCGCGCTGCCGGCGGAGCTCGCGAAGGTCACGCACGAGCCGCTCGCGCAACAGGCGCGCTGGCTGCGCACGGCGGCCCAGCGCGGCACGCTCGCGCAGCTCGACGACGCGACGCTCACCGCGCTCTTCAAGGCGCTCGATCCGCTCGCCGTGCCGCTCTACATCCGGAACGGCCCGAACGGCTATCCGTCGTACCAGTTCACGATGGTGCGCCAGGAGCGCATCAGCGGAAAATGGCCCGACACGCCCGACCGCATGCTCGTGAAGACGACCCGCGAGCCGCTGCGCGTGTATGCGAAATGGCTGCCGGGCGGCGCGCATGCCGGACAGGAGACCATCTACGACACGACGCAGCGCAAGGACGAGATGTACGGCCATCTCGGCGGCCTGCTCGGCAAGATTCCGCTGTGGACGGCGATCGACGGCGCGCTCGCACGCGCCCAGTCGAATCATCAGGTGAAGGATCTCGGCACCGAGTTCATCGCGAACCTGTACCTGACCGAAGGGAAGAAATACGTGGAGGCCGGCGTCCAGCGGCCGACCGATGTGGAGGCCAAAACGATCGACGGCGTGCGCGTCGTCGCGCTCACCTACGAAACGCCGACCGGCCGGCCGCAGTTCTATGCGAAAAAGGAAGTGCTGGGGCTCGACCTGCACGCCCCCTATTTCCGGACCGTCGAATCCTATGACAACGACGGCAGGATCTTCGAGCGGATCGTCATCGAGAAAATCGCGCCCACGCCGTTCGACGACACCGCATTCGACCCGAAAAACCCCGACTACGCGTTCTGACGCGCGTCGGCGGGGCTCGCCACGGGCTCAATCGTCATCGTCGTCATGGTGCCGATGCCAGTGCTTGTAATAGTGCTTGCGCCACTTGCGGTAGCGATCGTCGTCGTCATCGCCGTAATAGCCATATCCGTAGCCCGGATAGGCGACGACGGCGGGCTGCGGCGCGACATAGACGGGCGCCGGCTCGACATAGACCGGCGCGACGGGTACGCCGATGCCGACCGACAGGTCCACGTGCCCCGCCACTGCACTACCGGAAACGAGCAACGCCATGCTTCCGATCACTGCTGCCACTTGCCTCTTGTTCATGCTCCGCATCCCTGATAAGCCGGCCCGTCCGGCTCGCGCGACCAATGTAAGCGCGGCGCGCGGACCGAGGTGATACGGGGTTGCGAGAGTCGTAACGCAGCGTAACGAAACGGCTTCGGCCGTTCGGCCTAATCGCGAAAATGCGCCGGAACGTCTATAGTGGGTTACGGTTCGACACAATCGCGACTGCGCGCTCCCCTATCGAACAGGGTAGAATTCCGCCAAACGCCTTGTGGACGAACACGCCACACACACGCACAACATATTCTCTGACGCAGGCTCCTGCCGCACCTCAATGGCCAATCCCGCAGAATCCCATCCGCAAAACGACTTCATCAATTCGGCGCGCAAGGAACGTAAGCGTGTTGAAATCTATCTCGTCAACGGCATTCGTCTGACGGGGTGTATCGAGTCGTTCGACCAGTATCTGGTGATGCTGCGCACCCCCGTGGGTCTGCAAGGCATCTACAAGCGCGCGATTTCCACGATCCAGCTCGACACGGGCGGCTCGCGCCCGGGGGGCGGCGGCCCCCGCGGCCCGCGCACCGGCGGTCGCCCCGGCGGCCGTGAAGGCGGCGGTCACAGCCCGTACGGCTCGCACGGCGGCTCGCGCGAATCGCGCGGCGACGGCGGCTACGGCTCCCGCGAGCCGCGTGAAGGCTACGGGTCGCGCGAACCGCGCGAGGGTTACGGCTCGCGTGAGCCGCGCGAAGGCTACGGCGCACCGCGCGAGCCGCGTGAACCGCGCGAAAGCTACGGCGCGCCGCGCGACACCGGCGACGCCTCGGGCAACGCCGCGCCGTCGGATTCCCGCGGCGGCAACGGTCCGGTCATCGTGACGCGCCGCCGGCGAATCGTGCCGGACGGCCAGTAAAACAAAAAGGGCAAGCCAGTCGGCTTGCCCTTTTCACTGGTGCGGCCGGCGCGGCACGTCGTCGCACCGCCGCTACCGCGTTCAGCGTGCCGTCGCCGGCAGGCCCGCGTCGGCCTCGCGCTGCAGCGAACGCACCTGCTGTTGCAACGCCCGCAACTGCGACTGAAGTTGAGCCTGTTGCGCCTGCAGCGTCGCCGTTTCGCTCCGTACGCTCTTCTGGCGATCCGCCACCGCCGCCTGCTGCTGGCGGGCGATCGAGATGTCCGCCTGCAGACGCCGCGCGCGGTCCTGCACGACTTCGATCTGCTTGTCCATCTGCGCCTTCTGCGATTCCAGCTTCGCCGCGCGCAGTTCGTCGACGGCCAGCCGCTCGGCCTGGTGCGAAAAATCGCGATAGATCGCTTCCGCCCGCGCTTCGTTGTAAGTCTTGATCACGCGCCAGAACGCCTTTTGCTGGAACAGCGCGACGAAGTACGCACCGTCCTTGACGTTGAATAGCAGGCTCGCGCCGTAGCTGCCGTTGTAGCTCGTGCGCATTTCCGTCAACGCGTGCGACTGGATCTGGCGCTGCAGATCGTCAACCGTGCTCGGCCCCGTCGACTCGCCCGCTTGCGGCTGCACCGACGTCTGCGCCTGCGAATCGATCACCGGAATCGCGGCTACGGGCGCCGACGCCGGCTGCACCGCCGACGAATCGCTGCCTGCCAGCCCCTGCGCGAACGCGCCTTGCATGCCTCCCACCAGGGCGAGCAATACGCTCACCCGCCCCAACCCCGTCATATGGCTCATGAAGTTTTATTCCCGCGCGGATCGTTGTCATTCCACGCGATTTTATCTCATTAATTACTCGCTTTCGCGGGTCTCGGGCTCTTCGTCGAAGATCTGGTACTTGCGCATTTTTTCCCACAGCACCTTGCGGCTGATGCCGAGCTGCTGGGCCGTGTCCTGACGCCGCCAACCGTTTGCGTCGAGCGCGGCGATCACGCGGTTACGCTCGTTCATGTCCCACTTGCTGCGATCGACGAACACCTCGGCCGCACTCTCCGCCGGCACCGGCTGGGCCGAACTGCGTGCGTGCGCGATCAGCCGCTGCAGCCGCGCGGCATCCCAGCCGCCCGTCTGCCGTACCGTCACGCCGACGCGCTCGGCCAGGTTGCGCAATTCGCGCACGTTGCCGGGAAAATAGCTGTCCGCCACCGAATCCGTGAGCCAGTACGGCAGGTCCGACAACTCGGCGAGCCGCTCCTCGCCGACCACCTGGGCGACGAACGACTTGAACAGCGCGATCTTGTCCACCGCACCGCGCTCTTCCAGCGACGGGATGCTCAGTTCGATCACCGCAAGCCGATAGTAGAGATCGGCGCGGAACAGCCCTTCCTTCACGAGCTGCGGCAGTTTCTTGTTGCTCGCCGCGACCAGACGGAAATCGACCTTGACCGGCGCCGTCGCGCCGACGCGCAGCACCGCGCCGTCCTCGAGCACGCGCAGCAGCTTGACCTGCTGGTACAGCGGCAGATCGCCGACTTCGTCGAGGAACAGCGTGCCGCCGGCCGCCTGCTCGAAATAGCCTTTATGCGCAACAACCGCGCCCGTGAACGACCCTTTAGCATGGCCGAAGAACAGCGATTCGAACAGGCCGTCCGGAATCGCGCCGCAGTTCACCGGCACGAACTCGCCGTGCCGATAGCGGGAATGCTTTTCGTGCAGCAGCTGCGCGATGCGCTCCTTGCCGACGCCGGTTTCGCCGTGCAGCAGCACGTTGGTGTCGCAGTCGGCGAACGTATCGACTTCGTGCAGCAGCGCCTGCATCGATTCGGAGTGCGCGACGAGTTCCGACGGCCGCAACGTTTCGGCGGCGTGCGCGCGCAGTTGCGTGACGAGCTTGCCGATCATGCCGCGCAGTTCCGCGCACGTGAAGTCGAGCGGCAGGATGTGCGAATACTCGGGCGGATACTGCGACGCGTCGTGGTCGCGCGCCGCGCCGACCCAGACGACCGGCATGCCGATATTGGCCTGCCAGTCGCGCAGGAATGCCGCGCCGCCTTCGATCATCGTCACGCTGATGATCGCCAGCGACCGCCGCATCGCGGCGCGCTCGGGCGAGACCGTCGCGTTGTCGGCGCGGATCACTTCGACGTCGAAGCTCGCCATGCACCGGGCGACGCGGTCGACGATGTCCGCCTTGCCTTCCCAGACGTACAGGTCGAGCTCTTCGATTGCGGGCGTGGTTCTCATGTTTCGGGTGCGGCTTCAGTAATTGACGGGTTGCTTGGTGTTGCAGATCAGCGGCCAGCTGCGGGCGGCGACGATACCGGCTGCTTCGGTAACAGAACGTTCAGGCATTTATTGAACCAGCATGGGATTGCCGCATTTGATCGAATCCGGCGTGTTGGTGACATAGGCGTTCCCTAGGCTCAGGCCGAGCAGGCCCGTGACGGAAGTCAGGAGCGAATCGATCGGTTGCAGGAGGAGCGGAACGAGCGTGTTCCCGAGTGCGCTCAGAAGCGGTCCGAGAAGGTTACTCAACAACTGACTCAATACCCCGCTCAGATCGATGCCTACTGCTTTCAGCGCCCCAAGCAATCCACTGTCACCCAGCGTCAACGACACCGTCAGACCATTATTCGTGATGCCAGTCACCGCGGGCGACAGAAACTGGTCCGTTCCCGTGCCCAGCATGTACGGCGAGGGTGGATTCGGTGCAGCGGATGATTGAGAACCCGGATATGAGAACAGCAACGGCGTTGGACTTTGATTAGCGACGGGCACTGTCGTCATTTGCCCGGGCCGCAAGCCAATGTTGACCGAAATTGCGTTCAGATCGACGATACCTAGCGTCAGGGTCTTGATCAATACGGCCAGCGTAGACGACAGTCCGCCGAGGTTAAGCAGATTGAGCAAACTACTCAGATTGACGGTCACCAGCGGAATCGGCGCCGCGCTACCATCGGGTGAATACCCGGACGGAGCAGAGAGATTGATCTTCGTACTCGAAGCCCCGCCGATATAGACAGCGACTACTCCGGTCTGCACGTTCACTGTCGCGCTTTTCGTACCGTCCGCCAAACAGCTGACGGACGCCAGACCGGCCGTGGCGGGAGCCACATACGCCGTAATCGGCAATTGAACGGCGGCAAGCGGCGTCGGACTACCTGACGGACAACTACCGCCCGGAAAGACCAATCCACCGGTGGGGCAGCTTGACAGCAGCGAGATAGACGTATTGAGAAACACGTTGCCCTGCGCGGTCGACGTGCTGGTCGTGCAATCGGACGTCCCGCAATTCAACGGCCCGGGCAGACCGCTCGCCGTGGACGGCGGATTGGCCCCCAACTTGACTGAACCCGATACGGTCACGTTCAGTAGCGGTGAGAGCGCCGTAGGCGTCTGAACCGTGACGCTGGGAATGTCGACCGAATTCGTGCCGTTCGCGATCTGCAATGCCGTCGACAGCAATCCGAGAGCATTGACGCTGGCATTGACGGCAGAGCTTCCCGTCGCAGTCGCAGCGGAAACCAGTTGACCGAGCGCGATCTGCGGCCCGCCACACACTCCCCCCGGACAAAGGGCGATGACTAGTGCATTCAGCACCTTCAGGTTCGCCGCGGCTACGCTCTGCTGCGTCGCCGCCTGCACCGCGGCATTAGCCAGTTGACCGAGCGTCACGGTGCCATTCAGCACGCCTGTACTGGTGCCGACCGGGAGATTGGCAAGAATGCCGGCCAGCTTCAAGTTGACTTGCGCGAGTCCTTGATAGTCGACCAGTTGGAGATTCAGCGCATTGTCGTTTGACCTTGTCAGCGCCTTGAGCAATTGATTGGCCAATCCGCCGTTCAACGCTGCAAGCGACGTGGTCAACGTAAAAGTATCTGTCGGTACGCTCTTGGCAATGGCCGATCCGCCAATCGTGACGCCACCGCGAAAAATCCCGTCGACCGGCTCGGTCACCGTGACGCAAACGGCGTTGGTCGATTGGCCATTGACCGTTCCGGCAGAGAGCCCAGCGCACTGGTTACCGATAATCGGGTCGCCCGACACCCGTGTGAACTGCGCGCTGCTGCTGCCCTGAGGCGCGGTCCAGATGCCGCACGACACGGAAACTTTCGAACCCGCCGGCAATGCATTCGTCGCCGGGTTCGCGATTTGACTGGCTGCGGTCCTCGCTGCCTGGCAAGTCACGTCGGTCGTCACCTGAGAGACTGCCGATAACGCGGCCAAATCAGCCGCTGCTTGCATCCGGCGTCTTTCGGCATAGAAATGGCCGACGTCGATCGCGCCCAGAATAATGATCGCAACCAGCGTCCAGATCGTCGCCATGATCGCGACGCTACCGCGCTGGCGACTGATCCCGGGACTACCGGCGCTCCCCCGCCGTGCCGTGTGCGACTGATCTGCACGCATGGTCATCCCGCTTTATTGCCCGCCCTGTCCGCCGCCCGACATGCCGCCCACAGCGCCGAGTTGCGAACTCATCGAATCAGGGATCTTGTTCTTGAACGAATCGAGATAGCGTTGGTACGCAAGCGACGCGACGTCACCGAACACAGGTTGCGTCGGCGCCGCCGCGCGGTTGTCGCGTTGCATCGCGAGCCAGTCTTTGGTCGAGCGGCCAACGTCGGACGCACCCAGTATCACGGCATCTTGACCATATGCAGTGCCGGAATCCGTTACGATGCAGATGATCGCGACCAGCATCGCAATCCGGCCCGCGCATGCGCTTCGATTCCGTGTGTTGTCGCTCATGTCGTTCCCCGAATGCCTGTTCATTGTGAAAACCGTTGCAGCAGCGGCACAGTTTGGTCGTAACCGAAGTTGTTCGCCATCGGCGTGATTGGCGTCGTCGCGCCGGGCCGCGACACCACCGGCGGCGTCGCGATTGCGCGCTGCTGCGCACGCGCCGCCGCGGCGATCTTCGCGGCATCGCCACTGATGTCCTTTCGAATTTCCGGCGACAGATGCTGCTGGTTCATCAGCCGTTGCGCATCCTGCGCACGCCCTGCCGCAAACAGATACAGCGCAAGGTTGCTGACGATTTTCGGATTGCGCTGATCGAGTTCGGCAGCCTTCATCAGCGGTACGCGCGCGCCGACGACGTCGCCGCTGCGCAATTTCGCATAAGCGAGGTCGGACAGTAGCGACGGATCCGTCGGCGCGAGCTCCGATGCTTGCGTCAACGCCTGCACGGCACGATCGAAATCGCCTGCGGCGCCCGCAAGCAACCCAAGCCCGCGATAACCGCGCGCCGCAAGTGGCGTCTTCAGCAACTGTGCATACACAGCCGCACTTGCGGCCGGCTGGTCGGTCATCCGCAGCGCATCCGCACGCAACAGGATCGATTCCGGCATGACACCGTATGTCTTGTCATATGCATCGATGTGCGCGAGCGAAGCATAATAGAGGCCCTGCGCTTGCATGCGCTGAATCAGACCCAGATACATCCCCGGCGTATCCGGCACGGATTGCTTCTGATCTGCGGCTTGCATCAGTGCCGCACGCTCGGTCTGTGCGCCGACGCCATACCCGCTTTCCTTGGTTGCGCATGCGCTGAGCAGCAGCGCCACCGCCAGCATGCCCGCCCGGGTTACCGCTTCGCCGATTCGCTTCATCGTCTGTCCTTCCATCCTTCAATGCTGCGACGACAACGCGCGCATCACCGCCAGCATGCCCGGCCCCGCCGTTACGATCAGCAGAGCAGGTAACAGCGTCAGCACCATTACGCCCGTCATCTTTACCGTCAATCTACCGATCCGTTCGCGCAGCATCGCTCGACGCGTCTCACGCAAACGGTCGCCGAACTGCTTGAGCGGTTCCTGCACCGCGCCACCATGCTTGTCGACCTGAATCATTAATCGCACGATCGCGCGCAGATCTTCGTTGTCGAATCCACTCGACAGCCGTTGCAGCGACTGCTCGCGCGTACGGCCTGCGGCGAACTGACGCTGCGCGATTCCCACCTCCGACGACAGTACCGGCAGCATCCCCCGAAAATCGTTCGTCACGACCTGCAGGCTTTGATCGAGCGACAGGCCGACACCCTGCAGCAAGCGCAGCATGTCAACGAGTAACGGCAGTTCGTCGACGACGCTCTGTCGCCGCGACGCGGCGCGGCGCTGCACATAGAGTTTCGGCAGCATGAAGCCGAGCGCGAAGGCACCGCACATGCCGACCATCCAGATACTGCCTTTCACGCGCCCGCTCGCGAAGATTGCGAACAGCAGCGGCAACGCGATCCCGCACGCGACCCGTGCACTCAGAAACAGCCCACGCGTCCGTGCATCGACATACCCGCATTGCTCCAGGAGGCGACGATCTTCTTCCGCGACAGCATATTTGCCGAAGCCGGTATCCAGCCACCGCATGCCTGCCGCCGACAGGCGATCCAGCCAACGATCGACACGCTGCCCGCCGCGCACGTTGGCTTTCGCCGGAGCCTCGCCATCCTGCGATGGTCGCGCCTTCG
Source organism: Burkholderia sp. A2 (assembly GCF_001729305.1). Lineage (NCBI taxonomy): Bacteria > Pseudomonadati > Pseudomonadota > Betaproteobacteria > Burkholderiales > Burkholderiaceae > Burkholderia > Burkholderia sp. A2. The sequence continues at coordinate 154,462 of NZ_LZXX01000138.1, read as the reverse complement.
CCGCCTCCAATGCAGCCATGCGCCGATCCAGCGCATCGACCAATGCTCGTTCGGCGCGCGCCGCGGCATTCGCACGTAACGTCACGGCCATCCCGAGCAGCAGCACCCCGAGTGCACCCACGGCCAATGCAATCGCTCCGATTTGAGTCGCCGTCATAGCCTCACCTGAGCCGAGCCATTCGATACAGCCATATGCTGCCTACCACTTGGGCCAGGAACGCGATCATGAGCAGCGACCGCCCGCTCGGATCGCTCCACATTCCGTACAGATACTTCGGATTGGTCATCACGACAAAGCTGCCGATTGCAATCGGCAGCATGACGAGGACGAACGCGGACAGTCGCGTCTCCGACGACATCGCGGTCAATTCACGCTCGGCTTGCTCGAGATCGCGCATGAATACGGCCATCCGTTCAAGCATCACATCCGCGCGACCGCCATATTTGACCGACAAGCGCAGCACCGAGCCGACGAGCTCGAACTCTTCGGCCCGGTAGATCTTCGCGATGTGCATCATGGCGCGGTCGATCTCGATACCGCTCCGCAACATCCTCGACACGACGTCGAGACAGCCGCGCAGCGGCTCCTCGGTCGTCAACAGCGCGGACTGAAAAGCAGCAGGCACGCTGTTGCCGAGCGTCACGAGACGCACGATCCCGTCGAGAAACGACGGAATCTGCCGAACAATTTTCAGCCGCCGCCGCTGAATCCGCGATGCGAGCCAGACGCCGAGTATCGCGCTTCCGCAAATGAGTGCCGCGAAACACGCCAGCATGCCGCCGTGGCTGCCCGCGATGACCGCAGCCACGACAAGCACGACAAGCGCGACGACTGCCTTGCCGCGCGCATCGTCTATCCCCGCGCGGCTCGCAAGGTTGGACAGATATTCCGAGGCAGTCCCATACCAGTGCGCCCCGAAGGCCTCGGACGATACCTTCCGTGCCGTCCCCGGTTGCTGCACGGCGCGCACGGCCCCAGCCGCCGGCGCAGATGCCGCCGATGCGGGGACGCGTGCGCGAGGCTCGAGCCGGCTGTCAATGAAACGCTTCGCGTCGGTCCGTACGCGCCGGGTCTCCGCGTGATGCCACAGCACCATCGCAGCCGCGACACACAGCATCGCGATCGCCAGCGCCCATACCATTGCGCTATACATTGAAGCCCCCGCCGCCGCGGCCGAACCCACCACCGCCAAAGCCGCCCCCACCGAATCCGCCATCGCCGAACCCACCACTCGTCAGCGTCTGGCGAAAGCGTGCAAGCTTCGGCGAATGCGGATGAATGCCCAGGGTTTCCCAGTGGTCGACTTCCTCGCCCTCCGGTGTCACGCGCGCTTCATAGCGGTAAAGCTCCTGGGTCGCGATGATGTTGTCGGACAGCCCGGTCACTTCGGTGATCGATAGAATTCGTCGCCGCCCGTTCGACAGGCGTCCGATTTGCACGATGAAGTCGATGGCGTTCGCGATCTGCCGACGCAGGCTCGACTCGGTGCCCTGAAAACCTGCGAAACCGGCCAGCATCTCGAGACGGTACAGACACTCGCGCGGCGAACTCGCATGCACGGTGCCCATCGAGCCGTCGTGGCCTGTGTTCATTGCCTGGAGCATTTCCAGCACCTCGCCGCCGCGCACTTCGCCGACGATGATCCGGTCCGGACGCATCCGCAACGTATTGCGCAGCAGGTCGCGAATCGACACGACGCCGGTACCGTCGAACCCGCCCGGCCGGCTTTCGAGCCGCACGACGTGCGGGTGGTTTAGCGACAGTTCCGCCGTATCCTCGATTGTCACGACACGCTCGATCTCCGGAATATGGAACGCGAGCGCGTTGAGGAGCGACGTCTTGCCGGAACTCGTACCGCCCGACACGAGAATGTTGCAGCGCGCCTCGACTGCCGCCTGAAGCAACGTGTTGATCTCTTCGTTGAACGTTCCGTTGCCGAGCAGGTCGGACGGCTTCAGCGGATCCTTGCGGAATTTCCGGATCGACACGACCGGACCGTCGATCGACAGCGGCTCAATCACCACGTTGACGCGACCGCCGTCGGGCAGCCGTGCATCGACCATCGGGTTCGACTCGTCGAGACGGCGACCGATCGGCGCGAGGATCCGCCGCACGATCCGCAACAGGTGCGCGTTGTCGGTGAAGCGCACGGGCAGCTTGGCAAGGATCCCATGACGCGACACATACACGTCGTTGTAGCCGTTGATCAGGATGTCCTCGACCGCCGGGTCCGCGAGTAAATCCTCGATGGGCCCGAAACCCGCGAGTTCCTTCGTCAACGCCTCCGCAACCGTCCGTACCTCGTTCTCGTTGAGCGGAATGCGGCGCAGGCGCACGAAGCTGTCGATCTCGAGGTCGACGAACTGGTTGATCGCCTGACGGGACCATCTGCCGAACTCGGCGCCCAACTCTTCGATGCGCGTCAGCAAGTGTTCGTGTGCGGCATTCTTGATGTCGTGGAATTGCTGCGTCTGGGAAAACGGCGCTGAGCCGTCGGCAAATTGAATGTCGTGTGCCATCGCTTACGACCGCTTGGACGAAGGTTGAATGAAGCGCTTCAGCGCGGACAGGCCAGACGCCGGACGCGGTACAGCCGGACGAATCGACACGCCCGGCAACCGCGCGGCGAGCGAGTCGAGCGCACGCACGTACGGATCGCGCTCCGCCATATCGACGATGAGTCGGCCCTGGTTTGCCGCGTGGCCGATCGCGACGCGGCGCGAAGGCAACGTGCCGACCAGCGACAGTCCGAGTCTCTCCGCGATCTGCGCGGGCGTCAGATCGAGTGCAGGGTCGTACTGGTTGACGACGAGCCGTACACGATCGGTGTCGACACCCGCGTCGCGCAGCCCGGTGAGCAAATCGGCCGCCGACACGATCGATGCAACGCCCTGATCGCAGACAAGCCATGCTTCGTCGGCGGAACTCATGATCTGTGCAACGAATTCGCGGTTCGAAAAACCGCCGAGATCGACGATCTGCTGATCGAAGAATGCGCGAAACCGATTCAGCAAACCGGCGCACGACGCGTACGACACGTCGCGCAGCGCGCCGAGATCCGTCGGCAGCGTCGTCAACGCGACGCCGCTCTCATGCCGGGTCAGCGCGGTATTCACGAAGGTCCGGTCGATGCGACGAAGGTTGTGAACCGCATCGATGAAATGGAATTCGCAGCGTGTATTCAGGAACAACGCGCCATCGCCCGCTGGCAGGCCGAGGTCGACGAGCGCGGTCTGGCGACCGGCTGGCATCCCGCCGTTCGGCTCGCCACTCCCCTCCGGGCTCACCGAGCGCTTCTGCAACCATACGGCCAGATTCGCTGCGAGCGTGCTCACTCCCATGCCCGCGCGCGCGCCGAGCAGTGCAGCAAGCTTGCCGTGGCGGCTCGCCGGCTCGCCGACGTTCGCCAGCAACCCGCGAGTCGTGCGCAACGCATCTTCCGCCGGAGCCGACACGTCGATGAAGTCGCGGACACCGGCGCGCAATGCAGCGAGCGTGCTCTCCGGCTGTGCGAGCGAACCCAGCGCGACAATCGGCAGCCCCGGATGTGTGGCGCGAATCGCAGCCGCGGTGATGCTCGCCGCCGTGCTGCCGTCCGAGAAATCGATGAAGACGAGCGCCGGATTGAGGCCCGTAATGCGCTGCGCCAGCACACCCGGGTCGAGCGATGCGGCCTCGACCGCGCCGGCCGACACAAGCGTATCGGCCAGCCAGCGGACATGCGCCTCATGCGGCGACGCACAAACAAAATAGTCGGTCACGGCGGGTTCACACAATGATTGAATTCGTGCATTCATGTCGAACACCCCCGATTGCACAAGGCGTGGCGTTGCATCGCAAGCCGCGAGACATTCCACTCATTTCGAAAATCCGGGAGCAGCGTCGGGCGACGCAGCTCCGCCCAGATACGATTTCCAGACCGGCCCGTCGCGTTGCTCGGACAACTCGCCGGGTGTTGCAGGCAACACCGCACCCTTGGCAATCGGCGCGACGAGATGCGGCGTCACGATGATCAGCAGTTCCTTGTCGTTCTGCTGATAGCTCAGATTCTTGAAGAACGTCCCAATGATGGGCAGATCGCCGAGCAAGGGCACCTTGCTTACGTTCGACATCGTCTGGCGATCGATCAGGCCGCCGATCACGAAGCTCTCTCCGTCACCCAGTTCGACTGTCGTGTCCGCGCGGCGCGTCGTAATGCCGGGCACTGCGACGCCGCTGATCGTCACGCTGTTCACGAAGTCGAGCTGACTCGATTCGGGCGCGACCTTCAGCGCGATCCGGCTCGGACTTAAGACCGTCGGCGTCAACGAGAGCCCGACGCCGTATTGCTTCCACTGGATCGCCGTCGAACCCAGCCCCTGCGGCGATGGCACCGGAATCTCGCCACCCGCGAGGAAGCTCGCGCTCTGGCCGGACAGCGCGACCAGTGTCGGCTCGGCCAGCACGCGCGCGAGATTGTTCGCCTCCAGCAGAGACAGGTCGGCAAAGATGCCGCGCCCGGCCGCGTTCACGACCAAGTTGAATGCGGACGCGACTGGCGATCCGAGCGTCGGAACGTATCCCCCAGTCCCCGGGCCCGAACCACCGCTATAAGATTGCACGCCACCCGGCGAAAACGATCCGAACGAAAAGCCGTTGCTTTGCTTGAAGAAATTGAACCCGACCTGCTTGAGCACCGAACGGCTGAATTCGACGACCCGAACGTCAACTTGCACGACACTCTTGCCGGGAACCGTCGAGCGATCGATCACGGCGCCCTTCCCGCTCATGTTCTTGCCGACCGCAGCCGCACGCGCATGCGCCTCGAGCGACGCGGCGGAACCTTGCAGCACAGCCGTGCCGCCGTATGCATTCACGCGCGGCGTAGTGCCGTCGAGCACGGCTTGCGCGGCCGCGTCGACAACCTCGACGTTCCAGATCGTTGGTTCATCGCGCCCGCGCTCCCACAGCATCACGTTCGTTGCGCCGGGAGCCTTCGCAATGAGCAGGACCGAACCCGAGCGGCTGCCCTTCATGATCAGCACGTCGGCAACTGCCGGATCACCGACCGCGACGCGCTGCAGGGTACGGCCCGCCGAAATCTGCCGTTGTGCACCGACGGCGAGTTCGATCGTAGCGCTGGCGCTCGCGAACGAGGTAAAGGTCACGGTGCAGATGGCAATCGCGAATGCAATCAGTATGTTTTTCATCGTTTGGTAGACCGGCGCGCGGCCTTTTGCTTGTCGTCGCTGATATCGATCGCCGTTTATCCGATTCAATAAGCAACCGTTTCCGAGCGGCCGCCGCGAATTACTTCGATGCCGCCGCCCCCGCTCGGCCGAGCAGGCGGCGGCAGATGCGACGGCAACGGCGGCAGGTTTGCGCTGGCTACCGGTGTTCTCGGTGTGCCGGACAGTTGCTGCAGCGAGACGCCTGCTGCGGCCAGCGCCGACGGCGACAGCTTGTTGTCCGTACGGACTGCAACCGTCTGCAGCGCAAGGTCGTCGTCACGCGGGTTACGCAATGCAAAGGTCAGGCGGCCGCTCGCCTCGCCGAGCGTCAGCGCGTCGACCTGCGCGGTCGGCACCGCGAGCACCGCGATGCGAGCGCCGGTCGGTTGCCCGTTACCACCGTTGTTGTTGCCGCTGTCGCGCTCGGCGGTCGCATCGCCGAACGACAGCACCCTGACCTTCGACAACAGCAGTCGCGCCTGTGTCTGCGAAACCTCACCGTCAAGCATCGTGCTGCCCACTTCTCGTTTCAGGTTCAGGAACACGTCGACGAAATTACCGGGCCGCAGCCGGTTGCCGACCGCGTTCGTTTCGTCGACGCGAACCGCAACCGCGCGCTCGCCCGGCTGCACGTCCTCGGCAAGCCCTGACACCAGTGCATCAGCAACGACCGGAGTCGAGGCCGGAATGTCACGAGTCGGCACGCGACCAACCAGCGGAACAAGATCGCTGAAAGCGCCTGCCGGTGCCGGCGCCGTCGCCTGGATCTTCAGCGCATCAGCTGGGATCGGCTGTCCACTTGGCAAAGCACGCGTTGCAATCACGACAGGCACCGCAGTTGCGGACACCATCGGCTGTGCCGGCGCGGGACTTGAAGCGCTGCGTCCGAGCACCCATGCATAGATTCCGAGCAGAACGGCGATCCCAATCAGCAGCCCCGCGATGATCTTCGTTAAGTTGTTGGTCATGTTGTCGTATGGATGCCGGAATGAAGCCAACCAGTTTCTTCTTGTCGCGCGATTTGCGCGTGACATGTCTATCGCGTCACGATGCCCGACTCATAGCATCGACTGCGGAATTTGCACCACTGCCGTACCCGTCAGTGGTTTAGTCATGATCGCCCCGAGGAACGGCATGATCGTCATCCAGCTATCGGGCGCATAGCTGACCGTGACTGTCAGGCAGTACAGCAACGGCGTAGGCGTTCCGTTGTAGTTGCACTGCTGCGCCACCACGTTGGGCGGACTGCTGTTCAGCCAACCAAGAACGTTCTGCGTAGTCGTCTTGGCGTTCGCGACTCGCGCCGTGAGGTCCGGCGCATAGGCCAATCCTGCACGCGCGCCCTCGCTCGCGGCCAGCGTCAAGCTCTGCTGAATAACGAAAATCATCCCGAAACTCAGAATCGCGTAGAAAATCACGAAGAACAGCGGGAACACGATCGCAAACTCGACCGCTGTCGCTCCACGTTGCCGTCGCCGTCCCCCGCACGCGTTCTGTCGTTTCATCGCATGCCCCCGATTGCGACGAGATAGACCAACCAGACGGCAGCCGGCACCGCGAGGCATGCGGCATAAGGCGTCGCCCGATACCCGCCAACTGTCAGCATCGGTTCGCGCTGCCGCCACACGCCCCCGAGCGACGTGCGAGACAGCAGCATCAGTACGAGCGCGTGCAGCCCTGCAGCCAGACTGGCAGCTACCCAGAGCCAAAGCAGCGCATGCGCACCGCACCAGATGCCGAGCACGGCGAAAATTTTTACGTCTGCTGCGCCCATGACGCGCAGAAGGAAGAACGGCATCAATCCGATCAGGCCGACCAGCATGCCGACCACTGCCTGATGCACGGAAATGCCAAATGGATTCGCCGCCATGCATGCGCCGCCAAACCCAGCGATCAGTCCGGCCAGGACACGCGCGTTCGAAATACGGCGGAAACGAATATCGCTGACCACAACCGAGCCGGCCCAGGTCAGAAATACCCCGCTAAAAATGAGATGTCCCATCGCACCACGATCCGCAGCAGATGCAAGGGCGGGCGGATTACCGAAGTAGTCCGCCCGCTACCACGCCACGACGACCTCCGGAAAAGAAGAAGTCGGCTTAGCTCGCCGGCGTTGCCCGAATCGCGGCGGCGGAACAGTTCGTAGACGACGGAGACGACACGCACGTGCCGAGATTGGTAAACATGTTACCGAGACTGCTGCCGATGTTCGTCACCCCGGCGACGATCGCGACAGCAATAAGACCCGCGATCAGCCCATACTCGATCGCGGTAACCCCGTCGTTTTCCTTAAGGAAACGCTTGATGATTGCTTTCATTTTATTCCTCGTGCCTGTATTTACGTTTTCTGGCCTTTTATACGTATCGATCCCCGCATATCTGGCCGTTTGCCCCAACCGTTCGCCACATCTGCTGTAACGTCAACCGGGTGCGCTTTCTTTATAGGTCGCCCCGAAGGGCATTGCTCACGATTTGATGCAAGTTAACATTCGCGATAGCGCTCCTCCTCGAACGTAGTGTACCGAACCGTACATTTCCTTACATCTGCTCCCGATTCTATATCCGATCCTATTTAAGTTCCAACCTCTTTTAACCGCTCTGACGGGAAAAAAAGACCAGGAGCACGACGTATTTGTACGGCGTTTCGGTATGACTTACACATAGGATTTACGATAGGTTAGATGTGCACACCTAATCCACCAGTAAAACCATTGCCGTGTCCACCAAGCCTGCGGGGGACCCACGTTACGCCGCACGCGTAACGCCAATGTTGTGACGTTACGTTACGAAACGGCCGAAACCGTTCTCATTCATCCGCTCTTAAACAGATTCAACAATCTTTCAATTTCCGGAAGTCCCTTTTCCGACAAGGAATTGCCTCGTTTAAAACCCGTTGTCGAACCGTCGGCCATCGAAATGGCACGACAGTTGCAGAGTAGTCCTCGCATCACTCAACACAACGCAGTTCACAACACATTTTTAATGCGAGGAAGAAATGGACATTAAGGTTATCCCTCATGGCGTGTTCCGGACGACTCTGATCGCGGCCACCGTTGCAGCCATGCTCTCCCTCTCCGCGTGCGGCGGCTCCGGCTCCATCAGCCAGGGCCTCGGCGGCGGCTCCAGCTCGGGCGGCGGCGATACGATCTCCACGTCGGGCGGCAACGGCACGAGCGGCACCTCGGGTACGAGCGGCACCTCCGGCACCAGCGGGACCTCGGGCACGAGCGGCACGTCCGGCACCTCCGGTACCAGCGGAACCTCGGGTACGAGCGGCACGTCCGGCACCAGCGGAACGTCGGGAACGAGTGGTACGTCCGGCACCTCGGGTGTCTCGTCGAACGCCGTGGGAACTGTCCTCGCACAAACCAGCACGATCGCCACGGGCCTCGGCAGCACCGTCACGGGCCTCGGCACCGTCATCGCCGGCCAGTCGCTGCCGGGCGTCAATCCCGCCACCACGCAAGCCGCGGGCGGCATCGTGCAAAGCGTAGGCGGCGCGGTCACTGCGCTGGGCAATGGCCTCGGCAGCGGCCTCGGCCAGCTTGGCGCGACGAAGGATCCGGTCGGCACCACGGTCGCCAGCACCGGCGGCGTGGTCAATCAGCTCGGCGGCGCAGTCACGCAAACCGGCAATCTGGTCACGAGCCTCGGCAGCGGCCCGCTGTCGCCGCTCGCGCCGGTCACGGGCGCCGTCGGCGGCCTCGTATCGACGCTCGGCGGCGCCGTGTCGAACGGCGGCACCACGCTCACCAACGTGCTGTCGACCGGCCCGATCCAGCAGGTCACGCAAACGGTCAGCTCGGCCATCACACCGATCACGACGATGGTCGGCCAGACGACGCAGACGATCGGCGCGGCAACCGGCCTCGGCGCACCGGTCAACACGCTGCTCGGCACGGTCGGCAACGGGCTGAACCAGGCCGGCGCCCTGCTCGCATCGACGGGCGGCAACCCGGTCACCACCGGCCTCGGCGGCACCGTCTCGTCGACGGGCAACACCGTGAAGGCCGTCGGCGGCCTGCTTACGGGCAGCACCGGCGGCGCGACCAACCCGCTCGCCCCGCTCACAGGTCTCGTTTCCACGGTGACCGGCGCACTCGGCGGCGCAACGGGCGGCGGCAGCGGCCCGCTCGCTCCGGTCACAGGCCTTGTGTCGACCGTCACCGGCGCACTGGGCGGCGCAGCAGGCGGCGGCAGCGGCCCGCTCGCTCCGGTCACAGGCCTTGTGTCGACCGTCACCGGCGCACTGGGCGGCGCAGCAGGCGGCGGCAGCGGCCCGCTCGCTCCGGTGACCGGCCTCGTCTCGACGGTCACCGGCGCACTGGGCGGCGCAACGGGCGGCGGCAGCGGCCCGCTCGCACCGGTTACCGGCCTCGTCTCGACGGTCACCGGCGCGCTCGGCGGCGCAACGGGCGGTACCAGCGGCGGCCCGCTCGCACCGGTCACGGGTCTCCTCGGCGCCGTCACCGGCGCACTCGGCGGCGTAACGGGCGGCGGCAATCCGATTGCAGCTCCGGTCCCCGCAGCCACCAGCACCGTCAGTGCGCCGGCGCTGAGCGGCAGCACGGGTGCCGTCACGAGCTCCGGCTCCGGCACGAACCTGCTCGCACCCGTCACGTCGCTGATCGGCGGCTTGCTCGGCGGCACGCACAAGTAATCCGACATCCATTCATCGACAAGACAGCGAGGAGTCCATCATGCCCCAGCGTTCCAACACGACGACCACCCTGCGCCAATGGCGCGTACCCCTTACCGTTTTCGCGACGGCCTGCCTGCTCGCCGCGTGCGGCGGCAACAGCGTCAGCGCGCCGCCGAGTGCCAGCACCAGCGGGACGAGCGGCACCAGTGGCACGAGCGGCACCAGCGGGACGAGCGGCACCAGCGGCACGACGACCGGTACCAAGGGCGCCGTCAGCACGCTCGGCCAGACCGCGACCGACCTTGGCAGCACCATCGGGAACGTCAGCCTGCCGGGCCTCGGCGACGGCGTGACGAAGGGCGTCGGCAGCACCGTGTCGAGCACCGGCACGATCATCGACGCGGCCGCCGATGCGTTGAGCAACGGGCTCGGCCAGACCGGCTCGATCAAGGATCCGGTCGGCACGACGGTCGCCGGTCTCGGCAACGTCGTCGGCGCGACGAGCAACACGGTGTCCGGCCTGAGCTCGACGGTCAAGGCGCTGGGCACGGGCCCGCTGGCGCCGCTCGCACCGGTCACGACGCCGGTCGGCTCCGTGCTCGACACGGTCGCCAACGGCCTGACGGCCGCCGGCACGACGATCGGCTCGACGCTGTCGTCGGGCGCCGTGCAGCAGGTCACGCAACCGATCAGCTCGGCGATCACGCCGCTCGTGATCACGGCCGGCCAGGTCACGCAGCAGGTCGGCACGACGACCGGCCTCGGCCAACCCGTCTCGGGCCTGCTCGGCCAGATCGGCGGCGCCATCAGCTCGGCCGGCAAGCAGGTCGGCGGGACGTCGAGCCAGCCGCTCGTCGGCGACGTCGGCCAGCTCGTCACCGCGGTCGGCAACACCGTGACCAACGCGGGCGGCCTCGTCAATCCGAACGGCCCGAACGGCGCAGCCCCGATCCCCGGCCTGATCACGAGTCTCGTCGGCGGCTCGACGGCAACCGTCCAGAACGGCTCGTCGTCGGGTTCCGCTTCGACGAATCCGCTCGGCGGCCTGCTGTCGGGTCTCGGTTCGACACCGCTCGGCTCGCTCACCGGCGCAACGGGCGGCTCGGGCAGCGGCCCGCTCGCACCGGTCACGGGCCTCGTCTCGACGGTCACCGGCGCGCTCGGCGGCGCGACGGGCGGCGCAGGCAGTGCAAACCCTCTCGCGCCCGTCACCGGTTTGCTGAATACTGTCACCGGCGCAGTGGGCGGTGCAGCAGGGTCCGGGGGCTCGAGCCCGCTCGCGCCGGTCACGTCGCTGGTCGGCAGCGTGTCGGGTACGGCATCGTCGGGCGGCGCTTCGACGGGCCTGCTGGCGCCGGTCACGGGGTTGCTGGGTACGCTGGGTAGCGTCGGCAAGTAAGGAGGACGGCCGCGCCATCGCAGCCGGAGCGAATGGCGCGGCCGTACGAACACAACCGGCATGGCGGCACGCGGCGCGCGACACCCAGGTGTCGCGTGCCGGCATTACAAAGAAGACGAAAAGCAAGGCCTACGAGGAAGAACAATGAAATCCAGACTCGACAGATGGATGATGCTGCTCGCCATCGCGGCAGCAGGCACGGCACAGGCGCAAACGCGCGTCGGCGGCAACCCGCTCGACTCCCTTCCCCAGATCAACGCACCGAAGACGGGCCCGAACGTCACCGTTCAGGTCGCGCCGCAGGCGCCGCAATTACAGGAGCTGCTGTCGCGGCACCTGACGCCGAAGACGTTCCAGGTCGAAGGCGTGAAGTCGATACCGTTCGAGGAAATCACGCGCCGCTTCACGCCGCTCGTCGGCAAGGACATCACGATCGGCGAGCTGATCGAAACCGCCAACGGCGTGACGAAGCTGTACCAGGAACGCGGCTACGCGCTGTCGTTCGCGTTCGTTCCCGCGCAGACGTTCGAGAACGGCGTCGTGCGCATCACGGTGGTCGAAGGCTATGTGTCGGACGTCAAGGTCACCGGCAAACCCGGCGCGATGGAACCGAAGATTCGCGCGATTGCCGCGCACATCACGGCCGATCGCCCGCTGCGCCGCGCGACGTTCGAGCGTTACGTGAACACGTTCGGGCTGTTGCCCGGACTCACGGTGAAGGCGAACGTGCCGCCGCCGCAAACCACCGACGGCGCGACGACGCTCGAACTTGCGGTCGATCGCAAGCCGTTCAACGTCAGCACGGGGATCGACTTCAACCACCCGGGCGTCCAGGGCCTCATCACCGCGACCGAAAACGGCCTGACGCGTTTCGGCGAGCAGTTGAGCATTTCGGCGCTCGCGCCGCCGGGACGCGACAAACAGACCTACTTCGCGTTCAGCGGCGCGGTGCCGGTCGGCAGCAACGGCCTGATCACGCGCCTCGATGCCAGCACGTATCGCGGCAAGCCGACCGACAATCCCGGCCTGCCGTCGTCGGTCGAGCGCACGGTCAAGAACGAGAAACTGGGTCTTTCGGCTTCCTATCCGATCTTGCTGAACAATCAGCGCAGCCTGCTCGGCACGGTGTCCGGCTATGCGTCGCACAACGAAGACCGTTACCAGAGCAAGATCAACGGCAACAGCATCGACACGCGCTCGCAAGTCCGCGTGCTGCAGATGCAGCTCGACTACACGAGCGTCCAGCCGAAACAGGTGCAGAAGCTGAGCGTCAACGTCGCGAAGGGCTTCAACATCCTCGGTGCGTCGAAAGCGCAGGACATCACCATCGGTACGACGACGACCTCGGTGGACAGCCCGATCTCGCTGACCTTCGTTCGCACCGGCGCGACCTTCACGCAGACGAACGAATGGCCGTTCCGGATCGGCACGTCGGTTTCGCTGACCGGGCAATACAGTCCCGACTCGCTGCCGACGTCCGAACAGGTCTCGTTCGGCTCGACCCGTTACGCGCTCGGCTATCAGCCGGGCGAAACGTCGGGCGACTCGGGCTGGGGGATGTCGCTGGAAATCAACCGCGGCTTCACGCCGGGCTGGACGTATCTGAAATCGATCACGCCGTACATCGCGTACGACATGGCGCGCGTATATCTGCACGCGGGCACGCCATCGCCGAACCGCATGTCATCGGTCGGCATCGGTGTGCGGCTCACGGACAGCCGCTACTACAGTCTCGACCTGAACGTCGCCAAACCGGTCGGCGATGCGCCGGTCGAAAGCGCGTCACGCAGCCCGCGCATCAACGCGGCGTTCTCTTATCAGCTCAACTGATCGGTCACCACAGAGTCACGAAACGGCCAGCGTCATGCTGGCCGTTTCGATTAGAGTCCCCTCTATCAAACGCGGCGTGCGGTTTCACGTATTCTGGCGAAGCTCGCAACATGCCCGCCCCATGCAGACGGTCGTGCGAGCGAATCGAACCGACATGCAAAACAAGGAGGACGACAATGATTCAACTGACCCGCCCGTTGCGCGCAACCGCCATCGCCGGCGCCCTGCTCGCGTGCGCAGCTCCCACGTTCGCACAAGCCGACAGCCCCGTCGGCATGTGGCAAACGATCGACGACAACACCCATCAACCGAAGGCACTCGTGCAGATCGCCGAGGACGGCGACGGCGCGCTGACGGGCAAGGTCGTCAAGGGCCTCGGCGCGAACGATACGCCCGATCGCCGCTGCACTGCGTGCACGGACGAGCGCAAGGATCAGCTCATCAAGGGTATGACGATCATCAAGGCGATGAAGAAGGACGGCGACCACTGGGACGGCGGCAACATTCTCGACCCGGAGAACGGCAAGGTCTACAAGTGCAAGATGACGCTTGAAGACGGCGGCCAGAAGCTCGTGGTGCGCGGCTACATCGGCGTGTCGCTGCTGGGCCGGTCGCAGACCTGGGTTCGCCAGCAATAACGCCGTACGCGCCAGAACGCGCGGCTCAATGAAAAATCGGCCTGCGACGACGTCGCCAGGCCGATTTCTTTTGGTGCGCGCACAACGAAAAACCGATGGGCCTCACGCCGCGTGCTTCATCGCATCCGATGGATAGCTGTCCGGCGCACGATACGCGGGTGCCGCGTTGCTACGCGCCTCCGCCGCCTTCGATTGCGTGTGCTTGCGCATCCGCGCGGACAGTTCATTGCAGAGATTCATGCCGGCGTCGCCATAGAGCTCACGCATCACGTTCATCAGCGTGCCCGTTTCGTGCCACACCTTGAAGCGTCGGTGGCATGTTTGATACGACGGGTAACGGCGCGGCATGGCCGACCATGTGGCACCACTGTAGATTATCCAAAGCACACCGTTCAGCACGGCCCGCGTATTGGCTAACGGCCGGCCGCGCAACTCGGTGCGCGGCTGCATTTCGGGCAGAAGCGGCGCGACGCGGCGCCATTCGTGGTCGGTCAAATCGCGATACGGTGTCATGGACATCTCCAGCCTTAATAACCATGACACCACAATATCGGCTCACCTCAACGATGAATATAAGACAAATCCGAAAATACCCGGAGATTCGCTGAATTTAACCGAAATTGACGTTTAAATACCGCCAATTACCCAAACCAGCAATCGGCTCAGGTCAACGACGTATCGACGATGCGGCGCGGTGTTTCGAGATACTCCTTCGACTGCATCTCGACGATGCGCGACACCGTACGCGCGAATTCGTTGGCCATCGGACCTTCGACATACAACGCCTCGGCCGGCACCGCCGCCGACATCAGCAGCTTGACCTTGTGGTCGTACAGCACGTCGATGAGCCACGTGAAGCGGCGGGCCTCGGACGCCATCCGCGGCGACATCTGCGGCACCTCGGACAACACGATCGCATGGAAGCGGCTCGCCAGCTCGAGGTAGTCGTTCTGCGAACGCGGACCGCCGCACAGCGTCGCGAAATCGAACCACACGACGCCATCCGCCTTGCGCAGCGCCTTCAGCTCGCGCTTCTCGATATGCAGGATCGGGCTCTCGTCGGGCACGGCCGCGAGCTTGCCGAATGCATGGCGCAATTCGCGATCGGCCTCCGCGCCGAGCGGCGTGTGATACATCTTCACCTGCGCGAGCGTGCGCTGGCGATAGTCGACCCCCGCATCGACGTTGAGCACGTCGAGCTTTTCCTTGATCAGTGCGATCGCCGGCAGCATGCGGTCGCGATGCAGGCCATCCGGATACAGGTCATCGGGATCGTAATTGGACGTCATCACGAACTGCACGCCGTTGTTGAACAGGCGGTCGAGCAGACGGTACAGGATCATCGCGTCGGCGATGTCCGACACGTGGAACTCGTCGAAGCAGATCAGCCGGTAACGCTTCGCGATGCGTCGCGCGAGTTCGTCGAGCGGATCGGCCTGCCCTTTCAGTTCCTCGAGCTCACGGTGCACTTCGCGCATGAATTCGTGGAAATGCAGGCGCGTCTTGCGCTGCACGGGCACCACCGCGTAGAAGCTGTCCATCAGGAAGCTCTTGCCGCGGCCGACACCGCCCCACATGTAGACGCCGCGCGGGAGATCCGGGTGATTGATGAGCTTCTTGAACGCGTTCGAGCGGCGCGCCTTGTAGTCGACCCATTCGTCGAAACAGCGCTGCAGGCGATCGACGGCCGCGCGCTGAGCGGGATCGGACTGATAGCCGCGCGTAGTCAACTCGCGCGTGTAGTATTCGGTGACGTTCATCAGGGCAAACCGGAAAAAACAAAGGCGAGCGGGAAAACCCCGCCCGCCCTCGTCATGAGACGGTTGCGCCAGCCGGTGGCCGGCCGGCGCTATACCGCGCTCAGCTGTTCAGCGAGCGCTTGTCGACCGCGAGCGCCGCTTCGCGCATCACTTCCGACATCGACGGGTGCGGATGGCAGATGCGGGCGATGTCTTCCGACGCCGCCTTGAACTCCATCGCCACCACGGCTTCCGCGATCAGGTCCGACGCGTTCGCCGCGATCACGTGCACGCCGAGCAGCTCGTCGGTCTTCGCGTCCGCGATCATCTTCACGAAACCGTCCGGCGCGTTCATGCCGAGCGCGCGGCCGTTGATCGAGAACGGGAACTTGCCCGTCTTGATCTCGCGGCCTTCGGCCTTCAGCTGCTGCTCCGTCTTGCCGACCCATGCGATTTCCGGGTACGTGTAGATCACCCACGGAATGCAGTTGTAGTCGATGTGCGGCTTCTGGCCGTCGATCACTTCCGCGACCAGCACGCCTTCGTCTTCCGCCTTGTGCGCGAGCATCGGGCCGCGCACCACGTCGCCGATCGCGTACACGTTCGGCACCGCCGTGCGGCAGTGGTCGTCCACGTCGATGAAGCCGCGCTCGTTCGCCGTCAGGCCGATTGCCTCGAGGCCGAGGTTGTCGGTGTTCGGCACGCGGCCGACCGACACGATCAGGCGGTCGGCGTCGAGCGTCTGCGCGTTGCCGTCCTTGTCCGTGTAGGCGATCGACACGCCGTCGGCACTCGTCTTCACGTCGCCGATCTTCACGCCGAGATGGATGTCGAGGCCCTGCTTCTTGAACAGCTTCGCCGCTTCCTTCGCGAGCGCTTCGTCGGCTGCGCCGAGGAACGCCGGCAGCGCTTCGAGCACCGTCACTTCGGCGCCCAGACGACGCCACACCGAGCCGAGCTCGAGGCCGATCACGCCCGCGCCGATCACGGCGAGCTTCTTCGGCACCGAGTCGAACGTCAGCGCGCCTTCGTTGTCCGACACGATCTTGTTGTCGACCGGGATGTTCGGCAGGTGACGCGCCTTCGAGCCCGTCGCGATGATCACGTTCTTCGCGGTGACGACTTCGGTTTCGCCCTCTCCGCTCACTTCGATCTGCACGCCGGCGTCCGTCTTGCCGGTGAACTTGCCATGGCCCTTCAGCCAGGTGATCTTGTTCTTCTTGAACAGGAACTCGATCCCGCTCGTCATTTTCTCGACGATCGCGTCCTTGCGGCCGAGCATCTTCGCGACGTCGATCTTCACGCCGTCAACCGTGATGCCGTGGTCGGCCAGGTGATGCGACGTGTTCTCGAACTCTTCCGACGACGCGAGCAGCGCCTTCGACGGGATGCAGCCGACGTTCAGGCAGGTACCGCCGAGCTTCAGCGCGCCGGCCGGGTTCTTCCACTTCTCGATACAGGCAACGGTCTTGCCGAGCTGCGCGGCGCGAATCGCGGCGATGTAGCCGCCGGGGCCGGCGCCGATCACGACGACGTCAAATTCCTTGGACATGACAATCCTTTCTACTTGTACGCCCGCACGCTCGCGCAGGTGCGCGAGCGTGCGGGGCGGGTCAATGCAGTGAGACTCGGCTTACAGGTCGAGCAGCAGGCGGGCCGGATCTTCCAGCGCATCCTTCATCGCGACGAGCGACAGGACGGCTTCGCGGCCGTCGATGATGCGGTGGTCGTACGACAGCGCGAGGTAGTTGATCGGGCGAATCACGATCTGGCCGTTTTCGACGACCGGGCGCTCCTTCGTCGCGTGCACGCCGAGGATGGCCGACTGCGGCGGGTTGATGATCGGGGTCGACAGCATCGAGCCGAACACGCCGCCGTTCGAGATCGAGAACGTACCGCCCGTCATTTCCTCGATCGACAGCTTGCCGTCCTTCGCCTTCTGGCCGAATTCGGCGATCTTCTTCTCGATCTCGGCGAGGCTCAGCTGATCCGCGTTGCGCAGGATCGGCACGACCAGGCCGCGCGGCGAACCGACCGCGATACCGATGTCGAAGTAGCCGTGGTAGACGATGTCGTTACCGTCGATCGACGCGTTCACGAGCGGGAACTTCTTCAGCGCGTGCACGGCCGCCTTCACGAAGAACGACATGAAGCCGAGCTTCACGCCGTGTTCCTTCTCGAACTTGTCCTTGTACTTGTTGCGCAGCTCCATGACCGGCGCCATGTTCACTTCGTTGAACGTCGTCAGGATCGCGTTGGTCTGCTGCGATTCGAGCAGGCGCTCGGCGATACGCGCACGCAGGCGCGACATCGGCACGCGCTGCTCCGGACGGTCGTTCAGCCAGGTCGCTGCCGACGCCGGCACCTTCACTTCCGGCAGCGCCGGCTTCGCGGCGGCGGTCTTCGCCGGTGCGGCGGCCGGAGCCGCCTTCGGTGCGCTGCCTGCGGCCAGCGCGTCGCCCTTCGTGACGCGGCCGTCGCGGCCCGAACCTGCGACGTCGCCGGTCGACAGACCCTTCTCGGCCAGCAGCTTCGCCGCGGCCGGCGATGCGGCGGCCGAGCTCGATGCGGTTGCAGCGGCCGGTTGCGCGGCCGGTGCGGCTGCAGCAGGCGCTGCCGCCGGCTTGACTTCGGCGGCGCCTGCCGCGGCTTCGGCAGCACCTGCCTTCGCTTCGGTGTCGATCGTCGCGATCACCTGATCGGCGACCACCGTGTCACCGTCGTTCTGCAGCACTTGCGCGAGCACGCCCGCGGCCGGCGCCGGCACTTCGAGGACGACCTTGTCGGTCTCGAGCTCGATCAGGATTTCGTCCTGCGCGACTGCTTCGCCCGGCTTCTTCTTCCACTGCAGCATGGTGGCTTCCGACACCGACTCCGACAGCTGGGGGACTTTGACTTCTACGATAGCCATGTGATTTTCCTGGATGCTTAATCTGGGGTGTGACGAGGTTCGTGCGATTCCCTCGGCCGGCGCGGCGCGCGACGCGCCCGGCGGCCATAAGGGACGGGAAAGCGCCGCGCGCCTTCCCGTTTCGCTTGACGTCGGTTATTTCGCGATCGATGCGCTCTTCAGGCGGCCGAATGCACCTTCGATCAGGGCCTTCTGCTGCTCGTAGTGCTTCGCGTAGTAGCCAACCGCCGGCGAGGCCGAAGCCGGACGGCCGCTGTATGCCAGCTTCTGCCCTTCCTTCATGCCTTCCTTCAGGTGGTGCTCGACGTAGAACCAGGGGCCCTGGTTCTGCGGCTCGTCCTGCACCCAGACCACTTCAGTCGCGTTCTCGTACTTCTTCATTTCGGCTTCGAACTGCTTGTGCGCGAACGGATACAGCTGCTCGATACGGATGATCGCGACGTCGTTCGCCTTCGCTTCGCGGCGGTGCGCGACGAGGTCGTAGTACACGCGGCCCGAGCACACCAGCACGCGCTTGACCTTCTTCGCGTCGATGCCGCCGTCGGTTTCGCCCAGCACCGGCTGGAACGAACCCTTCGCCAGTTCCGACAGGTCCGACACCGCTTCCTTGTGACGCAGCAGCGACTTCGGCGTGGCGACGATCAGCGGCTTGCGGAACAGGCGGATCATCTGGCGACGCAGCAGGTGGAAGATCTGCGCCGGCGTCGTCGGCTGGACGACCTGCATGTTGTGGTCGGCACACAGTTGCAGGAAACGCTCGATACGCGTGGACGAGTGTTCCGGACCCTGGCCTTCGTAGCCGTGCGGCAGCAGCATCGTGAGCCCCGACACGCGGCCCCACTTCACTTCGCCCGACGAGATGAACTGGTCGATCACGACCTGCGCGCCGTTGACGAAGTCGCCGAACTGCGCTTCCCACAGCACGAGCGTGTTCGGCTCGGCGGTCGAGTAACCGTATTCGAAGCCCAGCACCGCTTCTTCCGACAGCACCGAGTCGATCACCGTGAACTTCGCCTGACCGTCGGCGATGTTCTGCAGCGGCACGTACGTGCCATCGTTCCAGCGCTCGCGGTTCTGGTCGTGCAGCACCGCGTGACGGTGCGTGAACGTGCCGCGACCCGAGTCCTGACCCGTCAGGCGCACCGAGTAGCCCGATGCGACGAGCGACGCGAACGCAAGATGTTCGCCCATGCCCCAGTCGAGCGGCTGGTCGCCGCGCGCCATGTTGCGACGGTCGTTGATCACGCGCTCGACGAGCGGGTGAACCTTGAAGTTTTCCGGGACCGTCGTGATGCGTTCGCCCAGGCGCTTCAGTTCGGCGAGCGGCACGGCCGTGTCGGCTGCGTCCGTCCACTTGCGGTTCAGGAACGGAACCCAGTCGACCGCGTACTTGCTCTTGTAGTTCGACAGGACCGGATCGACGGTGTGGTGGCCGTCGTCCATCGCCTTGCGGTACGCCTTCACGTAGTTGTCGGCGTCTTCCGCGGTGATCACGCCCTGCTGCACGAGCTTCTCGGCGTACAGCGCACGGGTGCCCGGGTGCTGCGCGATCTTCTTGTACATCAGCGGCTGCGTGACCGCCGGCGTGTCCTGCTCGTTGTGACCCAGCTTGCGGAAGCAGACGATGTCGATCACGACATCCTTGTGGAACTGCATCCGGTAGTCGATCGCGATCTGGATCGCGAGCACGACGGCTTCCGGATCGTCGCCGTTCACGTGCAGCACCGGCGCTTCGATCATCTTGACGACGTCGGTGCAGTACAGCGTCGAGCGCGCGTCGCGCGGGTCGGACGTCGTGAAGCCGATCTGGTTGTTGATGACGATGTGCAGCGTGCCGTGCGTGCCGTAACCGCGCGTCTGCGCGAGGTTCAGCGTTTCCATCACGACGCCCTGGCCGGCGAAGGCCGCGTCGCCGTGGATCTGCACCGGCAGCACTTGCAGGCCGTCTTCGTCGCCGCGACGGTCCATCCGCGCCTTCGCAGAACCTTCGACCACCGGGTTCACGATTTCGAGGTGCGACGGATTGAACGCGAGCGACAGGTGGACCGGGCCGCCTTCCGTCGACACGTCCGACGAGAAGCCCTTGTGATACTTCACGTCACCGGCCGGCAGGTCGTCGACGTGCTTGCCTTCGAATTCGGCGAACAGGTCGGCCGGCATCTTGCCCAGCGTGTTGACCAGCACGTTCAGACGGCCGCGGTGCGCCATGCCGATGATGATTTCCTGCACGCCGCGCTTGCCCGCGTGCTGGACGACTTCGTCCATCGCCGCGATGAAGCTTTCGCCGCCTTCGAGCGAGAAGCGCTTCTGGCCGACGTACTTGGTGTGCAGGTAGCGCTCGAGGCCTTCGGCGGCCGTCAGGCGATTCAGGATGTGCTTCTTCTTGTCGACCGAGAACGACGGCGTCGCGCGGGTCGATTCCAGACGCTCCTGCCACCAGCGCTTCTGTTCCGGGTCGCTGATGTACATGTACTCGGCGCCGATCGTGCCGCAGTACGTGTCGCGCAGGCCCTTGACGATGTCGCGCAGCGAAGCCTGGTCGAAACCGAAGTACAGGTTGCTGGCGCTGTACGTCTGGTCGAGGTCGCCTTCGGAGAAGTCGTAGAACGCGGGTTCGAGCTCGGGAATGGCGGGACGTTCGCGACGCTTCAGCGGATCGAGGTTGGCCCATTGCGAGCCGAGGAAGCGGTAGGCGCTGATCAGCGACTGGACGTGCACCTGCTTGCGTGCGGTCGCGAGGTTGCTCGTGCTTTCGCGCGGGATGAAGGCATTGGCCTTCGCGCGCTCGGCGAACGATTCGACGATCGGGAAGTGAGCGACGTCATTGGCGTTGGAGCCGTCCGTCGCGGGCACGTTCTGCAGCGCGTCGAAATACTCTCGCCAGTTCTCCGGCACCGATGCCGGATTGTTGAGGTATGCATCGTACAGTTCTTCAACGTACGAAGCATTGCCGCCGAACAGATAGGAGTTCAGCTGAAACTGCTTCATTACATCTGACATTTTACGCTCACCTTTCTTCGAGCTTCTCGAGAAATAGCGGGTTACTCAACCTTCCGCGACACGGCCTGACCGTTTAGCGGATTGCGAATCAAGTCTTGCTTGGAAGGACCTAAAACTTGCGTGCGCGCAGCATATCACAGAACCGATACCGGAGTTCACGGCGAAATGTGCCCGAAAGCACCGCGCGGCGGGGTTTTGCCGGATTGTCGCGACCCGCCGGAACAGTGTTTTGCAGGCAATCCGGTTGCGCGATGCGCGGATGCAAAAAAGGCTGCCCGAAGGCAGCCTTTTTCGTCGTGCTCGGGAACGGCCGGTGCTTAGTCGACCGCGCCTTCGCGGCTCGCGCGGCGACGCTCGTGCTCCTTCAGGAAGCGCTTGCGCAGACGGATCGACTGCGGCGTCACTTCGACGAGCTCGTCGTCGTCGATGAATTCGACCGCGTACTCCAGCGACATCTGGACCGGCGGCACGAGACGCACGGCTTCGTCGGTACCCGACGCGCGCACGTTGGTCAGCTGCTTGCCCTTGATCGGGTTCACGACGAGGTCGTTGTCGCGGCTGTGGATGCCGATGATCATGCCCTCATACAGCGCGTCGCCCGGCTTCACGAACATGCGGCCGCGATCCTGCAGCTTCCACAGTGCGTAGGCGACCGCTGCGCCGTCGTCCTGCGAGATCAGCACGCCGTTGCGGCGCTCGAACACCGAGCCGTCCTTGACCGGCGCGTACGAGTCGAAGATGTGGCTCATCAGGCCCGTGCCGCGCGTGAGCGTCAGGAATTCGCTCTGGAAGCCGATCAGGCCGCGTGCCGAGATCTTGTATTCCAGGCGCGTACGGCCGCGGCCGTCCGACGCCATGTCGAGCATTTCACCCTTGCGGCGGCCGAGCTCTTCCATCACGCCGCCCTGGTGTTCGTCCTCGACGTCGACCGTCAGCAGTTCATACGGCTCGTGACGCACGCCGTCGATTTCCTGCATCACGACGCGCGGACGCGACACGGCCAGCTCGTAGCCTTCGCGGCGCATGTTCTCGACGAGAATCGTCAGGTGCAGTTCGCCGCGGCCCGACACTTCGAACACCGTTTCGTCGCCAGTATCCTTCACACGCAGCGCGACGTTGTGGTTCAGCTCCTTCATCAGGCGGTCGCGGATCTGGCGGCTCGTCACGAACTTGCCTTCGCGGCCGGCGAGCGGCGACGAGTTGACGAGGAAGTTCATCGTCAGCGTCGGTTCGTCGACGGTGATCATCGGCAGCGCTTCCGGCGTGTCGACCGCGCAGATCGTCGCGCCGATGCCGACGTCTTCAATCCCGTTGATCAGCACGATGTCGCCTGCTTCGGCCGATTCGACCTGCACGCGCTCCAGCCCCTTGAACGACAGCACCTGGTTGATCTTGCGGTTCAGCACGTCGCCTTCCGGGCCGAAGCGCATCACGACCGGCTGGCCCGGCTTGATGCGGCCGCGCGTGATGCGGCCGACGCCGATCCGGCCGACGTACGTCGAATAGTCGAGCGACGTGATCTGGAGCTGCAGCGGCGCTTCCGGATCGGCCGGGCGAACCGGCACGTGCTCGAGGATCGCCTCGAACAGCGGGCGCATGTCGCCTTCGCGCGCCGCCGGGTCGAGCGACGCATAGCCGTTCAGGCCCGATGCGTAGACGATCGGGAAGTCGAGCTGCTCTTCGGTCGCGCCGAGCTTGTCGAACAGGTCGAAGGTCTGGTTGATCACCCAGTCGATCCGTGCGCCCGGACGGTCGATCTTGTTGACGACGACGATCGGCTTCAGGCCGAGCGCGAGCGCCTTCTTCGTGACGAAGCGCGTTTGCGGCATCGGGCCCTCGACCGCGTCGACGAGCAGCAGCACCGAGTCGACCATCGACAGCACGCGCTCGACTTCGCCGCCGAAGTCCGCGTGCCCCGGGGTGTCGACGATGTTGACGTGCGTGCCTTCGTATTCGACCGCGCAGTTCTTCGCGAGAATCGTGATCCCGCGCTCTTTTTCGATGTCGTTCGAGTCCATCACCCGCTCCGCAACCTGCTGGTTGTCGCGGAAGGTGCCGGACTGGCGGAGCAGCTGGTCGACGAGCGTGGTCTTGCCGTGGTCGACGTGGGCAATGATGGCGATATTGCGAAGGGCGCGGGTCATAGAAACCTGGAAATCGTTTGAACGCGCAAACGCGCGCGCTCGTTTTTCACGGCACGCGCGTTGCAGCTTGGAGAGCCTCAAATTATAGCACGTACTCGTGTCGACGGCTGACCCGCGCGCTGCAACGCAACAAAACGGGTTGCACCAACCCGCTTCGCCCCTCCGCGCCCGGACGAAAAACCTTATCGAGATAAGGGATTCTCGCCGTGCCGAGCACGGGCTTTGCCGTTCGATTAACATTTGCCGCGGCAAGCAATTGTACCTATACTGCTGCCTAGTCAACTATTGCAGCTTCAGGGTTTTATGTCGGATTCTCCTACCCCACCGCCCGTTTCGCCGTTGTCCACGTATCAGATGAACGACAGCGTCGGTTATCTGATGTCGCGCGTGAAGTCCGTGATGACCAACCTCGTCACGCAACGCACGCAGGAAGAGCTCGGCATCACGGGCACGCAGGCGAGCATGCTGTTCATGATCGCGGTCGGCAAGTGTTCGACGGCCGCCGAACTGGCGCGCGAATACGGGATCGACGCAAGCGCGGTCACGCGCCTGCTCGACCGGGTCGAGAAACGCGGCCTGCTGTCGCGCGTGCGCAGCATCGAGGACCGGCGCGTCGTGCGCCTCGAACTCACCGACGAAGGCCGTGCGCTGGCCGAACGGCTGCCGCCCATTTTTCGCAGCGTGCTCGACCAGGTGCTGGACGGGTTTACGCCGGAAGAAGTCGGGTTCCTGAAGAGCATGCTGCGACGCATTCTCAGCAACTATTGCGAAACGGCCGGCGGCAGCATCACGTAATAGTTGCCATAACAATTACTTTTGACAGATTAATGTAAGGAAATCCTTGCAGTGTCCATCATTCATTCCGAGTCAGAGGTTAGCGCGATGAAAACCTCCCCGTTGTCCGTGCGCGCCGGGTCGTGCCGCGCCGCCGTCGCCGCCGCGGTCGCCGCGCTGGCGCTGGCGGGCTGCGCGAATTACATCGGCATCAAGAGCGACAAGCAGATCGCCCCCGCGTCGCAATTCGAATCCGCCCAGAGCCTGCCCGCCCAGGGCGGCCAGTGGCCGGCGCTCGACTGGGCCAGCCAGTTCGGCGACCCGCAACTGCCGAAGCTGATCGACGAAGCGCTGCAGGGCAATCCGTCGATCGCCCAGGCGCAGGCGCGCATCGCGAAGGCGTCGTCGTACATCGAATCGTCCCGCTCGAACCTGATGCCGAAGGCCGAAGCCAGCTATTCGTGGACGCGCGAGCTGTATTCGTCGAACGCGCTGTTCCCGCCTCCGTACGGCGGCCAGTGGTACAGCGAGAACAATGCGCTCGCGAGCGCGTCGTGGGAACTCGACCTGTGGGGCAAGAACCGCGAACGCCTGCATACGGCCGTGTCGCAGGAAAAGGCCGCCGAAGCCGACATGCAGCAAGCGCGCATCACGCTCGCGTCGTCGGTCGCGCGCACCTACAACTCGCTCGCGCAGCTCTATGCGCTGCGCGACATCGCGCAGCGCGAGATCACCAACCGCGAGACAGTCGGCAAGATCACCGACGGCCGCGTCTCGGCCGGCCTCGACACCAACGTCGAACGCCAGACGGCCCGCGGCAACATCGCGACGACCCAGGCTTCGCTGTCGGACCTCGACGGCCAGATCACGACAGTGCGCTACCAGCTCGCCGCGCTGCTGGGCAAGGGTCCGGATCGCGGGCTGCAGATCGCGGCGCCCGTGATGAACCCGAGCGGCGACGTCACGCTGCCCGGCAACCTGCCGGCCGATCTCGTGTCGCGCCGCCCCGACATCGTCGCCGCGCGCTGGCAGGTCGAAGCCGCGATGCACGACGTGAAGGAAGCGAAGGCCGAGTTCTACCCCGACGTGAACCTCGCGGCCGGCTTCGGCTTCGATGCGTTCGGCTGGGGCAAATTCCTGAACTTCGCGAGCCGCCAGGCGCAGTTCGGCCCGGCGATCCACCTGCCGATCTTCGATGCCGGCGCGCTGCGCGCCCAGCTCAAGGGCCGCTACGCCGACTTCGATCTGTCGGTCGCGAACTACAACCAGACGCTGATCAGCGCGCTGAACGACGTCGCGACGCAGGTCGCGTCGATCCGCGCGATCGATCGCCAGATGGGCGACGCGCAACGTGCGCTCGACGCATCGACGCGTGCGTACGATCTCGCGGTCATCCGCTACAAGGCCGGCCTGTCGCCGCAACTGCAGGTGCTGACGGCGGACAGCAACCGCCTCGCATCGGAGCAGACGGTGACCAACCTGAAGATGCGTCGCCGCGACATGCAGCTCGCGCTGATCAAGGCGCTCGGCGGCGGGTTCGACGCGACCGGCACGCCACTCGCCGCGCCCGATGCGGCCACGCCGACCAAACAAGCCGCCAACTGAGCCGGCGCCACACTACGCAGACACTCGAAATAACGGACGGAGAAAATCGCCATGAGCGACCAACAAAACGCCGCCAGCGCGCAGCCGCAGAACAACGGCAAGCGCAAACGAATGATGACGCTGCTCGTCGCGGTCATCGTGATCGCGGCCATCGCGTACGGCCTGTACTACTTCCTCGTCGCCCGCTTCCATGAAGACACCGACGATGCGTACGTGAACGGCAACGTCGTGCAGATCACGCCGCAGGTCACCGGCACCGTGATCGCCGTGAAGGCGGACGATACGCAGACGGTCAAGGCCGGCGACCCGCTCGTCGTGCTCGACCCGGCCGATTCGCAGGTCGCGCTGCAGCAGGCGGAAGCGAACCTCGCGCAAACGGTGCGCCAGGTGCGCGGCCTGTTCGTCAACGACGACCAGTACCGCGCGCAAGTCGCGCTGCGCCAGTCCGACCTGTCGAAGGCGCAGGACGACCTGCGTCGCCGCCTCGCCGTCGCGCAGACGGGCGCCGTGTCGCAGGAAGAAATCTCGCACGCCCGCGACGCGGTGAAAGCCGCGCAGGCATCGGTCGATGCCGCCCAGCAGCAACTCGCGTCGAATCGTGCATTGACCGCGAACACGACGATCGCATCGCACCCGAACGTGATGGCCGCCGCCGCGAAGGTGCGCGACGCGTACCTCGCGAACGCGCGTAACGTGCTGCCGGCGCCGGTCACCGGGTACGTCGCGAAGCGCTCGGTGCAGGTCGGCCAGCGCGTGTCGCCCGGCAACCCGCTGATGTCGGTGGTGCCGCTCAATGCCGTGTGGGTCGACGCGAACTTCAAGGAAGTCCAGCTCAAGCACATGCGCATCGGCCAGCCGGTCGAGATGACGGCCGACATCTACGGCTCGTCGGTCACGTATCACGGCAAGGTCGTCGGCTTCTCGGCCGGCACGGGCTCGGCGTTCTCGCTGCTGCCGGCGCAGAACGCGACCGGCAACTGGATCAAGGTCGTGCAGCGCCTGCCGGTGCGGATCGAGCTCGACCCGAAGGATCTCGACAAGCATCCGCTGCGCATCGGCCTGTCGATGCAGGTCGACGTGGACATCAAGGACGAACGCGGCGACCAGCTCGTCAACGCGCCGAACACCGTCTACGAGACCAACGTGTTCGCGAAATACGGCGACGAAGCCGACGCCGAAATCGCGCGCATCATCGCCGAAAACGCAGGCGGCAACACGTCGGCGCCGGTCGCGGCGAAGCAGAACACCGCCGCGAAAATGATGTAACCGTTCCGACTCCGGAAAAACAACCGACATGGCACAGGCTCCTGTCTCCTACCCGCCCCTGCAGGGCGGGCAACTCCTGCTCGGGACGATCGCGGTATCGCTCGCGGTGTTCATGAACGTGCTCGACACGTCCATCGCGAACGTCGCGATCCCGACCATCTCGGGCGACCTCGGCGTGTCGTCCGACCAGGGCACGTGGGTCATCACGTCGTTCGCGGTCGCGAACGCAATCTCGGTGCCGCTGACCGGCTGGCTGACCGACCGTTTCGGGCAAGTCCGCCTGTTCCTCGCGTCGATCATCCTGTTCGTCATCTCGTCGTGGATGTGCGGGCTGGCGCCGAGCCTGCCATTCCTGCTCGCATCGCGCGTGCTCCAGGGCGCCGTCGCGGGCCCGATGATTCCGCTGTCGCAAGCGCTTCTGCTGTCGAGCTATCCGCGGGCGAAGGCGCCGATGGCGCTCGCACTATGGGCGATGACGACGCTGATCGCCCCCGTCGCGGGCCCGATTCTCGGCGGCTGGATCTCGGACAACTATTCGTGGCCGTGGATCTTCTACGTCAACATCCCGGTTGGCATCGCCGCCGCCGCCGCGACGTGGATGATCTACCGCAATCGGGAGTCCGCCGTGCGCCGCGCGCCGATCGACGGCGTGGGTCTCGCGCTGCTGGTCGTCTGGGTCGGCTCGCTGCAGATCATGCTCGACAAGGGCAAGGATCTGGACTGGTTCGCGTCGACGACCATCGTCGTGCTCGCGCTGACCGCCGTCATTGCTTTCGCGTTCTTCGTGATCTGGGAGCTGACCGCCGAGCACCCGGTCGTCGACCTGTCGCTGTTCCGCATACGAAACTTCACCGGCGGCACCGTCGCGCTGTCGATCGGGTACGGCCTGTACTTCGGCAATCTCGTGCTGCTACCGCTGTGGCTGCAGACGCAAATCGGCTACACCGCGACCGACGCCGGCCTCGTGATGGCGCCGGTCGGGTTGTTCGCCATCCTGTTGTCGCCACTCACCGGGAAGTATCTGCCGCGCACCGATCCGCGCTTCATCTCGACGGCGTCATTCCTCACGTTCGCGCTGTGCT
The DNA here is from genome assembly GCF_001729305.1 of Burkholderia sp. A2. Classification (NCBI taxonomy): domain Bacteria; kingdom Pseudomonadati; phylum Pseudomonadota; class Betaproteobacteria; order Burkholderiales; family Burkholderiaceae; genus Burkholderia; species Burkholderia sp. A2. The sequence goes on along the minus strand of NZ_LZXX01000138.1, from coordinate 126,221 downwards.
TCTGGATGCGTTCGCGCTACACGACCGGCGTCGACGAATGGTCGCTGACGCTGCCGACGCTCGTGCAGGGCATCGCGATGGCCGGGTTCTTCATCCCGCTCGTGTCGATCACGCTGTCCGGCCTGCCCGGCCACCGCATTCCCGCGGCGTCCGGCCTGTCGAATTTCGTGCGGATCATGTGCGGCGGCATCGGCACGTCGATCTTCCAGACCGCGTGGGATCATCGGAACAACTTCCACCACGCGCAACTGGTCGAGCAGGCGAACCCGTACAACCCGACGTTCAACCAAGCCGTCATCCAGATGGGTAACCTCGGGCTCACGCGGGAGCAGGCACACGGCCTGATCAACAACATGGCCACGCAGCAGGCTGCACAGCTTGGCGTGAACGATCTGTTCTACATTTCGGCGGCGATCTTCGTGCTGCTGATCGGACTGATCTGGATCACGAAGCCCGAACGCGCGGGCGGCGGCGATGCAGGTGCGGCGGCGTCGGCCGCGCACTGAGCGCCACGTTCAACGCAACGTACCCAACAAAAAACCCGGTCGACCTCGACCGGGTTTTTTAATTCCGCCGATGGCGCTTGCGCGCCTCGCATCACTCAGCCGTCACGACGAGCCGTTCCGGTGCGAGCACGCCATTCGCCTTGCGCGCGACACCTAGCAGCCGCGTTGCGTCGTACACGCGCACGCGCTCGCCTTCGGCCGCATCGATCGAATCAAGCGCCGACAGCGGGAGGCGCTGCCCGTGGAGGAAGCGCTTCGCGCTTGCTTCGTCGAGACGCACCAGCGGAAACGTCGACAGCAGCGCATCGACCGGCTGCAGCCATGCATCGCGCGCCGATTCGGCAGCGTCCGACAGCGCGTCGAGCGTCACCGCATGCTCGAGCGTCAGCGCACCGACGCCCGTGCGACGCAGCATCGTCAGATGCGCGCCGCAACCCAGCGCCTCGCCGATATCCTCGGCCAGCGTGCGCACATACGTGCCTTTGCTGCAGGTCACGCGAAACGTCACGTCGGGCAACTCGCAAGAGAGCAGTTCGAGCGAGTGGATCGTCACGTTGCGACCTTCCCGCTCGACGGTCTGACCAGCGCGCGCATATTCATACAGCGGCTTGCCGTCGCGCTTGAGCGCCGAATACATCGGCGGCACCTGCACGATGTCGCCGGTGAAGCGCACGAGCGCGGCTTCCACCGCCGCCCGATCGCATTCGACCGGCCGCGTGTCGATTACGTCGCCTTCCGCGTCGCCCGTGGCCGTGCGCTGGCCGAGATGCATCGTCGCTTCATAGGTCTTGTCGGCGTCGAGCAAATCCTGCGAAAACTTGGTCGCTTCGCCGAAACACAACGGCAGCAGGCCCGAAGCCAGCGGATCGAGCGTGCCGGTGTGGCCGGCCTTCTTCGCAAGAAGCAGGCGCTTCGCGCGAATCAGCGCATCGTTGCTGGACAGGCCGACCGGCTTGTCCAGCAGAAGAACGCCGTCCAGCACGCGCCGGGGCACGCGCGGACGTTGGGGTGCTGCATTCGTCATAGGCCCGTCGAGCTCAGTCGTCCTTGGCAGGCGCGTCGGCCTCGTCATCGTCCTTCGCGCGAGTCGAGTTCGCTTCCTTGATCAGGCGCGACATTTCGACGGCCTTCTCGATCGTCTGGTCGTAATGGAAATGCAGCGTCGGCACCGTATGAATGTGCAGGCGCTTGAACAGCAGGTTGTGCAGGTGACCCGACGCATGGTTCAGCGCCTCCTGCGTCTTGTCCGGATCGCCGGTGAGCGCCGTGAAGTAGACCTTCGCGTGCGCATAGTCCGGCGTGAGTTCCACGCTCTGGATGGTCACGATGCCGACGCGCGGATCCTTGACCTCGCGCATGATGAGTTCGGACAGATCGCGCTGAATCTGGTCGGCGATCTGAACGTTGCGATTGGGGGAAGTACGTTTCCTGGACATGATCGATCCGTGATCCGTTTATCAGGATGAAGCGACGGCCGCTTTCGGCACGCCACCATGAAAATGGGCGGGACAGGCCCAAGCCTGCCCCGCCCATGAGCCGATGCGCGACGATTACAGCGTACGCGCGACTTCGGTCACTTCGAAGACTTCGAACTGGTCGCCTTCGACGATGTCGTTGAAGTTCTTCACCGACATACCGCACTCGAAGCCTTGCTTCACTTCCTTCACGTCGTCCTTGAAGCGCTTCAGCGATTCGAGTTCGCCCGTGAAGATCACGACGTTGTTGCGCAGCACGCGCACCGACGACGAGCGCTTGACGATACCGTCCGTCACCATACAGCCGGCGACCGTGCCGATCTTCGGTACCTTGAAGACCTGGCGCACCTCGACCATGCCGGTGATGACTTCGCGCTTCTCCGGCGCCAGCATGCCCGACATCGCCGCCTTCACCTCATCCACTGCGTCGTAGATGATGTTGTAGTAGCGGATATCGATACCGTTCGCCTCGGCCAGCTTGCGTGCCTGAGCGTCCGCACGGGTGTTGAAGCCGATGATGACCGCCTTCGATGCCGTCGCGAGGTTGACGTCGTTTTCGCTGATGCCACCGACCGCGCTGTGCACGATCTGCACGCGCACTTCGTCGGTCGACAGCTTGAGCAGCGACTGCACGAGCGCTTCCTGCGAACCCTGCACGTCGGCCTTGATGATGAGCGGCAGGTTCTGCACTTCGCCTTCGCCCATCTGCTCGAGCATGCTTTCCAGCTTCGCGGCCTGCTGCTTCGCGAGCTTCACGTCGCGGAACTTGCCCTGACGGAACAGCGCGATTTCACGTGCCTTGCGCTCGTCCGGCAGCACGATCACTTCCTCGCCCGCACCCGGCACTTCCGACAGACCCTGGATTTCAACCGGGATCGACGGGCCGGCTTCCTTCGTCGGCTTGCCGTTCTCGTCGAGCATCGCACGGACGCGGCCGTAGGCCGTACCCGCCAGCACGATGTCGCCGCGGTTCAGCGTACCGGACTGCACGAGGATCGTCGCGACCGGGCCTTTACCCTTGTCGAGCTTCGCTTCGATCACGATGCCCTTGGCCGGCGCTTCGACCGGTGCCTTCAGTTCCAGCACTTCGGCCTGCAGCAGCACGTTCTCGAGCAGATCGTCGATACCCGCGCCCGTCTTCGCCGACACCGGCACGAACGGCGAATCGCCACCGTACTCTTCCGGCACGACGCCTTCCGCGACCAGCTCCTGCTTGACGCGATCGGGGTTCGCATCCGGCTTGTCGATCTTGTTGATCGCGACGACGATCGGCACGCCGCCCGCCTTCGCGTGGGCGATGGCTTCCTTCGTCTGCGGCATCACACCGTCGTCGGCTGCCACCACCAGCACCACGATGTCGGTCGCCTTCGCGCCGCGTGCACGCATTGCCGTGAACGCTTCGTGACCCGGCGTATCGAGGAACGTGATGACGCCACGCGGCGTTTCGACGTGATACGCGCCGATGTGCTGCGTAATGCCGCCCGCTTCGCCCGCGGCCACCTTCGCGCGGCGGATGTGGTCGAGCAGCGAGGTCTTGCCGTGGTCGACGTGACCCATCACCGTGACGACCGGCGGACGCGGCAGTTGCTCCGCATCGGTACCGGTTTCGCCTTCGACGAGCAGCGCTTCCGGATCGTCCAGCTTCGCGGCAACCGCGCGGTGGCCCAGTTCCTCGACGATGATCATCGCCGTTTCCTGGTCCAGCACCTGGTTGATCGTGACCATCTGGCCCATCTTCATCATCACCTTGATGACTTCGGAGGCCTTGATCGACATCTTGTGCGCGAGATCGGCAACCGACACGGTTTCCGGCACGTGCACTTCGCGAACGATCGGTTCGGTCGGCGCCTGGAACGACGATGCGCTGTCCTGGTGACGGCCGCGCCCCTTCGGGCCGCCGCGCCAGCCGCGGTCCACGCCGCCGCTCGAGTCGCCGCGCGTCTTGATGCCGCGGCGCTTCGATGCGTCGTCCTGCCAGCCGCCCTTGCCTGCGCCCGGCTTCTTGTTGCGGTCGCCCGCACCTGCCGGCGCCTGCGTGGTGGCCGGAGCCGCCGCACCAGCCGGCTTCTTCACGGCCGGACGCGCCTGTGCGCCTTCCGGCTTCGCCGGCTTGTGCAGCGTGCCCTTCGCTTCAGCCGGCTTCGGCGGCTCGACCGGCTTCGGCGGCTCGACTGCCTTGACCACGGCCTTGCGCGGCGTGTTCATCATTTCGCGGATCGCGCGTGCTTCGGCTTCTGCCGCCGCGCGACGCTTGCTGATCTCTTCCTGCTCGGCGCGCGCCTTGTCGGCTGCCTCGCGGGCAGCGTCCTCGGCCTTCTTCGCCGCTTCGCGCTGGGCCGCGCGTTCGGCGGCTGCGCGTGCTTCGTCCTGCGCGGACTGCGTCGGCGTCGCTTCCTGCTCGGCAGCAGCAGCCTGCTGCGCTGCCGCCTGCTGCTGGGCTGCGGCGGCTTCCGCCGCGGCACGCTTCGCCGCCGCTTCTTCCTCGGCGCGACGGCGCTCGGCCTCGGCCGCTTCCTCGCGGGCGCGACGTTCGGCTTCCTCGCGTTCGAGGCGTTCCTGACGCTCGCGCAACTCCTGCGCCTGCTTCTCGAGCAGCTCGGCCTCGCGGCGCGCCTCTTCCTCGCGACGCTTCAGTTCTGCATCGTCGTCCGCTTCGGCGACCTGCGCCTGACCCTGTTCCGCACCATCGGCCACGTCGTCGCGCTTGACGAACGTACGCTTCTTGCGGACCTCGACCTGAATGGTGCGAGCCTTGCCCGTCGCGTCAGATTGCTTGATCTCCGACGTATGCTTGCGGGTCAGCGTGATCTTGCGCTTGTCGCCGTCGGTTGCGCCGTGCGACTTGCGCAAATGATCGAGCAGACGCGCCTTGTCCGTTTCGGACAGCGCATCGTCTTCACTCGCTTTCTGGACGCCCGCTGCCTGCAGCTGTTCGAGCAGCACACCAGCAGGCATTTTCAGTTCCGCGGCAAATTGGGCTACGTTGTTACTCGCCATTCATTCCTCTTAGTGCAAGGACCGATTCCTTGCGGTTAGCATCGGGTCAGGCCATACGGCCGCCATCAAATCAGTGCGCCATGGTCATTTCTCACTGGAACCAATGTTCACGTGCTTTCATGATCAACGCCTTAGCGGCATCCTCTTCCATTCCGGTCATGTCGACCAGTTCATCTACAGCCAGCTCGGCGAGATCGTCGCGCGTCTGCACGCCGTGTTCGGCCAGCTTCGCGAGCAGCTCCGGCGTGATGCCGTCGAGGCTCTTGAGATCCAGCGCTGCGTTCTCGACCTTTTCTTCGTTCGCGATGGCCATCGTCAACAGCGCGTCGCGTGCGCGATTGCGCAGTTCGTGCACGGTGTCCTCGTCGAACGCTTCGATTTCGAGCATTTCGTTGAGCGGCACGTACGCGATTTCTTCGAGGCTCGTGAAGCCTTCGTCGATCAGGATGTCGGCAACTTCTTCGTCGACGTCGAGACGCGCCATGAACAGCGCACGCAGCCGGTCGCGCTCTTCGCCCTGCTTCAGCGCGGATTCGTCCGGCGTCATGATGTTGATCTGCCAGCCGGTCAGTTCGCCGGCAAGGCGCACGTTCTGACCGCTGCGGCCGATCGCGACAGCCAGTTCGTTCTCGTCGACGACGACGTCCATCGAATGCTTTTCTTCATCGACGACGATTGACTGGACGGCTGCCGGCGCGAGCGCGCCGATCACGAACTGGGCGGGATCTTCCGACCATAGCACGATGTCGATGTTTTCGCCACCGAGCTCGTTGCGCACGGCCTGCACGCGGGAACCGCGGATACCGACGCAGGTGCCGATCGGATCGATCCGCTTGTCGTACGCGATCACGCCGATCTTCGCGCGCACGCCCGGGTCGCGGGCGGCCGCCTTGATCTCGAGCAGGCCCTGCTCGATTTCCGGCACTTCCATCTCGAACAGCTTCATCAGGAACTCGGGCGCCGTGCGCGACAGCTCGATCTGCGGGCCGCGCGCGGTGCGGTCGACCTTCGCGATGTACGCCCGCACGCGGTCGCCGACGCGGAGGTTTTCCTTCGGGATCAGCTGATCGCGGCGCAGCAGCGCCTCGACCCGGCCCGATTCGACGATGAAGTTGCCCTTGTCGAGGCGCTTCACCGTACCCGTCATGATCTTTTCGCCACGCTCGAGGTAGTCGTTCAGGATCTGCTCGCGCTCCGCGTCGCGCACCTTCTGCAGGATCACCTGCTTCGCGGCCTGCGCGCCGATGCGACCGAATTCGATCGACGGAACGGGTTCCTCGACATACTCGCCGACTTCGACGTCGGGCTTCTGCTCACGTGCTTCGAACAGCAGGATCTCGCGATCCGGCTCCTGCAAGCCTGCCTCGTCGGGTACGACGAGCCAGCGACGGAAGGTTTCGTGCTCGCCGCTTTCGCGATCGATATGGACGCGGATTTCGGCGCCTTCGTCGAACAGCTTCTTGGAAGCGGACGCAAGCGCAGCCTCGAGGGCGCCCAGCACCACATCCTTGTCGACGTTTTTCTCGCGCGCCAGCGCATCCACCAGCATCAACACTTCGCGACTCATTATTTGCGGCTCCTAAAGTCAACTTGCGGAATCAGGCGGGCTTTGTCGATATCGGCCAGCGTGAAATCCAGCATGGCTGCCTCGCCCTTCTTCCCCTCAAATTCCAAACCGATCGTTTCGCCATTCGGCGCGTGCAGAATGCCCCGGTACGTCTTGCGCCCGTCCAGCGGCTTTTTCAAGGTCACGGAAACTTCGCTGCCGGCGAAGCGCTCGAAGTCGGCCAGCTTCTTCAACGGGCGGTCGAGCCCCGGGGACGAGACTTCGAGCCGTTCGTAATCGATGTTTTCGACCGTCAAGACGTGCTGGAGCTGACGCGTGACCTTTTCGCAATCTTCGAGCGAGATGCCGGCAGGCTGATCGATATAGATGCAAAGCATGCCGCGCCCGGTGCGCTCGAGATCCACCAACTCGTAGCCGAGCCCGGTGACCGTGGTTTCTATCAGTTCCGTCAGTTGCACAGTGTCCTCTCAGGTGTTCGCGCCCGCCGCTCGCGATTCACCCGCGGGCGCGCGCCTTAGCCGGCGCAGGAAGCGCTACCCGAGATGCCTAACCGTTTCAGCAAAAAAAAATGGGCGGAACGCCCATCTTCTCTTACTGGTGGTCGCACCTGAGCCGCACATTGAATCCGTACGCCCAGCGACTCCGCGATTATAGCGATTTTTGGCGCAAACGCCAAGCCAGCCGGTAAAAGCAGCGCGTCGACTGCCTTTACGGGCCGAAAATGCGAAATCGGGCTGCCCGATCGACCGGCGCCACCTTACCGCACCTGTGATCGTCGCTGTCGCGGCACCCGACATGGCGGCAGCCGAAACCCGTCAACGCGATCCGCCGTGTCGCCCCAACCGGCCGGCGAACCGGCGGCGCAGCGCCGCCGAACGCCAATCCAATAGCGCTCAGCGGCCGCGCGTACGACTGCGCTGCGGACGCTGACCGCCGCGCGGGCCGCCGTTGCCGGCGCCTTCGGCACGATTGCCGTTCGGGGTGCGATTGCCGCCGCCCTTGCTGCCGCCGCGCTTGCCGCCCGCGCCATCGCGCTTCGGACCCGCGCCATACGACGCGCGATTGCCGTCGACGTCGCGGCCGCCGCCTGCGCGGTTGCCGTCGCGGCCGCCGCCCGTGCGGTTGCCATCACGGCCGCCGCCCGCGCGGTTGCCGTAACCCGACGGCGCGACCGGCAGGCTGCCGTAGCCGCTCAGGCCCGGCAGGCCCGGCCCGCCGCGTCGGCCGCCGCCGCGACGCGGCTGGTCGAGTTGCCCGTGCGTCGTCAGCACCGGCTCGCGGCTGATGAAGCCCATCGACGTCTGCATCGGATCAGGCTGGCGACGCTCGGCCGGACCGGCAGCCCCGCGCTTGCCCTTCTCCTCGGCCGGCGCCTTCAGGCCGACGGTCGCCATCAGCTTGCGCACCTGCGCGTCGTCGAGCTCTTCCCAACGGCCACGCTTCAGGCCGCGCGGCAGCGGAATCGGGCCGTGACGCGTACGGATCAGCCGGCTCACCATCAGGCCGACCGCCTCGAACATCCGGCGCACTTCGCGGTTGCGGCCTTCGGCCAGCGCGACGTGATACCAGTGGTTCGTGCCTTCGCCGCCGCCATCGCGGATGCGCAGGAAATTCGCCGGACCGTCGTCGAGCTCGACGCCGTGCAGCAGCTTCTGCCGCATGCCTTCGGCCAGCTCGCCGACGACGCGTACCGCGTACTCGCGCTCGACGCTGTAACGCGGATGCATGAAGCGGTTCGCGAGATCACCGGAAGTCGTCAGCATCAGCAGACCTTCCGTATTGAAGTCGAGGCGGCCCACTGCAAGCCATTTCGCCGTCTTCATCGGCGGCAGACGGTCGAACACCGACGGACGGCCTTCCGGATCCGCGTGGCTGACGATCTCGCCCGTCGGCTTGTGATACAGCAGCACGCGCGGCGGCTTGTTCGGCAGCTTGCGCTTGACCGGCTTGCCGTTGATCCGCACCTGGTCGGTCGGCATGATCCGCTGGCCGATGTGTGCGGGCTCGCCGTTCACCGACACGCGGCCGGCGACGATCAGCTCTTCCATTTCGCGGCGCGAACCCATGCCCGCCTCCGCCAGCACCTTGTGGAGCTTCGGCGCGTCGTCGTCCGGCGACAGCACGCGCTTGTTCGCCGGCTGACTGCGGCCGCGGCGCAGCATCGGCGCACGCACGCCACTGCCGCCCGCGGAGTTGTCCGCGTCGAAGGCAGGCGACGTCACGTAGGCGAACAGTTCGTCCTGGGACGCATCGCCTTCCGCTGCCTTCGCCGGGCCGCCTTCAGCCTTCGCCGCACCGCGACGGCCCTGCCCACCCTGGCCGCCCTTGGGCGCGCCTTCGCGCTTGGCGGCCGGCTTGCGACCGCCCTTGGCCGCGCCTTCCTTGCGCGGCGCACGCGCCGGCTGCGCGTCGGCAGCGTCGGCCGGCTGCGCATCCGCGCCCTCGGCACCCGGCTGCTCGCCTTCGGCGCCCTTCGACTTGGCCGCCGCGCGACGCCGCGCGATCAGGCTGCGCGGGCCGCGCCGCAGACCGCGGCGAGGACGCTCGTCGCCACCCGCGGCCGAAGCATCCTGCTCCGGCGCATCGTCGGCACGCGCTGCCTGCACGGCAGGCGCGGACGATTCAATATCGTGGATATCTGTCAAAACAACCTCAAAATGTCAGGTCTCGCGCCCGGCGCGGGCGCGGCAAGAAGTTGGCCGCGATCAGGCGCGACGCTGTTCGGGTTCTGCTTCGTCGTCCGGCAGCGCGTCGGCGCCGATGGGCGCACTCGCGCTTCGCACGGCATCCGCGAGACTGTCGGACGTGTCGTCCAGCGTCTCGTCGTCCGCAGGACGGGAGCGAAATGCGTCGGCCTGATCGGCCTCGCCGGGCATGTCGCCGGCCCCTTCCGCTCCGTCTCCGGCAGCCGCTTCGGCGGCCGGCTTGCGATCTTCCTCGCTCCAATCCGCACGCTGCGGCTCGGGCTGCACATCGGTCGGCACTGCTTCGGCGCCAACCTGTTCCGTCTGTTCCGTTTGCCCGCGATCAGCATCGAGCGTATCGCGACTCGGAATTTCCTGCGTCGACGCGACGCGGGCCGCGGCATCGCCGGCCCCGTCGGCGGGTGCTTCATCCGCCAGCGCCTGCGGCGGCGCGTCGGCCGACGGCATGTCGCCGTCGAAATCCATCGCCTGCTGCGCGAGCAGCGCGGCCTCGATGTTCGCGGCCGGCTCCTCGAGCGCGGGCAGGTCGTCGAGCGCCTTCAGGCCGAGATCGTCGAGGAACTGCTTGGTCGTCGCGTACAGCGCCGGACGCCCCGGCACGTCGCGATGACCGATCACCTCGATCCAGCCGCGATCCTCGAGTTGCTTGACCACCTGCGTATTGACCGTGACGCCGCGAATCTCTTCGATGTCGCCGCGCGTGACGGGCTGCCGGTACGCGATGATTGCGAGCGTTTCGAGCACCGCGCGCGAATATTTCGGCGGCTTCTCGGGATGCAGGCGATCCAGATAATGACGCATCGCCGGCTTGCTCTGAAAGCGCCACCCGGTCGCCAGCGCCACCAGTTCGACACCGCGACCGGACCAATCCTGTTTCAGATCTTCGAGCAACGTGCGGACCGTGTCAGCCGACACGCCGTCGGCAAAGAGCTTGCGCAAATCGCCGAGCTTCAGCGGTTCCTGCGCACAGATCAAAGCAGTCTCGAGGACGATCTTCGCCTCTTGGGTATTCATGCAGCTAGGCCAGACCCTGTGGTCAAACGAACCGGATCAACAAACAGACGAAAGGAACGGAAGACGCGCTCGCCCGATTCTGATCGGTCATATTGATGGGAGCACGAACCGGGGGCGGCGAACCAACTTCAGACCAGGCCCAAACCGGACGGAACAGCACGGCTCAACGACGGAACCGCGTGACTGAACGCCATATTACGCAAAATTGCCCGGTGCGTAAAGATGAGCGGAACAGGCCGCCGCCCGGGCGGCACACCCGCTCCGCCCCCGCTTCAGCGAGCGCCCGCGCCATGCGCGAGGAACCGGCGCAGCCGCTCGACGCCCGCGTCGAGCCGCGCCGGATCGCACGCATAACACCAGCGCACGAACCCTTCCCCCTCCGGGCCGAACGCGCGCCCGGGCGCCACGCCGAGCCCCGCGTCGCGCACCAGCGTCTTGCAGAACGTCAGGCTGTCGGTCGCGCCCGGCAGCCGCAGGAACAGGTACATCGCGCCTGGAGGAGGCGGCACCTCGACGCCCGGCAGTGTCCGCAGCGCGGCGACCAGGTGGTCGCGCGCGTCGCGCAGCGCCGTGACGAACGACCGCACGAACGGCTCGCCGTCGCGCAACGCGACCTCGGCCGCGGCCTGCACGAAGCCCGGCGCGCACGACGTGTTGTATTCGACGAGCTTCGACAGGTCGCCCATCACCGACGCCGGCGCAATCAGCCATCCGAGCCGCCAGCCCGTCATCGCCCACGCCTTCGAAAATGAATTCACGACCACGACGCGCTCGTCGCGCGACGCGATATCGAGGAACGACGGCGCGCCGCCGTCGTCGAAGGCAAGCCGCTCGTACACCTCGTCGGCGACCAGCCAGATGCCGTGACGACGGCAATGGGCGAGCACGGCCTGCTGATCGTCGCGGGACATCGTCCAGCCGGTCGGATTGTTCGGCGAGTTGATCAGCAGCATCCGCGTATCGGGCGTCAGCGCCGCGAGCAGCCGGCCGACATCGAGCTGCCAGCCCGCGTCGCCGTAGCCGAGCGGCACGCAATCGACCTGGGCTCCCAGAATCTTCGGAATCTCGACGAGATTCGGCCACAGCGGCGTGACCGCGACGACACGCTCGCCCGGCCCGACCAGCATCTGGGCAGCCAGCATCAGCGCGCTCACGCCCGAACTCGTCACGGCGACCGTGTCGGCCGCCGTCGCACCGTGGCGCGCGCTGACGTAGGCCGCGATCGCGTTGCGCAGCGGCGCCGTGCCGAGATTGTGGGTGTAGAAGGTCGCCCCGTCGCGCAGCGCCGCCGCCGCGGCGTCGCGGATGAAGTCCGGCGTCACGCGATCGGATTCGCCGAACCAGAACGGCAGCATGTCCGGCACGCCGAAGCCGGCGTTCGCGACCTCGCGAATCAGCGACGGCCGCAGCGCGTGCACCGCGGTGCGCGCCGCCGGCTCGTCGTTCGCCGGGAAAAAACCTGCGGAATGCGTCATCGAGAACACCGCGGAGAAACACGATCCGCGTAGTGTACCGGCCGGCAAGCCGGACCGGCGCACGGCGGCGCACGTCAGTCGAGATCCTCGGCCCTCGCCGGCATCTGCCGCACGAGCTCCCAAATCGCCTGCGCGGCGGGCGACAACGACCGGTCACGGCGGCGCACCAGCTCGACGGTCCGTTCGGTGCGCGGCGTGAGCGGCCGTGCGACCAACGTGGAGCCGGCAGGCAGCGGCAGCGACAGCCACGGCTGCACGCTCACGCCGATACCGGCCTCGACCAGCCCGAACACGGTCGCCGAATGCCCGAGCTCCTGCATGACTGTCGCGTTGACGCGATGCGCGGCCAGCGCCGCGTCGATCAGCGGCCGGCTGCCCGACGCATGATCGAGCAGCACGAGGCGCTCGCCGTCCAGCGCCGTCCACGGCACCTCGGCCCGCGCCGCAAGCGGATGGTCGGCGCGCGCGACGAGGCAGAACGAATCGGTCATCAGCGGCTCGCAGACGATATCGGCGACCGTCAGCGGCCCGATCACGACGCCGAAGTCGACTTCGCTCGACTTCACCTTGCGCAGCACGTCGCTCTGCACGTCGTCGCGCAGGCCGAGCGTCACGAACGGGAACTGGCGTTCGCACGACGCCACCACGCGAGGCATCAGCCTGCATGCGATCGTCGGGCTTGCCGCGACGATCACGCGCCCGCGACGCTGCTCCCCAATCTCGCGAATCTCGCGCAGCGTGTCGTCGAGATCGTCGAGCAGGCGCGACACGCTTGCGATCAGGTTTCCGCCGACGTCCGTCAGTTGCACGTCGCGCGTCGTGCGGTCGATCAGTTTCAACCCGAGTTCGGCCTCGAGCTCACGCACGCAACGGCTGACCGCGGACTGCGTGAGCCCGATCTCGTCACCCGCCCGACTGAAGCTCTTGAGCCGCGCGACCTCGATGAACACGCGAAGCTGGCGCAGCGTAACGTTCATGTCCCGACCTCATCAATCGCCGATATCGATGCGTGATTCTAATGTGCGAAGCCGTCTACGGTGAGCGAATCCGGCCCCCTTCGTCCATGTTTCGCTGCGGTGCAATACATTCGCAAACGCACGTGACATGGGCGAATTGCACAAGATTGGTGATTGTCCCGATTTGCTGACGGGTTATTTTGGCGTCTTATACGCCCCTAGCTGACTTAGCCGTTAGCTCGCTGCCAAGCGGCTCTCGAGGGATTCACCTCCGACATGGCACGCTTCGTGCATTACCTTGCGCACAGGGTGCAGGTTTCGTCGGACGGAAGAGCAGAAACGCCGCTGCCGGCCAACCGGACGCCCCCACCCGGCACTCGAGGATCGAGTGCTTGAAGAGTGCGCGGCGCAGGGCAGCGCACCGGAGTTAGCTTCGCTGAGGTGAGGACATGATGCTGTTCGACGATTTGAGAGATAACGAGTGGGCGCTGGTCGAGGGTCTGTTTTGCTCGGAGCCCGCGCGGAGCGAGCGGCGCGGCCGTCCCCGCGTGGAAGCCCGGTCGGTGGTCAACGCCGTGCTGTGGGTGCTGTCGACGGGTGAAGGCTGGTCGAAACTGCCGGGCCGCTATCCGTCCCCGCCGACCTGCCGCCGCCGCTTCGACGAATGGCAGGCGGACGGTACGCTCGCCGAAATCGTGAAACGACTCGGCACGAGCGGCCGGCAAATCTCGCTGCGCGGACGCATCGGCGCAAGCGCGGCGAAGCCGCCCGCGCCGCCGAGCCGCGACCGGCTGCGCGGCGCCTTCTGGACCAACCCGGAATCCTGGCGCGCGCCCGTCAAGATGGCGTAACGAATGCTCGATCGGGCGGCTACGGCCGCCCGGTGTCTTTCTGCGATGCGACCTCATTGCAACGCATGCGTTGTCGTCGATTCCCGTTGTCGTGCCGCGAAACATCTATTTACCAATATTTACAGCAAGCCTGCACTCCCACGCTTACCTTAGCGTCATATCAACAGGCCGCACGGACGGCTTGAGAGGGAGCCCCGCCATGAAAACAATGTCACTGCTCGTTGCATGCGGCATTGTCGTTTCCGTGGCGCTGGCCGCCCCTGTCCATGCCGACGATCGCATGAAGCCGCCCCATCGCCAGCAGGATCACCGCAACACCCTCCGTCAGCCGCCGGCCGCGAATCCATCGAGCCGGCAAACCGTGCCGCGCGGCGACTTGCGCGGCGACATCGCGAGCAATGCTCGGGCGCGGATCGGCTCACAGCCGCCCGGCATGTCGCGTCATCCGTAGTCCTGCCGATTTCGAGATTTCGCCAAAGAAAATGCCCGGATCCGGGAACTGCACCGCCTGCGGCGAGTCACAACGTTGCCATGAGCACAGCGTGGCAGCAGCAAAAGTATCCGGTACGCCCGTATCCTCGCGATACGGGCTTTTTTTTGCATCGCCGGCCTGCGCGGCGACGCACGGGGCGGGATGAAGCCTGCTACAGGCGGCTTTCGAGAATCGCCACGGCGCCCGCTTCGCTCAATGCGTAGTCGTCCATGCGGCGATCAGTCCAGGAAAGTAATTTCTCGGCACGCTCGAGGCGCGAGAATTCGGCTCGACCGCTTTCGGTCAGTACGGCAATGTCAACCGGTGCATGAAAGCCCGGTGCGGGGGCAACGGTCTTCTGCCTGACCGTGTCCATCAGCCCGAGCGATCGGAGATACTCGAACACGCCCGGGCGGCGTGCCCACGGTACCTGGCGGTACTGCACTCGTCTCAATGCGTCGAGCACCGCTTCGTTGGAATACGTGGCCATCTCGATTCTTTCTTAAAGTGCAGCGACAATGCGAAGCGGCGCACCGGGCGGGGTCTCCGCCCGCCGAAACCGCCACCGATTCTGGAGGCCAACGTTGTTCGGCGTCGCGTCAGGGCCGTATCGTCAGCCGTCCATAAAAAGACACCATACCCCAATCAAATTGATTCTGTTCGATTCATTTGTACTTCTCTTCATCGGTTTCATGCTCTGCCGCAAGCAGCGTCGAACCCTTTCGATCGCCGCCGCCGCGCTGTTCTGGCTGCTCGCGACGGGCTGGCTCGCGGCGCCGCTGATCGCCTGGACCGAGGCCGGCGTCACGCCGGTCGAGCACCCCGACATGCACGGGCGCACTACGCTGATCCTCATCGGCGCCGGCACGCGCCGCACCGACGCCGGATTGCAGCCGCCGCCCGACGGCATCGCGCGCATCCGCAAGATTGCGGCGCTCTATCGCACGTGCCGGCAGCAGGCCGAGCGCTGTACCGTCGTGATGTCGGGCGGCGACCCGCAACATCACGGCGACACGGAGGCGGCCGTCTACGGACGCCAGCTCGTCGCACAAGGCGTGGCGCCCGCCGACCTCCTGCTCGAACCGAACAGCCGCACGACCTACGAAAACGCGAAATTCACTGCATCTATACTACGCTCACAGTATGACGACGCGCGCATTCTCGTCACGTCGTCGTATCAGATGCGCCGCGCCCTGCTCGATTTCCGCCGCTTCGGCATCGATCCGCAACCCGTTTATGCGAATCTCCGCCGCGCGCAGACGGGCTGGCTGCCGCGCTGGCGCAATGTGGTCAACGCCGAGCACGCGCTGCACGAGCTGGTGGGAATCGCGCAATTCCACGTGTATCGCTGGCTCGGCTGGTTTTGACGACACCACGAAAACCGGCGACAAAATCAGGGCGCCACCCCGACTGGCAGACGCGTGACGAAGTACGCGAAGTGTTGCGCGACTTCAACGGGGCCTTGCGTCGCGCGACGATCCGGTGCACATTGATCCGTCACTTTTGTTACACTCGACACGCACTCGACTGCAGTCGCCAGACAAAACGGCAACACTCGGGTTCATCACCACTTAGCGGAGGTAAAGCAATGAAGAAGACGTCCCTGGCTATCCTGGTAGCGATGTCGGCGCTGACTGGCGCAGCGTATGCGCAAGAGAGCACGCAGATTCAAACCATCACCGATCCGGCCAAGATCGCCGAGATCGAGCAGCGCGCGCAAGCGCTGCAACAGCAACAAGCGGCCGAAGCGGCTCAGCCGGCGGCGCAGGAAGAGCACCACCACGGCAAGAAGGGCGCGCATCACAAGGCAGCGAAGAAGGCCGCCAAGAAGGCGAAGGCTGCGGACGCTGCCAGCCAGTAAGTTCGGCGGCACCGCACCAGCAGCGAAAAGCCGAATCCGGGCAACCGGGTTCGGCTTTTTTGGTTGCGGCGCCTGCGCGCTGTGCTAAAGTCGCGCACCGAAATTTTCCACCCGTGCGCACCCCGGTGCGGAGGACAGCATGAGCAACATTCAACTCGACATCGAGTGGACCGAAGCCGCCACTCGCCAGATCAAGCAACTGATGCCCCGCGGCTCGGACGACGCGTTTCTCGCGCTGCCGCCGATCGAGTGCCTGCCGATGGAGGGCGACGTGCTGTTCCTCGGCCCGCAAGGCAAGCAGCAACCGTTCATCGTGGCCGAGCGCCAGTATCACCATGACGGCGACGCCGACTGGACGATCATCCTGATCCTGGACGTACCCAGCGCGTCGCACTGACGCGCCGCCGCGACCGGACCCGTCCGGTCGCCGCGCCCGGCTCACGTTCAGACGAGCTTCGACAGCACGCGGATTTCGGAACGCTCGATCCACTCCGCGGCCGCTTCGCGATAAGCGAGAATATGCGCGGAACGCGCATGAGCAGCCAACGCCTCCTCGCTCTCCCAACGCTCGACGAATACGAACCGCGCGGGCTCCTTCAGATCCCGGTGCAGGTCGTACTGCAATGCGCCGGCTTCGTTGCGGGTCGGCTCGACGATTCCCTCGAGCACGGCGCGCAGTTGTTCCTCCGCGCCCGGCTTCGCCACGATCAGCGCCACGACTGCGATTTCCGCCATTCCCGCCTCCTTCGTCCGAAAAAGTCCGAGAATACGCGAATCCCGCAGCGCGCATCGGCTACGCCGATACGGCATGACGACGGCACAAAAAAAATAGCCCGCGCTTCAGAGAAGCGCGGGCGAAACCGTCGCCCTACGAGGATAGGCGACGGGGCCATCGAGATCCGCACGCGGGCGCGGATCGTCATCTGTTGTGCGGACGCTTGTCGCGTCGGCATGTGAAGGCGTCGAGACCATTGTTCGGCGCACGCGGCGCACGCTCCGGACGCTGACGCCCAGCCTCCCTCTTCTAACGATTCAAACCTATAAAGCAGGTTGCGTGCCAAGCATGAAATGCGCGACACTCCTTTGATTTGTAAGGACAATTTTTTGGATTGGCGACAATGTGACACGTGTTCTGTCGTCGTAACGCCCGGATGTTACGTAACGTCACGAGGCAGGCCGAACCACTAGAACAATCGCACGCGCCAGCGAGCGGCCATGAAAAAAGCCCGCCGAATGGCGGGCTTTTCAGGAGTGCGAGAAAACGCCGGGGTCAGCGGAGCTGATTCACGAGCAACCCCATGATCTGCCGAGCCGGCGACGACGTATCGATCGCGCCCGCATCGTCGACGACCGCGACGCGCGTCTGATCGGCCGTGAGCGCCTTCACGTTGACGCGATACTGCTTCGCCTGCTTTTCCTTCTTGCCGTGGAACAACTGGCTCCAGAAGCCCTGCTCGGCCGAGCTCAGATCCTTCGGATCGACATAGCGCACGAAATACAGGCCCTTCGAGCGATCGCGATCGTCGACCGTGAAGTTCGCGCGATCGAGCGCAAGACCGACGTGCAGCCACGACCGGTCGTACGGCTCGCCGAGCGTGACTTCGGACGGCACGGCCGCTTCGGCCGCGTCGCTGCCTTGCGCCGACGTGCGCGATACGTTCTGCGCGGCGATTGCCGCAGCAGCCTTCGACGACGCGTCGGCATCGGCCTTCTTGTCCTTCGGTACCGCGTTGTCCTTGATGTTCGCGATCGGCGGCTCGCCGTTCTTCGCACGTTGCTCGTTCTGCGCGAGCACGGCCATCAGCCGCTTCAGGTATTCCGTCTCGAGCGCCGGATCGTTCGGCTTCGGTTCCCACTTGCTCGAATCGTTGTTCGCGCCGGTGATCGCCTCGCGCATCCCCTTCTGGCTGATGAACACGTAGGTGCCGCCGTTCGGCGCCGAATCGAGACGCGTACGGTACTTGTTGCGCTCGGCCGTCACGTACGAATTGCCCATCGCCTTCGAGATCACGCTGCGAATCAGGCCGTCGTTGATCTGCGGATGAGTTTCGTTCCAGTCGGTTTCCATCACGCCCTTGTCGCGCTGGTCGACGACGAGCAGGAAGCCTTGCTCCTGCCAGAAACGGCGAACCTGCGGCCAGATCGCGGCCGGTTGCTTGCCGTCGATCACGAGCCAGCTTTCGGTGCCGTCGCGCTGGATATGCATGCCGGCCACGGCCGGTGCGACGGTATCCAGCGCGGGCGCGGCCTGCTGGACCTGCTTGAGCGCGGACAGGGAAGTCGCGCCGCCCTGGGGCGGCAGCGAACGCTGATCGGCCGTCTCGTCGAGCATGTTGGGCGGCACTGCGAGCGACGCTTCCTTCGATTTCGAATCGCTCTTGTAGTCCACTTTCGTGGGCGACGACGTACCGCAACCGGCGACGAGCGCGCCGGTGGCGAGCACTGCAGCGAACCGCATGGTAAGACGAAGATCAGTCATGTTCGGGGAATCCTCTTCCGCTAAATCACGGCGCTTTCCGTGGATCAACCTTGCATTTTACCGGGGCCGCGCTGCGATGTGCAAAAAAGCGACGGCCAAGAAAAAACCCGCGTCAGCTTGAACTGACGCGGGTTCTTGTCTGGTCGGGGCGAGAGGATTTGAACCTCCGACCACCTGCACCCCATGCAGGTACGCTACCAGGCTGCGCTACGCCCCGAAAGAAAAAAATTATAACAGACAGTTTCCCGATTTAGAACGGGGCACATGCATTTTGTGCATGTTCTCGTGAAATTTTTTGGCGCGATCGCGCCGATGCAAGCAATCTGCGGCACCGATCCCGCATCCGTCACCATCATCGCTTGCGCGCGACGCAGATGACCGTCAGGCCGGCGACGCGATTGAAGCGGAACATCGGCAACTCGATGCGGCAGATCGTCTTGAGCAAACCGTTGACGAACGGATGATGACGGCGCAATTGCGACGCAGGCTCACGTGGATGCGAACGCGCGCGCTCGCCCAGCCGCAGTGCGGCCGCGAGCGGAAACGTGAGGCCGAAATAATAGGCGCCGTGCTCGACGTCGAGCCCTGCGCGCCGGACCACGTCCTCCAGGCCGCCGAGCGTGTATCTGCGCTTGTGCTCGAGAAAATCGTCGTGGCCGCTCCACAGGAACTGGAAGGCGGGAACCGTGATCAGGAACCGGCTGCCCGGAGGCGCGCCCTTCACATACTGCGTCAGCAACCCGACGTCGTCGTCGACATGCTCGAGCACGTCCATCAGCAACACGAGATCGGCGTCGAATCGATCGACGGAGCGCCGATAGTGGATGGGCTTGCCGGCGGCCTCGCCGTCGCTGTCGTCGGCGTAGCTCGTGTCGACACACCATGCTTCCGTCGCCTGCGTGCGCTCGAGCAGATGCTTCGAGAAAAAGCCGGAGCCCGCACCGACGTCGAGTATCCGGTTCGCGCCCGACTCGCCCAGGAACCGGTGAATGGCGCTCGCCTTCGACGCGTAGTACCAGTGATCGCCCACCCCCGCACCCAGTACGTCGACTTCCTTCAGGTCCATGACGCTTCCCCGTGATGGCTGCCGTGTTGTGATGTCGAATTCGCCACTGATGCCGATCTTACCTCGCCGCCCTCCGCGATCGTATCCGTCGATGCCCGGGGCAGCGCCGCTTCGGTATCCGGTGAAACCCGCGCCGGCCATGGTCGACCGCGGGTTTTCAGGGGCGCGTCGAAAGACGCCGGCCGGCGGTCCGGACGAACCAAACGACCGTTTGATCCGCTCGCCCATCCACCGCGAAACCATTGTCCGGCAGCCCGCCGGCGCGCCGTGCCCGGGCGCCCGTTGTTTGGTAACGCCGCTCTAGCACGCTATGACACACTGCACGGCATCGACGCTCGCGCCGTGCAGTGGCGCGCGCCGCCGTCGATCAAGACAAGACATGGAGACAGACGATGCGGAATGCGTTCCGGCGCGGCCATCGCTCGCCTTTGGCAATTTTCGGCCGGGTTGCCGGCCTGCGGCGCACGGCCGCCCGGGGGGCGCATATGCCCTCCCGCGTGTTCGGCTGCGGCGCGCTGGCGCTCGCGCTGCTGTGCGCCGGCTGCGCGGAATCGGCCGCGCAGCGCGACAGCAACACGTCCATCGCATCGACGAAGATCGAACGCACGAAGGCCGAGCGCCTCGCGCGCGAGCAGCAAATCGCACGCACCGTGCCGTCGCTCGCATCGATCAGCCTCACGCAGCCGCGTGCGTTCACGCTGCGCGATTCGGGCCAGAACGGCGCGATGACGTTCCTGCGCGACGTCGATTTCCGCGTCGTCAACAATCTCGGCTTCTTCATCCATCAGTTATCGGCCACGCTCGTGCCCACGCAGGCCGGCGCGCCGATCGTATTCGACGATCCGACGAGCTTCGAGATCGACGTGCACGCAGGCACGGTGACGCTCGACAACGCGAAGCTGACCGCCCTCTTCAACACTTATATCTTCGGTTATCGCAACGCGCCGCTGCGCAAGCTCGCGGTATCGGCCGGCGACGGCGTGATCCATCTGCAAGGCGAGATGCAGCGCGACGGCTGGGTACCGTTCTCGCTGACCGGCACGCTCGCGATCCGCGACGGCAGCCAGCTCGTGTTCCACCCGACCGGCGTACGCGTGTCGGGCCTCGACGCGCAGCCGGTGATGCGCGCGGCCAACGTGAAAATGGCCGACCTGCTGAAGGTGCAGACGCCGATCGCGCAACTCGCCGGCGACGATCTCGTGATGGCGGTCGACAAGCTGATGCCGCCGCCGCGCCTGAAGCTCACGATCACCGCGCTGCGCGTGACGCCGGCGGGCCTCGACCTGAAGCTCGACGACGGCACGCATGCCGGCTTCGCAATGCCCGCGAACGCGCCGCAGCAGGCGATGTATATCCGCGGCGGTGACGTGAAATTCATGCGCTCGATGCCGATGAACGCGGACATCCTGATCGGCCCGCTCGATGCGTCGAAGCGCGACCAGACGTTCGTGTTCGACCTGTATCACTATCGCGACCAGGTATCGGCCGGCTACTTCAACTTCGACGAAAGCGGCGCGATGGCGATCCGGATGCCTTCGTATACGGGCCCGGTCAGCGGCGCGCTGCTCGGCAACGCGGCCGCGCGCCTGAACGACAGCTTCCTCGCCGCGCAGCAGAATGCGCTGCGCGACGTGCGCCAGCACTGGGAAGCGTATGCGCTCGCGGCGGACGCCGCGCGGCCCGGCATGCAGAAGGTCGCGATGCGGCGCACGTCGACGGCGCCGTTCAACGAACGGCACGTGTCGAACCGCAACCCGACGATCCATCTGCGCAACGTCGACTTCAACCTGTCCGGCGATATCGGCTTTCATGTCGAGGATCTCGACGTCGAACTCGTATCGAAGCGCGCCGGCGAACCGGTCGATCTCGACGACCCGAACCAGTACGACATCCGCATTCTCGGCGGCACGGTCGTCGAGTCGTGGAAGGCGATGTCGGCGCTGTTCAACGACTACCTGCTCGACTATTCGCCGCGTTCGCTGAACGACCTGCAACTGAGCGCGGACGGGCAGAACCTGCGCGTCCAGGGCGGCATCAAGCTGTGGAATCACGTGCCGGGCGTCTGGCTGCCGACCGACATGACGGGCTCGCTGACGGTGCTCGACGACCGCCACCTCGCATTCAAGCCGTCGCAGGTGTCGGTGCTCGGTATCCCGCAGGCGACGCTGCTGCGCTCGCTCGGCATCGAGCTCTCGTCGCTGACGCCGCTGCAGCGGCGCGGCGCGGAACTGCGCGGCGACACGCTCGTGCTCGACCAGTACACCGTGTTCCCGCCGCCCGTGCTGAACGGCAGGCTCGCGCAGGCGACGGTCGAGCGCGACGGCTTGCGTCTCACGTTCCGGCGTGCACCGGGCGCGCCCGCGCCGAAGCGGCCGCAGATCGATGCGCCGAGCTACATGTGGATGGAAGGCGGCGACATGAAGATGTTCAACGTGCTCGAACTGAACGTGCGCGCGCTGATCCGGAATTCGGCCGAGGCCGGACCGATGCGGTTCGACCTGTACGGGTACCGCAACCAGGTCGCGCAGGGCTCGGTGCGGATGCTGCCGGACGGCACGCTGGTCGTCGACATGGGCCAGAAGAATCCGCTCGCGTCGCGCTGATCCGCAGAAGACGCGACCCGCATGAAAAAAGCCCTGTGGCGGTCGCCAACCGGGCTTTCCCATGCATCCTGCGCGCCGTACGCTCAGTCGTGTTTCAGTCCGTCGATCACGTCCAGCAACGCCTGCCGCAACGCGGCCACATCGACGTTTGCGCCCGCCTTGGCCGCCCCGCGCGCATCGGCGGCCTGCACATCGGATTCGACCGGCTCCGCCGCGGCCCGCTCGCCGCCGGGCGAATCGAGCCGGTTGCGCGCGCCGTTGATCGTGAAGCCCTGCTCGTACAGCAACTCGCGAATCCGCCGGATCAGCAGCACTTCGTGATGCTGGTAATACCGCCGGTTGCCACGCCGCTTCACCGGCCGCAGCTGAGTGAACTCCTGTTCCCAGTAACGCAGCACATGTGGTTTGACCCCGCACAGTTCGCTGACTTCGCCGATCGTGAAGTAGCGCTTCGCGGGAATCGGAGGCAAGACGACTTTCTCAACCGTGGTGGTCATCGGTTAACCGTCGGTAAGGATGCGCGGTGGTCGCGCGGGGCGTGGGCGCGTATTACTCCGCGCCGTTTTCGACCAGCGCCTTCAGCTTCTGGCTCGCGTGGAAGGTTACCACCCGGCGGGCCGCGATCGGAATCGCCTCGCCCGTCTTCGGGTTGCGGCCCGGACGCTGCGGCTTGTCGCGCAGCTGGAAATTGCCGAAC
Source organism: Burkholderia sp. A2 (assembly GCF_001729305.1). NCBI lineage: Bacteria > Pseudomonadati > Pseudomonadota > Betaproteobacteria > Burkholderiales > Burkholderiaceae > Burkholderia > Burkholderia sp. A2. The sequence goes on along the minus strand of NZ_LZXX01000138.1, from coordinate 103,497 downwards.
CCCGACAGCTTGACGCTTTCGCCGTTTTCGAGCGCATCGCGGATCACTTCGAAAAACGCCTCGACCATGTCCTTCGCTTCACGCTTGTTCAGCCCGACGCTGTCGAACAGCAGCTCCGCCAGTTCCGCCTTCGTCAGCGTCGGCGTCTCGGTGGACGCCGGCGCCGAAGCGTCGCGGTTCATGGCACTGCGTTGCGCCGTCAGGAGGGCTTCGAATTCACTCGAGGTCATGTCGTTCATATCTGCCATACAGCGCGTTGAATCAAAACTTACGATGGAAAAAGCCGCCCGCGAACGGGCGGGCCCTCTCCTTAGCCGCGCAGGCGCGCACCGGCACGAGCCATTCGCTCGACCAGCGTCTGGATCGCCTGATCGACGACCTCGTCCTGCAGCGTGCCCGCCGCGTCCTGCAGCGTCACGCGGAAGGCAAGGCTCTTCTCGTTCGCGGCAAGACCGCCGGAAGTATTTGATTTTGCACGAAATTCGTCGAAGAGTACAACCTTCTGAACGAATCGGCAGGCGTCTTCGGCAAGCGCCTTCTTCATTTCGTCGAAAAGTGCCTGAACCTCGACCGCCTGATCGACGACAACCGCGATATCGCGACGGACCGGCGGGAATTTCGACACGTCGGTCGGCGCGGGCAGTGCACGTGCAGTCAGCGCATCCGCGTCGATTTCGAACATCACCGGCGCGTGCGGCAGCTCGTACTTCTGCATCAGGCGCGGATGCAGTTCGCCGATCCAGCCGACCGCGCGGCCATCGACTTCGATGCGTGCGCTGCGGCCCGGATGAAGGGCCGGATGCTCGGCCTTCACGAAACGCGCGACCGCCGGCGCGAGCAGCGCCTCGAGATCGCCCTTCACGTCGAAGAAATCGACCGCGCGGGTCGTGATGCCCCACTGCTCGTCGAATGCCGGACCGTACGCCAGCGCGCCGACGCGCTTCGGCTGCGCATGACCTTCGACCGCCAACTCGCCGGCCTTCACCGACGGATCGGCAATGAACACGCGCCCCGATTCGAACACGCGCACGCGATCGGCGCGGCGGTTCAGGTTGTGGCGCAGCACCGAGATCAGGCTCCCGAACAGCGTCGTGCGCATGACCGAAAGCTGGCTCGCGATCGGGTTCAGCAGCCGGATCGGGTTGTCGTTGCCCGCGAAATCCTGCTCCCACTCCGCATCGACGAAGCTGAAGTTGACCGTTTCCGCATAGTCGCGCGCGGCGAGCGCGTGACGGATGTCGTGGATCGAACGCCGCGCCTCGTGGGTCGCGCGCATTTCGCTCGTCGCGACCGGCGGCCGCGCCGGAATCTTCTCGAAGCCGTAGATGCGCGCCACTTCCTCGATCAGGTCTTCCTCGATCTCGATGTCGAAGCGGTGCGACGGCGGCGTGACGAGGAACGCGTCGTCCTCACGCTCGAACGGCAGGCCGAGGCGCGTGAAGATGTTCGCGATCTCGTCGGCGTCGATCTTCACGCCGATGATGCGGTTCGCGCGCGATACACGCATCTTCACCGGCGCGCGCTGCGGCAGGTTCACCGCCTGATCGTCGACCGGGCCAGCCTTGCCGCCGCAGATCTCGAGGATCAGTTGCGTGATGCGCTCGACGTGCTCGACGGTCGTCGCGTAATCGACGCCGCGCTCGAAGCGATGGGCCGCATCGGTCGAGAAGTTGTACTTGCGCGCGCGGCCGCGGATGCTGTCCGGCCACCAGAACGCGGCTTCCAGGTAGATGTTGGTCGTATCGAGCGTGACGGCCGTGCTGTCGCCGCCCATGATGCCGGCCAGGCTTTCGACCTGCCGGTCGTCCGCGATCACGCCGACCGTTTCGTCGAGTTCGACCGTGTTGCCATTGAGCAGCTTCAGCGATTCGCCGCGCTTGCCCCAGCGCACTTCGATGCCGCCGTGGATCTTGTCGAGATCGAACACGTGCGACGGGCGGCCGAGTTCGAACATCACGTAGTTCGAGATGTCGACGAGCGCGGACACGCTGCGCTGGCCCGAGCGCTCGAGGCGCTCGACCATCCACTGCGGCGTCTTCGCATGCGCGTTCACGCCGCGGATCACGCGGCCCGAGAAGCGGCCGCACAGATCGGGGGCGGCGATCCGCACCGGCAGCGTTTCGTCGAGCTCGACGTTCACCGGGCGGATGTCGACCGGCGTCAGCGGTGCGCCGGTGATCGCGGCCGTCTCGCGCGCGATGCCGAACACCGACAGGCAGTCGGCCTTGTTCGGCGTCAGCTTGATTTCGAAGATCGTGTCGTCGAGATTGAGGGTTTCGCGGATGTCCTGGCCGACCGGCGTGTCTTCCGGCAGGATCAGCAGCCCGCTGTGATCCTCGGACAATTTCAGCTCGCGCGCCGAGCACAGCATCCCCTGGCTCTCCACGCCGCGCAGCTTCGACAGCTTGATCGCGAACGGCTTGCCACCCTCTTCCGCCGGCGGCAGTTCCGCCCCCACCAGCGCGACAGGCACCTTGATGCCGGGCGCCACGTTCGGCGCGCCGCAGACGATGTTCAGCGTCGCGCCGGTGCCGGCGTCGACCTGGCAGACATTGAGCTTGTCCGCATCCGGATGCTTGACGACTTCGAGCACGCGGCCGACGACGATCTTCGACGTCGGCGGCGCAGCCTTGCTCAGCGATTCGACTTCGAGCCCCGCCATCGTCAGCGCGTGCGACAGGGCGTCGGTCGTCAGCTGCGGGTCGACAAAGGTTCTCAACCAGGATTCAGGGAATTGCATGGATGTCTACGTTCGAAACAGGTTAGATCGACGCCCGGCCCCGTCGGAAACATCCGTCGGGCGTGCGCGGGCACAGGTCGGCGCGGCGAGCGGCGTTATGCGAACTGGCGCAGGAAACGCAGGTCGTTCTCGAAGAACAGCCGCAGATCCTGGACGCCGTAGCGCAGCATCGTCAGGCGCTCGAGGCCGCTGCCGAACGCGAAACCGATGTAGCGCTCGGGGTCGAGGCCCATGTTGCGGATCACGGTCGGATGCACCTGCCCCGAGCCGGAAATTTCGAGCCACTTGCCGGCGTTCTTGCCTTGCTCGAACATCATGTCGATCTCGGCCGACGGTTCCGTGAACGGGAAATACGACGGACGGAAGCGCACGAGGATGTCGTCGCGCTCGAAGAATTTTTTCAGGAAGTCGGTATAGACGCCCTTGAGGTCGGCGAAGCTGATGTTTTCGTCGATCCACAGCCCCTCGACCTGATTGAACATCGGCGAGTGGGTCGCATCGCTGTCGACGCGATACGTGCGGCCCGGCGCGATCACCTTGATCGGCGGACGGTTCATGCGCGCATAACGCACCTGCATCGGGCTCGTGTGCGTGCGCAGCAGCAGCTGCCGGCCGTCGGCGTCCTTGCCTTCGACGTAGAAGGTGTCCTGCATCGAACGCGCCGGATGGTTCTCCGGGCTGTTCAACGACGTGAAGTTGTACCAGTCGGTCTCGATTTCGGGGCCGTCGGCCACGTCGAAACCGATCGAGCCGAAAATCTGTTCGACACGCTCCCACGTGCGCATCACCGGGTGCAGGCTGCCTGCACCGGCGCCACGGCCCGGCAACGTCACGTCGATCGCTTCGGCGGTGAGGCGCTGATTCAGCAGCGCGTCGGCCAGGGCCTGGCGACGGGCGGTGAGCGCGGCTTCGACCTGCTGCTTCGCGACGTTGATGCGTGCGCCTTCGGTCTTGCGTGCTTCGGGATCGAGCTTGCCGAGGCCCTTCAGCAACTCGGTCAGCGCACCCGATTTGCCGAGAAATCGCGCTTTCTCGTTTTCGAGCGTGGTGATGTCGGCAGCCTGTTCGAAGGACTGCTGCGCGTCGGCGACAATCTGGTCCAGATCCATAGATCCCATCATTTCCAACGTCATTCGGTCTTGGCGAGCGAAATGGCCTCGCCAAACAAAAAAGGGGCTCGGAAGAGCCCCGTTTTCGCTGCAGCGGCCGAGACTACCGGAACCTCGCTGCAACTAACCACGCAGTGCTAATTTCGCAATTAGGCTGCAACGGCGGCTTTCACCTGCTTGACGATCGCAGCAAAAGCAGCCTTGTCGAACACCGCCATGTCGGCCAGCACCTTACGGTCGAGTTCGATCGACGCCTTCTTCAGGCCGTTGATGAACACGCTGTAGGTCATGTCGTGCTGGCGAACTGCCGCGTTGATACGCGTGATCCACAGTGCGCGGAACACACGCTTCTTGTTGCGGCGATCGCGGTACGCGTACTGACCAGCGCGCATCACCGCCTGCTTGGCGATGCGGTAGACGTTATTGCGGCGGCCGCGATAACCCTTGGCCAGGTTGATGATCTTCTTGTGGCGGGCCCGTGCGGTTACCCCACGTTTGACTCGAGGCATGTTTCTCTCCTTGGAGTATCAGTTGAGGGGTTACGCGAACGGGAGCATCGCGCGGACGGAGTTCAGATCGGAATCATGAACTGCCGTTGCGCCGCGCAGATGGCGCTTGTTCTTCGTGGTTTTCTTGGTCAGGATGTGACGCTTGAAGGCTTGACCGCGCTTGACGGTACCGCCCGGACGCACCACGAAGCGCTTTGCAGCGCTCTTCTTGGTCTTCATCTTAGGCATGACGAACAACTCCAGTTTATTAGATGGCGATGGGTGTGCGGTTGGCTTGCGCCCTTGACCCGCCCTTCGAAACCCAGTCCACTTGTGTACGGCGCACCGCTTGCGCAGCCGCCGTCATCGTTGGCGCGCCGCCCTGACCGGGCAACGCGCCGAACCACTGTCGAACCTGCGCGCGACGCGCGCGGGCCCGTTATTTCTTTTTCTTCGGCGAGAGCACCATGATCATCTGGCGCCCTTCCATCTTCGGCATCTGCTCGACCTGGCCGACTTCCTCAAGATCCGTGCGCAGACGCTCCAGCATCCGCATACCGATTTCCTGGTGAGCCATTTCGCGGCCGCGGAAACGCAACGTGATCTTCGTCTTGTCGCCCTCTTCGAGGAAGCGCACGAGATTGCGGAGCTTGACGTTGTAATCCCCGTCATCGGTACCCGGGCGGAACTTGACTTCCTTGACCTGGATGACCTTCTGCTTCAGCTTCGCTTCGTGCTGCTTCTTCGATTCCTGGTACTTGAACTTGCCGTAATCCATCAGACGGCAAACCGGCGGCACCGCTTGCGGCGCGATTTCCACCAGGTCAACATCCAGTTCTTCCGATTTACGGAAAGCGTCAGCGAGTTTTACGATACCGAGCGGTTCGTTCTCGATCCCGACCAGGCGCACTTCCGGCGCAGTGATTTCACCGTTGATGCGGTGCGACGACTTATCAGTAGCGATGTTACGTTTCCTCTAAAAATTAAAAAAACGAGCCGCGCTGCCAGGGCGGTTACTTGAACGAGCGCAGGTCTTCCTGCAGACGCTCAACGAAGGCTTCGACCGGCATTACGCCAAGGTCGACGCCGCCACGGGCACGCACGGCTACCGTTTGCGCATCACGCTCCTTATCGCCCACGACGAGGAGATAAGGCACCTTTTCCAGCGTGTGCTCGCGTATTTTATAGCTAATCTTCTCGTTGCGCAAATCGGCCGCCACTCTAACCCCTTGTTTTTGCAACGATTGGGTCAGAGCCTGCGCATATTCGGCTTGACTTTCGGCGATATTGAGCACAATTGCCTGGTACGGCGCGAGCCAGACCGGCATTGCACCAGCGTGGTGCTCGATCAAAATGCCGAGGAAACGCTCCATCGAACCGACGATCGCACGGTGCAGCATCACCGGCCGGCGGCGGCTGTTGTCTTCCGCCACGTACTCGGCGCCGAGGCGCTCCGGCAGCACCATGTCGAGCTGCAGCGTGCCGCACTGCCACGAGCGGCCGAGCGCGTCCTTGATGTGGTACTCGATCTTCGGGCCGTAGAACGCACCCTCGCCCGGCAACTCTTCCCACGTGAGGCCGCAGGCGGTCAGCGCATCGCGCAGGCCCTGCTCGGCGCGATCCCACGTCTCGTCCGTACCGGCACGCTGATCGGGACGCAGCGACAGCTTGATGTCGATGTGATCGAAACCGAAATCCTTGTACACGCTCATGGCCAGCGTGTTGAACGCGATCGATTCCGAGATGAACTGGTCTTCCGTACAGAAGATGTGCGCATCGTCCTGCACGAAGCCGCGCACGCGCATCAGGCCGTGCAGCGCGCCCGACGCCTCGTTGCGGTGGCACGAGCCGAATTCCGCGTAACGCAGCGGCAGGTCGCGGTACGAGCGCAGGCCGTGCTTGAACACCTGGACGTGGCCCGGGCAGTTCATCGGCTTGATCGCGTAGTCGCGCTTCTCCGACTCCGTCGTGAACATGTTCTCGCGATAGTTCTGCCAGTGGCCCGACGCTTCCCACAGCGACCGGTCCATGATCATCGGCGTCTTGATCTCGAGATAGCCGGCGTCGTTCACGCGGCGGCGCATGTACTGCTCGACCTGCTGCCACAGCGCCCAGCCCTTCGGATGCCAGAACACCATGCCCGGCGACTCTTCCTGCATGTGGAACAGGTCGAGCTGCTTGCCGAGCTTGCGGTGGTCGCGCTTTTCCGCTTCCTCGAGCATGTGCAGGTACTGGTCCTGGTCTTCCTTCTTCGTCCAGGCCGTCCCGTAGATGCGCTGCAGCTGCTCGTTCTTCGAGTCGCCGCGCCAGTACGCGCCCGCGACCTTCATCAGCTTGAAGACCTTCAGCTTGCCGGTGGACGGCACGTGCGGGCCGCGGCACAGATCGGTGAAGCCGCCGTGCGAGTACAGCTTGATTTCGTCGCTTTGCGGAATCGATTCGATGATCTCGGCCTTGTACTTCTCGCCGATGCTGCGGAAGTAACCGGCCGCCTCGTCGCGCGACACGACACGGCGCGTAACCGGCTCGTCCTTCTTCGCGAGTTCCTGCATGCGCTTTTCGATCTTTTCCAGATCTTCCGGCGTAAACGGGCGGTTGTACGAGAAGTCGTAATAGAAACCGTTGTCGATCACCGGGCCGATCGTCACCTGCGCGTCCGGATACAGCTCCTTTACCGCATACGCGAGCAAGTGGGCGGTCGAGTGGCGGATGATGTCGAGGCCGTCGGCATCCTTGTCCGTGACGATCGCGAGCGACGCGTCGCGGTCGATCACCGTCGACGTATCCACGAGCTCGCCATCGAGCTTGCCACCCAGCGCAGCCTTCGCCAAGCCGGGACCGATCGAGGCCGCAACCTCGGCAACTGTCACCGGATGCTCGTATTGTCGAACTGAGCCGTCAGGCAAGCGTATCGAAACCATAGCACTCTCCGTGATGCCGACAGTGGGCGGCAGACCAGGTACGCGAGATCAAACTCTCGCGTGAAAATTTCGCGACAAAAAAAATGCGGCCCCGCTTTCGAGGGGCCGCATTCGATACTTCACTCAAACTGAAAGGGCGAAAACGTTCCTCGACTAGCGTCGCTCCGAAGTGGTTTCGGTCAACGTTCGCGGTGTCATAACCGTATTCGCCTTGTTCGCGTTGAGTTGTGTACTGCATCGAACACCCGGAGACCGGGCATTCTCAATTCGTTGGTAGGCTCGATTGGATTCGAACCAACGACCCCCACCATGTCAAGGTGGTGCTCTAACCAACTGAGCTACGAGCCTAGAGAAGCTAAGATTATATGGGGCGGCCACCAGCTTGGCAAGTGTTTTATGCGGTCGCAGCAAAACCACGCGGATCCAACCCCATCAGGATTTTCGCCCTGCCCGCACGACGCCCTGCACCTCGCCGAGCAGCGTGCACGCGCGCTGCACCTGCGCCGAATTCGATACCTCGACCGTGAACTGCATGAAGGCCGCATTGCGGCGGCTTTGCGTCTTCACGCCCACGACGTTGATCTTTTCGCGCGCGAATACTTCGGAGATATCGCGCAGCAGCCCTTGCCGGTCGCTTGCCTCGATCATCAGGTCGACCGGATAGACGGATGCGCCGCGCCCGCCCAGCACATCGGCCGACCAGGTCGTCTGCAGCACGCGTTCCGGCGCGCGCTCGACCATCCGGCGAAACGTCGGGCAGTCGCTGCGGTGGATCGACATCCCCTTGCCGCGCGTGACGAAACCGCTGATCGGATCGGGCGGCGCCGGCCGGCAGCAGCGCGCCAGTTGCGTCAGCAGCGCGTCGACGCCCACCACCAGCACACCGGTCGACGCGCCGTGCGCGACGCTCGCGCCGCTGCTGCGCTTCTCGAAATCGGCCGGGGCCTCGGGCGCCGGTTCCGGCGGCGGCGCATCGGACAGCGCGTGCTCGACGTTGCGCAGGCTGAATTCTTCCTTGCCGACGACCGAGAACAGCTCCTCGGGCGACTTGAAGCCGAGCTTCGCGGCGAGGTTGTCCAGGCTGACCGACGTCTTGCCCTCGCGCTGCAACGTCTTTTCGACGAGCGCGCGGCCGTGCGCGATGTTTTCTTCCTGCTCGATCGAGTTGAACCATGCACGCACCTTCTGCCGTGCGCGCGGACTCTTCAGGTAACCGAGCTGCAGATTGAGCCAGTCGCGCGACGGCCCGCCCTCCTTCACCGCGACGATCTCGACCGTCTGACCGTTCGCGAGCGGCGTGTTCAGCGGCACCATTACGCCGTCGACGCGCGCGCCGCGGCAGCGATGGCCGAGCTCGCTGTGCAGGTGGTACGCGAAATCGACCGGCGTCGCGCCCTGCGGCAGCGCGATCACGCGCGCCTGCGGCGTCAGTACGTAGATGTGGTCGTCGTCGAGCGACGTCTCGCGCAGTTGCGCCCACGCCTGGTCGCCCGACACCTCGGTGCCGTCCTCGACGTCGTCCTTCCACGCGAGCAACTGACGCAGCCACGCGATCTTCTCGTCGTACTTGTCGCTCGCCGAGAACTGGCCGCCATAGCCACGCGCGCCGGCCTCCTTGTAGCGCCAGTGCGCGGCGACGCCGTACTCGGCGAAACGATGCATCTCCTGCGTGCGGATCTGCACTTCGAACGCGCGGCCGTCGTCGCCGATCACGACCGTATGCAGCGACTTGTAGCCGTTCGGCTTCGGCCGCGAGATGTAGTCGTCGAATTCCTTCGGCACCGGCTGCCACAGGTGATGCACGATGCCGAGCACCGCGTAGCAATCCTTGATGTCGGGCACGATCACGCGAAACGCGCGCACGTCGTACAGCTCGGAAAAATCGAGCTCCTTGCCGCGCATCTTGCGCCAGATGCTGTAGATATGCTTCGGCCGGCCGCTGACGTCGGCCTGGATGTGCGCTTGCGCGAGCTCGTGCTGCAGCCGCGCGATCGCCTGCGTGACGTACGCCTCTCGCTCGATGCGCTTCTCGTCGAGCAGCTTCGCGATCCGCTTGTAGGTGACGGGATCCTCGAAGCGGAACGCGAGATCCTCGAGCTCCCACTTCAGTTGCCAGATACCGAGACGGTTCGCGAGCGGCGCATAGATCTCGAGCGTCTCGCGCGCGACGTCGGGCGGCGGATCGAGCTTCGCGGCCGCGTAGTAGCGCAGCGACTGCAACCGCGACGCGAGCCGGATCAGCACCACGCGGATGTCCTGCGCGAACGCGAGCAGCATCTTGCGCAGCGCTTCGATCTGCGTACGCCGCTCTTCCGCCGCGTCGCGCCCGGAGTCGGGCCTCGCGTTCTGCGCGGCGCGCAGGCTGACGGTGCCGAGCCGCAGCAGCTTGCGCACGTCGGCCACGAGCCGCGCGACTTCGTCGCCGAAACGCTCGGTCAGCTCGCGTTCGGGGTCGCTCAGGTGCGGCGTCAGCACGAACAGCGCGGCGGCCTGCATCGCGGACGGATCGACGTTCAGCGTGCGCATGATCGCCGCCGTGCCGGCCGAGTGATCGGCGAGCAGCTCGCCCGACGACAGGCGCGCGTCGCCGGCCCGCTCGCGCACGAACGCGAGCACGTCGTCGAACGACGGCGCCGCGACGGGAGAAGCGGAAACGGATTCGGTCATTGCACGGCCTGCCGGAATACGGTCATCGTCGGCTGACGCTCAGCTCCGCTGCGCGGCGACAACCACGATCTCGACGAGCAGCGCCGGATCCGCGAGCTTCGCCTCGACGGTCGCGCGCGGCGGCGTGTTGCCTTCCGCAACCCATGCGTCCCACTCCGCATTCATGCCTTCGAAGTTCGCGAGATCCGAGATGTAGATCTGCACCGACAGCAGATGCGCCTTGTCGCTGTTCGCTTCGGCGAGCAGGCGGTCGATGTGGCCGAGCACTTCGCGCGTCTGGCCGCGGATGTCCTGCGTGGTGTCTTCGGCGATCTGGCCCGCCAGATACACGGTACCGTTGTGGATCGCGGTTTCGGAGAGACGGGCCCCGACGTGGTGACGAATGACTGCCATGAAATGTTCCGGTCGTGATGGGTAGGGATTCGGGCGGCGGCACGGCCCGCGTGCCGCCGAACCGCATATTATGACGCGTTTATGCGTCGCCTTCGACGAAAAACCGCCGCGCGAGCGCAATCTGGTCCGCGCTGACGAACGCCGGCGCGTGCCCCGCACCCGGAATCTCGACCTGCGTCACATGCCGGCCGCGACGAACCATTTCGGCCGCCGTCTCGCGCGACAGCAGGTCGGACGTCTCGCCGCGCACGACGAGCAGCGTCGCGTCCGTCGTCTCGATCGCACGCCACAGCGCGGCCTCGCCGAGCGCGGCCAGTTCGGGCGTCGTCGCCTTGAACGGCTCGGCGATGCGCGGATCGTAGCGCATCGTCCAGCCACCTTCGGGCAGTTCGTGCAGCAGCGGCCCGTTGATCTCGCGCCACTCGTCGGCGCTCAGCGCACCGAACGGCAGCGACAGCGAAGTCAGATAGTCGATCCCCTCCTGCTCGGTCGCGAAGCGCGGCTGCACGCCGAGGTATTCGCCGATGCGCGTCAGCGAATCGGGTTCGATGCGCGGGCCGACGTCGTTGACGATCATCCGGCGCAACGGCGAACCGGGCAGCCCGGCGAGCGCCATGCCGATCAGGCCGCCCATCGACGTGCCGAACCAGTCGACCGATTCGACGTCGAGCCGCGCAATCAGCGTCACCATGTCGGCCACGTATTGCGGAATCGCATAGAGCCGCGGATCGGCCAGCCGGTCCGACCGGCCACGCCCCGCGACATCGGGGCAGACGACGCGATACGTATCGGACAGCGCGGCGGCAAGCCGGTCGAAATCGCGGCCGGAGCGGGTCAGACCGTGCACGCAGACGAGCACGCGCGAATTCGCGGGGTCGCCCCACTCGGTATAGGCGACATGGTGAAGGCCGGCCGTGCTTGCACACTGCACGCGCCGCTGGCGGGGAACCAGGGGATTCGCTGGGGTCGTTGGCATCGTTGGCATCCTGTCGAACGGGGGGCGACGCGCGGGGCAACGCTTGCGACGCCCGATGCAAACGATTGTAAACCGCTTCGGAATGACGGGTCGGCACGCGCCCGGCCCGCCACCCGGGACGGGTTCAGTCGTGGCGGCGCCACGCGTGACGCCACTGCTCGCGCAGGAAATCGACGAACGTCCGCACGCGCAACGGCACGTGACGACCGCCGGGATAGACGGCATGCAGCGGCGCGGCGGACGCCGCGAAGGCCGGCAGCACGCGTACGAGCCGACCGGCGTCGAGATCGGCGCCGACGTCCCAAATCGACTTCAGCGCAATGCCCGCGCCCTCGAGCGCCAGCGTGCGCGCCGCGCCGCCGTCGTTGGTCAGCAGCGCGGCCGTCACCTCGACCGCCACGCCGCCTTGCACGCCGTCGAACCGCCATTCGGTCCGCGGCTGGTCGCCCATCACGATGCATCGATGCGCACGAAGCTCGGCCGGATGGGCCGGCGACCCGTGCGCCGCGAGATAGCCCGGCGACGCGCACAGCACGCGATGATTCGGCGCCAGCTCGCGCGCGATCATCGTCGAATCGGCAAGATTGCCGATCCGCACGGCGACGTCGATGTCGGACGCGAGCAGATCGACGACCGTATCGGTCAGCATCAGCTGCACGGTCAGTTGCGGGTGTCGCTGCTGAAAGGCCGCTATAAGCGGCGCGATTCGCAGGCGGCCGAGTTCGCCGGGCGCCGTCACGCGCAGCACGCCGCTGACCGTGCCGCGGCGATCGCGCATCAGCGTTTCCGCATGCTCGACCTCGGCGAGGATGCGCAGCACCTGCGCGTGAAACTGCGCGCCGTCGTCGGTGAGCGTTTGCTGCCGTGTCGTCCGGTGCAGCAGGCGCACGCCGAGCCGCGACTCGAGATGCGCGAGCCGCTTGCTGACGACGGACAACGACAGGTCGAGCTCGCGCGCCGCCGCCGACAGGCTGCCGGCCGACACGATCCGCGCGAAGGTATCGAGCGCCGGAAAATCGTCGATCAGCGTCATGGCGCCTGCCTCACCCCAACCTTTCCTTTTTTCGAATAATCCATTCGCCTTTTGCCCGTATTTACATGCAAAACAGAAACCTACCATACCTGTTCCGCGTCGTCGCCTGACGCTTTCACAGGACTCTCGAAACCATGTCGATCCGCCTTCGTTCGGCCACCCGCCCCGTCGCGCATGCATTCGCGACAGCCGCTTGCGTCGTCGCGCTCTGGCCCGCCGCCGCCCATGCCGCCGATCTCGTCGAGCCGCACGCCCTGATCGTCGCGGCAGGCTTGCCGGCCGCGCAGGCCCGCGCGCAAGTTCTGGCCGCGCGCCGCTACGGCAGCTTCTGGAATACCGGCGACCCCGCGCTCGCCCGCGCGGCGCTCGCCGACGACTTCACCGACCGCACGCTGCCGCCCGGCCGCGAACAGGGCCTACCGGGACCGCTCGCGGCCTCCGGCACGATGCGCGGCGCGATCCCGGATCTGCGCTGCGACATCGAACAGATGATCGTCGCCGGCGACCGGGTCGTCGTGCACCTGCATTTCCGCGGGCATTTCACCGGTACGTTCAACGGAACGGCCGGGCGCGGACAGGCGATCGACTTCATCGCGACCGATATCTATCGGATCGACCACGGCCGGATCGCGGAAAACTGGCACATCGAGGACAACCTGACGCTGATGCGCCAGCTCGGGCTCGTCGGTTGACGGAGGGGGCGATGACTCACGATAACGACACTTCCGCGACGCCTTCGCCGCGCCGCAGGTTCCTGGCCCGGGCCGGCGCCGGGCTCGCGGCCGGCGTCGCGCTGGCCGCAGGCACGTCCCTGCCGGCCACCGCCGCGCCGTCACCGGCGCCCGCGACGCCGGGCGCCGCGCCGTTCTGGCCGGACGGCGCGCGGCTCGTGATCTCGATCTCGATGCAGTTCGAGGCGGGCGGCCAACCGCCCACGGGCGCGGACAGCCCGTTTCCGGCCGTCGCGTTCCCGCCGTCGGTGCCGGTCGATCTCGCATCGGCCACCTGGTTTGCATACGGCTACCGGGAAGGCATTCCGCGCCTGCTCGATCTGTGGGACCGGCACGGCGTGAAAGTGACGTCGCACATGATCGGGGAAGCCGCGCGCCGGCACCCCGAACTGGCGCGCGAGATCGTGTCGCGCGGCCACGAAGCCGCCGCGCACGGCCCGACGTGGCGCGCGCAATTCGCGATGAGCCGCGACGACGAGCGCCGCTTCCTGACCGAAGCGCGCGACATGGTCGAAGCGGTGACCGGCCAGCGCCCGACCGGCTACAACTGCAACTGGCTGCGGCGCGGACCGCATACGTTGCCGCTGCTGCAGGAGCTCGGCTACATGTATCACATCGACGACGTCAGTCGCGACGAACCGTTCATCGAGACCGTCGGCGGTCGCGATTTCGCGGTGGTTCCGTACACGCTGCGCAACAACGACATCCTGCTGATCGAAGGCCGCAACTACTCGCCGACGATGTTCGTCGAGCAGATCAAGCTCGATTTCGACCAGTTGTACGCGGAAGCCGGACAGCAGCGCAGACTGATGTCGATCAGCGCGCACGACCGGATCAGCGGCACGCCGCAGATGGTCCGCGCGTGGGACGCCTTCCTGCACTACGCTCGATCACACCCCGGGGTCGCTTTCATGCGCAAGGACGACATCGCGCGCTTCGCGCTGCACAGCCCGTCGACGCTGCGCGAGACCGAAACCATCTGACCGGATTCCGCTCAACTCATCACCCAGGAGAGACTTTCATGAATGATCCGCTCCACGGAAAGCACGTACTCGTCGTCGGCGGAAGCTCCGGCATCGGCGCCGCCACCGCGACGGCATTCGCGCGGCGCGGCGCGCATCTGACGATCGCGTCGCGCGACCCGGCCAGGTTCGACATCGACGCCATAGCGGGCGCGCAGGTGCGGACCGAAGCGCTCGACATTACCGATACGGCGGCCGTCGATGCGTTCTGCGCACGCGCCGGCCGGTTCGACCACGTCGTGATTTCAGCCGCGAAGACGGCCACGGGCCCGGTCCGTGCGCTGCCGCTCGCCGACGCGCAGGCAGCGATGGACAGCAAGTTCTGGGGCGCCTATCGCATCGCCCGCGCGATCGATATCGCGCCAGGCGGCTCGCTGACGTTCGTGTCGGGCTACCTCAGCGTGCGGCCGAGCGCGTCGTCGGTGCTGCAAGGCGCGATCAACGCGGCGCTCGAGGCCCTCGCCCGCGGGCTGGCGCTCGAACTGGCGCCGGTTCGCGTGAATACCGTGTCGCCGGGCCTGATCGCGACGCCGCTGTGGGACAAGCTCGCCCCCGACGCACGCGACGCGATGTACGCAGGCGCCGCCCAGCGGCTTCCGGCGCGCAGGGTCGGCCAGCCGGAGGATGTCGCGAATGCGATCCTGTATCTGGCGGCCACGCCTTATGCAACCGGCTCGACGGTACTGATCGACGGCGGCGGCGCGATTGCGTGACGCGTGCGCGCGTGACAAAACGCCCCGCGTTCCGTCGGGAACGCGGGGCGTCGAGGATCACGCACCAGGGTAATGCTCAGGCCACGGCGCTGACGTCGAGCGGTGCGCCCGTCTTCGCCTGGATCTCGTCGACGCTCACGCCGTCGGCGAGTTCGAGCACCTTCAGCCCGGACGGCGTCACTTCGATCACGCCGAGATCGGTGATGATCAGGTCGACCACCCCGACACCCGTGAGCGGCAGATTGCATTCGTCGAGGATCTTGTGCTGATCGCCCTTCGCGACGTGCTCCATCAGTACGACGACGCGCTTCACGCCCGCGACGAGGTCCATCGCGCCGCCCATCCCCTTGATCATCTTGCCGGGGATCATCCAGTTCGCGAGGTCGCCCTGCTTGCTGACCTGCATCGCGCCGAGAATCGCCAGGTTGATGTGGCCGCCGCGGATCATCGCGAACGAATCGGCCGACGAAAAGATCGACGAACCGGGCAGCGTCGTGACGGTCTGCTTGCCGGCGTTGATCAGATCGGCGTCGACTTCGTCTTCGGTCGGCGACGGGCCGATGCCGAGCAGGCCGTTCTCCGACTGCAGCCACACCTCGACGCCTTCCGGCACGTGGTTCGCGACGAGCGTCGGCAGGCCGATGCCGAGGTTCACGTAGAAGCCGTCCTGCAGTTCCTTCGCCGCGCGCGCGGCCATCTGGTCACGATTCCAGGCCATGTCAGTCTCCTTTCGCGCGTACGACGCGTTGTTCGATGCGTTTTTCCGGCGTCGCGTTCAGCACGATGCGCTGCACGAAGATCCCCGGCGTATGAACCTGATCCGGATCGAGCGCGCCGTTCTCGACGATCTCCTCGACCTCCACCACGGTGATCTTGCCGGCCATCGCGCACATCGGGTTGAAGTTGCGCGCGGTGCGGCGATAGATCAGGTTGCCGGACTTGTCGGCCTTCCACGCCTTCACGAGCGCGACGTCCGCCGTCAGCGACGGCTCGAGCACGTAATGGCGATCGCCGAACTGGCGCGTTTCCTTGCCTTCCGCGATCACCGTGCCGTAGCCGGTATTCGTGAAGAACGCGGGGATGCCCGCGCCGCCCGCGCGCAGCTTCTCGGCGAGCGTGCCCTGCGGCGTGAATTCGAGTTCGAGTTCGCCGGCCAGGTACTGGCGCTCGAACTCCTTGTTCTCGCCTACGTACGACGAGATCATCTTCTTGATCTGGCGCGTTTCCAGCAGCAAGCCGAGGCCGAAACCGTCGACGCCCGCGTTGTTGCTGATGCAGGTGATGCCCTTGACGCCCGAATCGCGCAACGCCGCGATCAGCGCCTCGGGAATGCCGCACAGGCCGAAGCCGCCCACCGCGAAGGTCTGCCCGTCGCGGACGATCCCCTCCAGCGCGGCAGCCGCGCTTGGATAGACTTTGTTCATCAGTTGTCCCTTCCTCTATGGAAACCAGCAAAACCGGTTCACGCGCCACGTGGCGCAAGCCCGCCGCATCATTCTATGCATGCGCGGCGATGCCTGCGTCGAGGCACGCTTTTTATGTCGCGACGAACGCCGCGAGATGCCTGAAAGGGTACGATGCGGCGCGGATGCGGCACAATACGCAAAAATACATAAGCATTTCCCTCCGCCCCCGCGCCATGCCCGATCTCGATTACCAGACCGCCTTCCACCTCGCGCCGCTCGGCCTCGTGCTGTCGCGCGACCGCGTGGTCGAGGACTGCAACGACGCGCTCGCGTCGATCTTCCGCTGCGCGCGGGCCGACCTGATCGGAAAATCGTATGCGGTGCTCTACCCGTCCACGGACGAATTCCAGCGAATCGGCGAGCGCATCGCACGCGTGATGGTCGCGAACGGCGTCTACTCGGATGACAGAATCATGAAGCGCGCGGACGGCGAACTGTTCTGGTGCCACGTGACGGGCCGCGCGCTCGACCGCACCGCGCCGCTCGCGGCCGGCATCTGGACCTTCGAGGATCTGAGCGCGACGCGCCGCGTCGCGGTCGAACTGACCCCGCGTGAACGCGAGATCGCCGCGCAGCTCGCGACCGGCAAGACCAGCAAGCAGATCGGGCGCGTGCTCGACATCAGCTCGCGCACGGTCGATATCTATCGCGCGCGACTGATGCGCAAATACGGGACGAACAATACGCCGGAGCTGCTGCAGCGCCTGCTCGGGCAGTGAACGCGCAGCGGATGGTGGCGCGCGAATGACGATCGGCCGCACATGGCGGCCGATTGACGGAAACGACGGGCACGGCGCGCCACCGACGACCCGATGCGCGCGGCGTGCCGATATACGCGCTCAGCCGACTTTCGTCGCCAGCGCGTGCTCGATCGTGTCGCGCAGCAGCGGCGGCAGCGGCACCGACTTGCCGAGCGCGTAATCGACCCACACGCAGCGCGCGTTGCCGCGTGCATAGACATGCTGCGGATCGTCCGCGCGCGTGAGCTCGAAGCCGGTGTCGAAGCTGCTTCGGCCGGGCTTCGCGGCCGACATCCTCGCGATCACGTCGCCCGGATAGTGCAGCTGCTTGAGGAACTCCATCGACGCAGTGACGATGACGGGCCCCTGCCCCTCGCCGTTGCCGCCCGCAATGCCAAGCTGCTCGAACCACGAGATTCGCGCCTGCTCCATGTAGCGGAAATAGACCGTGTTGTTCACATGGCCGAATGCGTCCATGTCGCCCCAGCGGATCGGCATCGACATCTCAAAAACGGGGGAGTAAACGCTCGTTGCGCTCATTGCTGTCTTCTTTGTTGCGAAATGTCATCCGCTCAGGCAAGGCCGAAGCCGTCGTCCGCGGAGATGATCGAGCCATTGATGAACTGCGACTCGTCGGCCGCGAGCAGCAACAACAGCCCGTCGAGATCCTGCGGCTTGCCGACGCGCCGGCGCGGCAGTATCGACTGCAGCTTCTGGCCCTGCTCGGTTTCCCACAGGTAATGATTGATTTCGGTATCGATATAGCCCGGACAGATCGCATTCACGTTGATCCCGTGGCGACCCCATTCCAGCGCCATCGCGCGCGTCATCTGCACGACCGCGGCCTTGCTCATCGCGTACAACCCGATTTGCGGGAACACGCGCAGCCCGGCCACCGACGCGATGTTGATGATCCGGCACGGCGGCTTGCCGTTGCCGCCGCCGTTCGCGCGCATGATCATCCGCTTCGCGACTTCCTGCGCGACGAAAAATGCGCCGCGCGTGTTCGTATCGAACACGAACTCGAAATCCGCCGGCGTCACGTCGACGAGCTTCTGCATCGTCGACACGCCCGAATTGTTCACGAGGATGTCGATCGTGCCGGCTTCCGTCTCCGCATGCGCGACGGCCGCCTTGATGCTCTGGACGTCCGTCACGTCGAGCGACACGACGTGCGCGGCGCCGCCCGCCGCCTCGATCTCCGCGCGCAGCTCCTTCAGACGCTCGACGCGGCGGCTCGCGAGCACGACCTTCGCGCCGGCCTGCGACAGCACCTGCGCAAAACGCTGCCCGAGGCCGCTCGACGCGCCCGTGACCAGCGCAACCTTGCCTTCCAGATTGATCGATCGACCCATTTGCCCATCCCCTTTCGATATCGTTGCGCCAGCCCGGGCGGCACAGCCCAGGCGGCATTACCCTAGCACAAAAATAGAACGATCGTGCTAATCTACCTGCATGCTGTTGCGGCAAGCGTTTCGTTTCGCAGACAATACGCTCCCGAATAAAAGCATTCTAACGGTTAGAGGAACGCCAATGACCCCCGCAAGCCTCATCGAGCAATACGGCCCGCGCGAATCGATGGAATACGACGTCGTGATCGTCGGCGGCGGCCCCGCCGGGCTGTCGGCGGCGATCCGGCTCAAGCAGCTGGCCGCCGAGAAAGGCACCGAGATCGGCGTGTGCGTGCTCGAGAAGGGTTCCGAGATCGGCGCGCACATCCTGTCGGGCGCGGTGATGGACCCGCGCGCGATCACCGAGCTGTTTCCCGACTGGAAGGAACGCGGCGCGCCGCTCGATGTCGAGGTGAGCGAAGACCGCTTCCTGTTCCTGTCCGAGAAGAGCGCGGTGACCACGCCGAACTGGGCGCTGCCCGACAATTTCAAGAATCACGGCAACTACGTGATTTCGCTGGGCAACGTGACCCGCTGGCTCGGCCAGCAGGCCGAGGCGCTCGGCGTGGAAATCTTCCCCGGCTTCCCGGCCGCGGAGATTCTCTACAACGACGACGGCTCCGTGAAAGGCGTCGCCACCGGCAACATGGGCGTGGGCAAGGACGGCGAGCCGACCGAGAACTTCCAGCTCGGCATGGAGCTGCACGCGAAGTACACGCTGTTCGCCGAAGGCTGCCGCGGCCATCTGGGGCGGCAACTGATCGCGAAGTACAAGCTCGACGCGAACGCCGATCCGCAGGCGTACGGGATCGGCATCAAGGAACTGTGGGAAATCGATCCCGCGAAGCACAAGCCGGGCCTGGTGATCCACACGGCCGGCTGGCCGCTGAAGTCCGATACGTACGGCGGCTCGTTCCTGTATCACATGGACAACAACCAGGTCGTGGTCGGCTTCGTGGTGGGCCTCGGCTACACGAACCCGTACCTGTCGCCGTTCGAGGAGTTCCAGCGCTACAAGACGCACCCGTCGATCCGCGCGTTCCTCGAAGGCGGCAAGCGCGTGTCGTACGGCGCGCGCGCGATCACGGCCGGCGGCCTGCTGTCGCTGCCGAAGACGGTGTTCCCGGGCGGCGCGCTGATCGGCGACGACGCGGGTTTCCTGAACGCATCGCGGATCAAGGGCAGCCATGCGGCGATCAAGACCGGCATGCTGGCGGCCGACGCCGCGTTCGACGCGGTGCAGGCCGGCCGCCAGTCGGACGAGCTGAACGCGTACCCCGATGCGTTCAAGCAATCGTGGCTGTACACGGAGCTGTACCGCGCGCGCAACTTCAAGCAGTGGATGGCGAAGGGCCTGTACCTGGGCACGCTGATGGTTGGGCTGGAGCAGAAGGTGATGGGCGGCAACGTGCCGTGGACGCTGCATCACCAGCATGCGGACCACGAGATGCTGAAGCCGGCGTCGCAGTGCGAGCCGATCGCGTATCCGAAGCCGGACGGCAAGCTGACGTTCGACCGGCTGTCGTCGGTGTTCATCTCGAATACGAACCATGAGGAGAACCAGCCGGCGCACCTGACGCTGAAGGATGCGAACGTGCCGGTGAACGTGAACTTGCGCACGTACGCGGGGCCGGAGGCGCGTTTCTGCCCGGCGGCGGTGTACGAGTTCGTGAAGAACGACGACGGCGGCGATCGCCTCGTGATCAACGCGCAGAACTGCGTGCACTGCAAGACCTGCGACATCAAGGACCCGACGCAGAACATCGTGTGGGTCACGCCCGAAGGCGGCGGCGGGCCGAATTACCCGAACATGTAAGCTGCCGGAACGCGCCGCCGCGAGCGGCGCGTTTTTTTGGTCGCGGCACACCACCGCCGCAAACAAAACGGGGCGCTGCATCACGCAGCGCCCCGTTTGCATTCATCGTTCGACGGCCGACGCGACGCGCCCCGCCCGCTTCTGTCAGGTCGCGCTGCCGGCGATCTTCGGCGTGGCGGTCTCGACGTCGCCGCACTGCGCGCGATGGCGCAGCGCATGGTCGATCAGCACCAGCGCGAGCATCGATTCGGCGATCGGCGTCGCGCGAATACCGACGCACGGATCGTGGCGACCGAAGGTTTCCACCGTCGCCTCTTCGCCGGACTTCGTGATCGAGCGGCGCGGCGTGCGGATGCTCGACGTCGGCTTGATCGCGATCGACACGGTGATGTCCTGCCCCGTCGAAATCCCGCCGAGCACGCCGCCCGCGTGGTTGCCGACGAAGCCGGCCGGCGTCAGTTCGTCGCCGTGCACCGAGCCGCGCTGCGCGACGCTGTCGAAGCCCGCGCCGATCTCGACGCCCTTCACCGCGTTGATGCTCATCATCGCCTTCGCGATATCGGCATCGAGCCGGTCGAACACCGGTTCGCCCCAACCGACCGGCACGCCCGACGCGACGACGTCGATGCGCGCGCCGATCGAATCGCCGTCCTTGCGCAACGCATCCATGTACGCCTCGAGTTCCGGCACGACGGCCGCGTTCGGCGAGAAGAACGGGTTCTCGTGCACGTATGACCAGTCGACGAACGGCACGTCGATGTCGCCGAGGCCGCTCATGTAGCCGCGCACCTCGACCCCGAAGCGCTCGCGCAGCCACTTCTTCGCGACCGCGCCCGCGCCGACGATCGGCGCGGTGAGACGCGCGGACGAGCGACCGCCGCCGCGGTAGTCGCGGATGCCGTATTTCTGCCAGTAGGTGTAGTCGGCGTGGCCGGGACGAAACGTCTCGACGATGTTGCCGTAGTCCTTGCTGCGCTGGTCGGTGTTGCGGATCAGCAGCGCGATCGGCGTGCCGGTCGTCACGCCTTCGAACACGCCCGACAGGATCTCGACCTCGTCGGCCTCCTGCCGTTGCGTCACGTGCCGCGACGTGCCGGGCTTGCGGCGATCGAGCTCGATCTGGATGTCGGCTTCGGTCAGCCCCATCCCCGGCGGGCAGCCGTCGATCACGCAGCCGATCGCGGGACCGTGCGATTCGCCGAAGGTCGTGACAGTGAAAAGCGTGCCGAGGGTATTGCCGGACATGATGGAACCGCCCAAAGAGAAATGGTCAAACCGATGCGCTGCCGGAGCCGCAGGCAGGTCGATCGTTTGCCGGTCGAGAAAGAGGTAAACCGCTATTATGCCAGCGGTCCCGGGGCCTGCGTGCCGGGTGAACCGTTCAGACCACACGGGCCGGCCGCGGATAAGGGCGGATGCGACGCAGGTGTGGCGACCGCAGGCCCTCGGCGTTGCGCTGGAGACCCGCCGAGCCGGGCCGCCATCCCGGCCAGGTGCGCGAATCGATCATCCCGCGCCGGAGCCGACGCCCGCCCGCCTACTTCCGCGCGCCGCGCAGCTCGGTCACCGCCGCCTGCAGCACCTCGGGCGTCGCCACCGACGCCGGAATCGGCTCGCCGACCGCCAGCGTCAGCCGGCTCATCACGCCGCGCTTGATCGGGCGCGGCATTCGCGCATCGGTATGCCGCGAAAAATAGCTGCCCCACAGCCCGCGCAGCGCCATCGGGATCACCGGCGCCGGCGTGCGGTTCAGGATCTCGGTGATGCCGTGATGGAACGTGTTGATGTCCCCTGTCTTCGTCAGCTTGCCCTCGGGGAAGATGCACACGAGTTCGCCGTCCTTCAGCGCGGCCTCGCACAGGTCGTACGCACGCGCGAGCATCGCGGGATCCTCGTGGCGCGGCGCGATCGGAATCGCCTTCGCATGCCGGAATACCCAGCTCGCGAAACGCGTCTTGAAGATCCGGTGATCCATCACGAAACGGATCGGACGCGGGCTCGCGGCGGCCAGCACGAGCGCATCGACATAGCTGACGTGATTGCACACGAGTACTGCCGCCCCTTCGGCCGGAATCCGCTCCGCGTGCACGAGGCGGATCCGATAGAACGTATGCACGAGCACCCACGCGACGAAGCGCAGCAGGAACTCGGGCACGAGCAGGTAGATATACGTCGCGACCACGACGTTCAACAGCGCGGTGACGAGGAACAGCCCCGGGATGTCGACGCCGGCCTTGGTCAACCCCATCGCCATCACGGCCGACAGGATCATGAACAGCGCGTTCAGGATGTTGTTCGCGGCGATGATCCGCGCGCGGTGCGTCGGCGCGCTGCGGCTCTGGATCAGCGCATACAGCGGCACGCTGTAGAAGCCGCCGAACATCGCGAGCAGGAACAGGTCGGCCAGGATGCGCCAGTGGCGCGCACCGGCGAGGAATTCGCCGACCGACAGCAGATGGCCGGGGGACGGCAGCGCGTGGCTCGCGAAATACAGCTCGATCGCGAACACGCTGATGCCGATCGAGCCGAGCGGCACGAGGCCGATCTCGACGCGCCGCTGCGACAGGCGCTCGCACAGCAGCGAACCGAGGCCGATGCCGACCGAGAACGTCGCGAGCAGAATCGTGACGACGTCGGGGCTCGCGGACAGCACGTCCTTCGCGAAATTGAAGAACGACGTGAGAAACGTCGCGCCGACGAACCACAGCCACGAGATGCCGAGCAGGCTCAGGAACACCGTGCGGTTCTGGCGCGCGAGCCCGAGGTTGCGCCAGGTCTCGCTGACCGGGTTCCAGTTGATCACGAGGTCGGGCTGCGGCGCGGGCGTGGGCGGCACGCGCTGCGCGACGAGCCGCCCGGCCAGCGCGATGACGACGACGCTCACCGCGAGCACGCGCTCGCCGCTGCCTTCGATGCCGGCCGCCGCGCCGCCGATGATCGTGCCGATCAGGATCGCGATGAACGTGCCCATCTCGACGAGCCCGTTGCCGCCGACCAGCTCATGTTCGCCGAGATGCTGCGGCAGGTACGAATACTTGACGGGCCCGAACAGCGTCGAGTGCATCCCCATCATGAACGTGCACAGATACAGCAGCGTCGCGCTGTGCGTGACGAAGCCGGCCGCGCCGACCAGCATCAGCACGATCTCGAACGATTTCACGAAACGCGTGAGAGTCGCCTTGTCGTATTTGTCGGCGATCTGGCCCGAGGTGGCCGAGAACAGCACGAACGGCAAGATGAAGATCGCGGAAATCAGGAACGCGGCCGTCTTCGCATCGACGCCGGAGAACCGCGCGGTGTGATACGTGACGAGCGACGTGAAACCGATCTTGAAGACGTTGTCGTTCAGCGCGCCGAGGAACTGGGTCGTGAAGAACGGCGCAAAGCGGCGCTCGCGCAGCAGGTCGAACTGGGATGCGTGCGCGTGCCGTTCGCCGCGCCGTTCGGAAGTGGCTTGCGTGTGATCGCTCATTCGGAATACGCGCGCATCGTCTGGGCAATGCTGCGCGGGCCTTGTATGGTTGTTGAAAAAACGGCGGCGCAGGACATGCCTGCGCCGCCGCGTGCCGGATGGCGGCGCCCATGCACCGACGTGCCGGGCGCGGCGCGATTCACGGCTTGTGCGCTTCGGCTTCCGATTCCGGCCAGTCGCGAATGTACGCCTTCAGCATCCGGTTCTCGAAGCTCTGCGCCTCGACGACCGTCTTCGCGACGTCGTAGAACGAAATGACGCCCATCAGCACCTTCTTGTCGAGCACCGGCATGTAGCGTGCGTGGCGCTCGAGCATCATCCGGCGCACCTCGTTGACGTCCGTTTCCGGCGTGCACGTGAGCGGCTCGTCCATCACCTTGCGCACCTGAACGTCGCCGATCGCGCCGCCGTTCACGTGCAGACGCAGGATGATCTCGCGAAACGTCAGCATCCCGACGAGATCGCCGTACTCCATCACGACGAGCGAACCGATGTCGTGCTCGGCCATCGTATCGACCGCTTCGCGCAGCGGCTTATCGGGCGTCACCGTAAACAGCGTGTTGCCCTTCACTTTCAGAATATCGCTGACGCGCATCGTAGTCCCCTCATGCTTGAATGCAAAATCTCTTTCGATCCTATCGGAAAGCCTGTCAAAAGGAAAGCACGGGCCGGCGCAGCGGCCCGCCGGCGCTTGCGGACGCGGGCCGCCGGCCGCACAATGACCGCATGAACAGCGGCCCGAGGAGACGGCCATGGCGCATACGCATACGGAGCAATTCGCCAGCTTCGCTGACTTCTACCCGTATTACCTGAACGAGCACCAGAACCTGACGTCGCGACGGCTGCACTTCATCGGCTCGCTCGGCGTGATCGGATGCGTCGCGATGGCGGTCGCGACCGGGCACTGGCTGTGGCTGCCGGCGGCGATCGTCTGCGGCTACGCGTTCGCGTGGGTCGGCCACTTCTTCTTCGAGAAGAACCGCCCGGCCACGTTCCGGCACCCGATATACAGCCTGATGGGCGACTGGGTGATGTTCAAGGACATCTGCACCGGCAAGATCCCGCTGTAGCCCGTCTGGCCTCTGCCGTCAGGCGGGCCGCGGCGGCCGCGCGTGCGGATCGGCCGCACCCGGCGCCTGGCCGGTGCTGCCGGCCGGCTGCCCACCCGCGAGCCGGTGCGCGGCGATCAGCGACGCGAGCGTCACGTCGAACCGGTCGCTCGACAGCACGTCGAGCAGCGCCGCACCCTCGACGTGGCTGCGGCGCCGCTCCAGCTGATAGGTCAGCTCCGTGCGGTCGATCACCAGCACGTCGAACAGTTGCGCGAGCGTCAGCTGCTCCGGGTTCGCGAGCAGGATATAGCGCGGCGTGATCTCGTCGCCGCCGTCGAGCCGCGCGACCCATTCCCGCTCCTCCATCGTCGTCAGCAGCCGCTGCGCGGTTTCCATGTCGCAGCGCAGCATCGTCGCGAGCCGCAGCGCCGTGTAGCCGCGCTTGCCGGCCGCGCGCGCCTCCGCCAGCCGCGCGAGCAGTTCGAGCGCGTCGAGCAGGTCGCTGCCCGGATAGTGGATCCGATGGAACTGGCCGACGCGGATCGCCGGCAGCGCCGACGCGACCATCGCGCCGAGCAGCGCGATGAACCAGCTCAAATACACCCACAGCAGGAACACCGGCAATGCCGCGAACGCGCCATAGACGGCCGTATAGGTCGGAATGCGCCGCACGTAATAGCCGAAGCCGCGCTTCGCGAGTTCGAACGCGATGGCCGCGAACAGCCCGCCGATCACCGCGTCGCGCCATGCGACCGCGCAATTCGGCAGGTACACGTACAGCAGCGTGAACGCGAGCACCGTCAACGGCAGCGACGCAAGCGCGAGCAGCCACTCGACGATCGATGTCGACGCGCCCGCGCCGGTGAACGCGAGCGATTGGGTGAACAGGTACGACGAAATCGACAGGCTCACGCCGAACAGCAACGGCCCGAGCGTGATCAGCGCCCAGTACGCGAGCACGCGCTGCGCGAACGGCCGCGGCTTGCGCACGCGCCAGATCAGGTTGAACGCCGATTCGATCGTCATCATGGTCATCACCGACGTGACGACGAGCACGATCAGGCCGGCCGTCGTCAGCCCCTTGGCCTTCGACGCGAACTGGTTCAGGTACTTGAAGATCTGGATGTTGAACTGCGCGGGCATCAGGTGATCCGCGAGGAATCCTTGCAGCGAGATCTGGAACGACGCGAACATCGGGAACGCGGTGAACAGCGCGAACGCGACCGTCAGCAGCGGCACGAGCGCCAGCATCGTCGTGAAGGTCAGGCTCCCCGCCACCTGCGGAATGCGGTCCTCGGCGCTGCGCCGGGCCGCGAACTGCGCGAGGCGCTTGATGGTGTCGAGATCGACGCTCAACTTCGGCAAACGGCTTCTCCTTCTCGAGGCTGTGCGCGTCACGGCGCGCCGCCGCCGCGCTGCGCGACGGCTTCAGCCCCTATAATAGCCGCTCGATTCCAGCAGGGGCCGACTGCACCGGGCACGCGCGCGGCCGCACGCGGCTCCGTCGCCCATGAAAGACATTCTCGTCCTCTATTACAGCCGTCACGGCGCCACGCGCGATCTCGCGCTCGCGATCGCGAACGGCATCGACAGCGTGCCGGGCATGCAGGCCCGCATCCGCACCGTGCCGCCCGTGTCGGCCGTCTGCGAAGCCACCGCCTCCGACATCCCGGCCGACGGCCCGCCGTACGCGGAGCTGCGCGATCTCGAGGAATGCGCGGGCCTCGCGCTCGGCTCGCCCACCCGCTTCGGCAACATGGCCGCATCGCTCAAGTATTTCCTCGACGGCACGACGCCGCAATGGCTGTCGGGCGCACTGACCGGCAAGCCCGCGAGCGTGTTCACGTCGACGGGCAGCCTCCACGGCGGCCAGGAGTCGACGCTGCTGTCGATGATGCTGCCGCTGCTGCATCACGGGATGATGATCGTCGGGATCCCGTACACCGAATCCGCCCTCAGCACGACGCGTACCGGCGGCACGCCGTACGGCGCGTCGCACGTCGCGCAGCACGACCGCGCGGCGCCCGGCGGACTGTCGGCGGACGAGAAGGCGCTCGCGGCCGCGCTCGGCGTACGGCTCGCGCGCGCCGCCGCGGCCCTTTCCGCTGCCCAGGCCGCCGAGGCCGCATGAACGCCCCTGCCCGCCCCGCCGTCGCGGCCCGGCCGCGCTACGCGCTGGCCGCCGCCGCGTGTCTCGTCGCACTGATCGCGCTGTCGCTCGCATGGGAGCTGTGGCTCGCGCCGCTGCGCCCCGGCGGCTCCGCGCTGATGCTCAAGGCCGTGCCGCTCGCGCTCGCGCTGCCCGGCGTGTGGCGGCGTAACATCTATACGATGCAGTGGGCGAGCATGCTGATCCTCGTCTATCTTGCCGAAGGCATCGTGCGCGGGATGTCCGATCGCGGGCTGTCCGCGACGCTCGGCTGGTGCGAGACCGCGCTTGCCGTCGGCTTCTTCGTGACGGCGCTGGCTTACGTCGCGCCGTTCAAGCGCGCGGCGAAAAAACCGCGCGCCACGTCCTGACCCTTACGCGACAAGGTGATGATGTCCTCCGAAGCTTTCGTTTCCGCGTGCCGCGACGCGATCGGCGCCGACCATGTGCTGACCGACCCGCACGATACCGAACCATTCCTGACCGACTGGCGGCGCCGCTACAAGGGCACGGCGTGCGCGGTGCTGAGGCCCGCGAACACGGCCGAAGTCGCCGCGCTGGTGAAGCTCGCCAACGCGCACGGCGTCGCGCTCGTGCCACAGGGCGGCAACACGGGCCTCGCCGGCGGCGCGACGCCCGACGGGAGCGGCAGCCAGGCCGTGCTGAGCGTCGCGCGCCTGAACCGCGTGCGGGCGCTCGATCCGCACAACAACACGATCACCGTCGAAGCCGGCGTGATCCTCGCCGACGTGCAGGCGCGCGCCCGCGAAGGCGGCCGGCTGTTCGCGCTGAGCCTCGCGGCCGAAGGCAGCTGCACGATCGGCGGCAACCTGTCGACGAATGCGGGCGGCACCGCGGTGCTGCGCTACGGCAACGCGCGCGAGCTGTGCCTCGGGCTCGAGGTCGTGACGCCGCAGGGCGAGATCTGGGACGGGCTGCGCGGCCTGCGCAAGGACAACACCGGCTACGACCTGCGCGACCTGTTCATCGGCGCCGAAGGCACGCTCGGGATCATCACCGCAGCCGTGATGAAGCTCCATCCGCTGCCGGCCGCGCAGGTCACGGCGCTGGCCGCGCTCGAATCGCCGCACGCGGCGCTCGATTTCCTCGCGCTCGCGCAGCGCGCGGCCGGGCCGCTGTTGACCGGCTTCGAGCTGATGTCGGATTTCTGCATGCAGCTGGTCGGCAAGCACTACCCGCAACTGCGTTACCCGTTCGCGCAGACGCATGCGCAAACGGTGCTGCTCGAGCTGTCCGACAACGAAAGCGAAGCGCATGCGCGCGCGCTGTTCGAGAAGCTGATGGAAGAAGCGTTCGAGGCCGGGCTCGTGGTCGACGCGGTGGTCGCGGAGAACCTCGCGCAATCGCGTGCGTTCTGGGACCTGCGCGAGCACATCCCGCTCGCGCAGGCCGACGAAGGGCTCAACATCAAGCACGACATCGCGGTGCCGATCTCGTCGATCGCCCGTTTCATCGACGAGACCGACGCGGCGATCCAGCAGGCCGCGCCCGGCGCGCGCATGGTCACGTTCGGCCACCTCGGCGACGGCAACCTGCACTACAACGTGCAGATGCCCGAAGGCGGCGATCCGAAGGCGTTCCTCGCGGCGTTCCAGGCGCCGATCAACCGGATCGTCTACGACAACGTGCACCGCCACCACGGCACCATCAGCGCGGAGCATGGCATCGGCCAGCTGAAGATCGACGACGCGCAGCGCTACAAGTCGCCGGTCGAAACGACGCTGATGCGCATGCTGAAGACCGCGCTCGACCCGCGCGGCCTGATGAATCCCGGCAAGGTCCTGCGCTGAAGCCGCCCACTCCGGAGCCACGCCCGTGAAAGTCCGCGTCCTGTCCGACCTGCATCTCGAAAACGACCTGCCCGACGCGATCCCGCATGCCGACGCGGATCTCGTCGTGCTGGCCGGCGACATCCACAATCACGCGGAAGGCCTGCGCTGGGCCGCCGAGACGTTCGACCCGGCGGTGCCGGTGATCTACGTGCCCGGCAACCACGAGTATTACGACGGGGAATTCGGCGCGCTGGAGACGGCGATGCGCGACGCGGCGCATGCGCTCGACAACGTGCATTACCTGAACAACGGCGTCTACGTCGATCCCGCCCAACGCTTCCGCGTGCTGGGCACGACGCTCTGGGCCGATTTTTCGCTGTTCGGCCGGGACGAAGCCAGCGTCGCGCGCGCGACCGAGGCCGCGCTGCGCGTGATGCTCGATTTCAAGGGATTGATTCAGGTGACCTGGCCGCACGACGCGGCGGTGCATACGACAGCAGACGCGCCGGAACGGGATTTCGCGCCGGCCGACGCGATCGCCCTGCACCGGCGAGGCCGCGCATGGCTGGAAGCGCAGCTGGCGGCGCCGTTCGCGGGCAAGACGATCGTCGTCACCCATCATGCGCCGCACCGACGCTCGCTGGCGGAACGCTATGCGGAGGATCTGGCTTCTGCGGGATTCGTCACGGACATGGCGGAACTGGTCCGGCCGCCGGTGGATCTGTGGCTGCACGGCCACACGCATACGTCATTCGACTACGTTGCGGACGGCGGCACGCGGGTGGTATGCAATCCGCGCGGCTACTTTCACCGGCGCACCGGCGAATGGGAAAACCCCGCGTTCGCGTGGGACAAGGTCGTCGAGCTCGGCTGAGCGTCGGCCCGGGCGGCCGCCTGACGCGGCCTTCCCGGCCTGAAGCGTGACGGCGGCGGGATCAGCGGCCGGGGCGGCGCGGCTCGCGCACCCGGACCGGCACGGGCTTCAGCTGCGCCTTCGCCTTCATCGCACGCAACAGGTCGCGGGTCGCCGCCGCGGCGGCAGCCGCGCCCAGCAGGACGCCAAGGCCGATCATCAGGTGCGTATCCATCGCTACTCCGGTGTGGTGTATCTCGTTAATTCCAACAGTATCAAACTGTCTGACACACGTTCGTAAAAAAATGTTGCGTGAAGGACAAATCTCGTCAGATTGCGGCCGACCGCGCCGTCATGTCGCACGCGTGAACTGTTCGAGCGCGGCTTCGTCGGCTTCGAGCGTGAGCGGCAGCTCTTCGCGCAGGAAATCGACCCAGGTCCGGATTTTCGCGTCGAGGTACTGGCGCGACGGATACAGCGCGTAGATGTTCATCACGTGCGACCGGTACTCGGGCATCACGCGCACGATGTGTCCGCTGCGCAGCCAGCCGATCGCCGAATAGAGCGGCAGCCCGCCGACGCCCATCCCCTCCCGCACGGCCACCGCGAGCGCCTCGGCGACGTTCACGCGGAACGGCGGCGCCGTGATCGACACGACCTCCTCGCCGTTCGGCCCCGCCAGCGCCCATTCGTCGAAGTGAAAGCCCGGCGCGACCATCCCGAGGCACACGTGCTGCGCGAGATCGGCCGGCCGTTGCGGCACGCCGTGCGACTCGATATAGCCCGGCGACGCGCACACGACGCTGTAGCTCTCGCCGAGCCGTTGCGACACGAGCCCCGAATCCGGCAGATCGCGGCCAACGACGATCGCGACGTCGTACCCCTCGTCGAGCAGGTCGGGCATCCGCTGCGCGAGCGTCAGCTCGACGTGCACGTCCGGATAGCGCGCGCGGTAGCGCGCGATGGCCGGCACCAGGTAGTGCTGGCCGAGGCTCGTGAAGCAATGGACCTTCAGCTTGCCGGACGGGCGCGCATGCGCGTCGCCGGCCTCGGCTTCGGCCTGGTCGACATAAGCCAGGATCTGTTCGCAGCGTTGCAGATAGCGCTCGCCGGCTTCGGTCAGCGCGATCCGGCGCGTCGTGCGATTCAGGAGACGCGTGCGCAGATGGGCCTCGAGATCCGAGACCGCGCGCGATGCGTAGGCGGTGGTCGAATTCATCTGCTGGGCGGCCGCGGTAAAGCTGCCCGCGTCCACCACGCGGACGAATACCCGCATGTTTTGTAACGTATCCATCCGATTACCCGTGTGAATCCGGAGGGATTGTTGCACAGGGTCCAACAAATATTATCTCAGGATCCGTAAAAATGACTTGCACCGTTGTCCGTTTATTCAGGAATCACTGAAAAATATAATCGCCTCCGACTCATCTATATCCGAAAGGGAGAAAATCGTGCAGTCTCCGGCGACAAAAGGGACGCTCGCACTGGCGGTTCTTGCAGTCTCATTAATAATGGCCGGTTGCGCGAGCATGGGCGACAACCACACCCAGTCCACTCGCATCGAAGCGAATGCGCTCGACGCCGGCGCGGCCATCCGCGCGGCCGACCGCGACGCGGGCTGGCCCGCCGCCGACTGGTGGCGCGCGTACCGCGACCCGCAGCTCGACGCATGGATCGCCGCGGCCCAGGCCGGCAACCCGACCCTCGCTGCCGCCGAGGCCCGCGTGCGCGAAGCGCAAGCGATGGCTCGCGTCGCCCGTTCGGCCGAGCTGCCGCAGATCAACGGCAACCTGTCGCTGATGCGTCAGCATTGGCCGGACAACGTGTACTATGGCCCGGGGCCGCTCGCCGATACCGACACCTGGAACAATACCGGCACGCTCGGCCTGTCGTACCACCTCGATCTGTGGGGCAAGGACAAGAACGCGACCGAGCGTGCGCTCGACACCGCGCATGCGACCGCCGCCGACGCGCGGGCGGCAAAGCTCGAACTCGAGGTCAACGTCGTGCGCGCGTATGTCGGCATGTCGATGAACTACGCGCTGCTCGACCTCGCGCACGAAACGTACGAACGCCAGCGCTCGCTTGCCGATCTCGCGCGCAAGCGGCTGCAGGCCGGCCTCGGCACGCAGCTCGACGTGAGCCAGGCGGAATCGACGCTGCCCGACTACGAGCGGCAGATCGACAGCTATGAGGAAGCGATCCAGCTCGCGCGCCACCAGCTCGCCGCACTGGCCGGCAAGGGCCCGGGCGCGGGCGACGCGATCAAGCGGCCGCAGCTGGCGCTCGATGCGCCGGCCGGCCTGCCGTCGGCGCTGCCGGCCGATCTGCTCGGCCGCCGCCCGGACGTCGTCGCGGCGCGCTGGACGGTCGACGCGCAGGCGCGCGGCATCGACGTCGCGAAGGCGTCGTTCTACCCGAACATCGACCTGCTCGCGACGGTCGGCGGCTTCGGCGTGACCGCGCCGTTCACCGACTTCCTGCGCGCGATGAACGGCGGCTGGACGGCCGGCCCCGCGCTGTCGCTGCCGATCTTCGAAGGCGGCCGGCTGCGTGCGCAGCTCGGCGCCGCGAATGCCGGCTACGACCAGGCGGTCGAGCGCTACAACCAGACGATCGTCGGCGCGCTCAAGGACATCGCCGACCAGGTCGTGCGGATCCGCTCGCTCGATACGCAGAAGAAGGACGCCGCGCGATCGGTGGCGGCCAACAATCGCAGCTATCAACTGTCGCGCGAAGGCTTCCGCCGCGGGCTGACCGATTACGTGAACGTGCTGGTCGCGCAACAGCAACTGCTGCGCGCGCAGGAGACGGCCGCCCGCATCGACGCGGAACGCCTCGCCGCGCACGCGCAGTTGATGGCCGCGCTCGGGGGCGGGGTCGAGACGGGTGCGGACGTGCCGAAAGACGAGACCGCCTCGTCGACCACGAAGCCCGCGGCAGCCGTCGCCCGGCCCGCGCAGGTCGCAACCGCCGGCGGCGCCGCTGCGCCGGCCGCCGCGCCGGTCGCACGGTAACGCGGAGCGTCGCCATGTCAGCTTCCTCCCCCGCTTCCCCGCGCGTCGACGGCCCGTTCGCGGCCTGGACCGCCGCGTTCGGCGACTGGGCCCGCACCGACGGCGCCGCGTGGCTCTACCTGTTCAAGGCGCTGCTCGCCGCGTTCATCGCGACCGGCGTGTCGATGCGGCTCGACCTGCCCGCGCCGAAAACGGCGATGACGACCGTATTCATCGTGATGCAGCCGCAAAGCGGCGCGGTGCTCGCGAAAAGCTTCTACCGGGTCGCCGGCACGATCTTCGGGCTGATCGCGACGCTCACCTTCGTCGGGCTGTTCCCGCAGCAGCCGGAACTGTTCCTGCTGGCGGTCGCGCTGTGGGTCGCGCTGTGCACGGCCGGTGCCGCGCGCAACCGCAACTTCCGCAGCTACGGCTTCCTGCTGGCCGGCTACACGACCGCACTGATCGGGCTGCCCGCGTCGCAGCACCCGGACGGCGCGTTCATGAGCGCGATGACGCGCGTGGCCGAAATCATGGTCGGAATCGTGTCGGCCGGCGTGGTCAGCGCACTCGTGTTTCCGCGGACCACCGGCGAGCAGATGCGCACGACGGTGCGCAAGCGTTTCGGCAGCTTCGTCGACTACGTCGCGGCGGCGCTGTCGGGCAAGCTCGACCGCGCGCATATCGAAACCATCCATACGCGCTTCGTCGCGGACGTGGTCGGGTTCGAGGCCGCGCGCAGCATGGCCGTGTTCGAGGATCCGGACACGCGGATGCGCAGCGGCCGCCTCGCGCGGCTGAACAGCGAGTTCATGAGCGCGTCGAGCCGCTTCCATGCGCTGCATCAGTTGATGAACCGGCTGCATGCGGCCGGCGCGCAGGCCGCGATCGACGCGATCGAGCCGTACTTCCGCGAGATCGCGCCGCTGCTGCTGACGCCCGCCGGCGAACCGGTGCGCACGTCGGCCGACGCCGGCCACGCGGCCGCGCAACTGCTCGCATGGCGCGACGCGCTGCCGCGCCGCATCCGCGCGACGCGCGCGGCGCTCGAAACGCAGCCGGACTTTCCGCTGCTCGACTTCGACACGGCCGCCGAACTGCTGTACCGCTTCATCACCGACCTGCACGAGTACGCGGCCACCTACGCGTCGCTGTCAAGCGCGACGCACGAGCGCGAACGCTGGATCGAGCGCTACGAGCCGCGCACCAATGCGACGGCGATGGTGATCGCGGCGATCCGCACGGCAAGCGTGATCCTGCTGCTCGGCTGGTTCTGGATCGAGACCGCGTGGCCGAGCGGCGTGACGATGACGCTGACGGCGGCGGCCACCTGCGCGCTCGCGTCGTCGACGCCGCGCCCGACCGCGATGTCGGCGCAGATGGGCATGGGCACCGCGCTCGCCGTCTGCACGGGCTTCCTGCTGACGTTCGGCATCTATCCGCACATCGACGGCTTCCCGCTGCTGTGCGTCGCGCTCGCGCCGCTGCTCGCGATCGGCATCTTCATGACGCTGAAGCCGAAGCTCGCCGGCTACGGGATGGGCTACCTGATCTTCTTCAGCTTCCTCGCCGGCCCGGACAACATCACGCACTACGATCCGACCGGCTTCATGAACGATTCGCTCGCGCTCGTGCTGGCGATGCTGGCGTCGGCGATCGCGTTCGCGGTGCTGTTCCCGCCCACCGCGCCGTGGCACAAGAAGCGGCTGTTCGCCGACCTGCGCCACCAGGTGGTCGCGGCCGGCCACGCGCGGCTCGCGGGCCTGCGCACGCGCTTCGAAAGCGGCGCGCGCGACCTGATGTACCAGGCGCACACGCTGTCGGCCGACCAGCCCGACGTGCAGCGCGACGCGCTGCGCTGGATGTTCGCGGTGCTCGAAGCCGGCAACGCGACGATCGACCTGCGCCAGGAGCTCGCGACGCTGCCGTCCGACCCGCGCTATGCGCCCGCGATGCCGTGGCGGCGCGCGATCGAGGCGATGCGCACCGCGCTGTCGGCGCTGTTCTCGAAGCCGAGCGCCGCGCGTTTCGACGCGACGCTCGCCGCGACCAACGCGGCGATCGACGCGACCCGGCAGACGCTCGATGCGGTCGAGCCGTCGCGCGAAGAGCGCCACCGGCTGCAGCGCATCCTGAGCCATCTGCATTTCGTGCGGACCGCGCTGCTCGACCCGGAATCGCCGCTCGAGCCGCTCAACCGCGACCACCCCGTGCGTCCCCAACCAGGAGCCTCGTCATGATGCCGCGTGAAATCGCCATTCTCGATGCCTACATGCCGACGGTGGTGCTGATGTTCGTCCTCGGCGCGATCGCGACCTGGGCCGTCGACCGCCTGCTCGCCTATACGGGCCTCTACCGTCTCGTCTGGCACCCGTCGCTGTTCCGGGCCTGCCTTCTCGTCTGCATTTGCGGCGGACTGAGTCTTGCCGTTTACCGTTGATTCCGAACCATCATGATGCTCAGAAAACTCTTCGGCTTCGTCGCGACCGCCGTCATCCTTCTCGTCGCGATCCTGATCGGGCGCTCGCTGTGGGTGCACTACATGGACGATCCGTGGACGCGCGACGGACGCGTGCGCGCCGAAATCGTCAACGTCGCGCCGGACGTGTCGGGCGCGATCGTCGAGTTGCCGGTGCATGACAACCAGCTCGTGAAGAAAGGCGACCTGATCATGCAGATCGACCCGTCGCACTACCGGATCGCGGTCGAGCAGGCGCAGGCGGCCGTGGCCGCCCGCCGCGCGGAACTGCAGATGCGCCGCGACGATGCGGCCCGCCGCGCGGATCTCGATGCGCTCGTCGTGTCGAAGGAAAACCGCGAGAACGCGGCGCACAGCGCGTCGAGCGCCGATGCGCAGTACCAGCAGGCGCTCGCCGCGCTCGACGCCGCGAAGCTCAACCTCGAACGCACGCGCGTCGTCGCGCCGGTCGACGGCTACATCACGAACCTGCAGACGTTCAAGGGCAACTATGCGGTGGCCGGCCAGGCGAAGCTCGCGATCGTCGACAGCCACTCGTTCTGGGTCTACGGCTACTTCGAGGAAACCAAGCTGCCGCGCGTGAAGATCGGCGCGCCGGCCGAAATGCGGCTGATGAGCGGCGGCGTGATGAAGGGCCATGTGGAAAGCATCTCGCGCGGCATCTACGATCGCGACAACCCGCAAAGCCGCGACCTCGTCGCGGACGTGAACCCGACCTTCAACTGGGTGCGCCTCGCGCAGCGCGTGCCGGTGCGCATCCGGATCGACGAAGTGCCGGCCGACGTGGTGCTGTCGGCGGGCACGACCTGCACGGTGATCATCGATCCGGACAAGCAGAAGAAATCGTAAGCGCCAGGGCGCGCCGCACGCTCAGTGTGCGATGCGGAAACGCCCGACCAGCGCCTTCAGCGCCTGAGCCTGCTCGTCGAGCGCGTTCGCGGCAGCGGCCGCCTGTTCGACGAGCGCCGCGTTCTGCTGGGTGCCGGCATCCATCTGCGTGACCGCGCGGCCGATCTCGTCGATCCCCGCGCTCTGCTCGTCCGACGCCGCCGAAATCTCGCCGATGATGTCGGTCACGCGCTTGACCGCGCGCACCACGTCGCCCATCGTGCGGCCCGCGTCGTGCGCGAGCGCCGCGCCGTTGGCCACGCGCTCGACCGACGCGCCGATCAGCTCCCGAATCTCCTTGGCCGCGGTCGCCGAGCGTTGCGCGAGCAGCCGCACCTCTCCGGCGACCACCGAGAAACCGCGCCCCTGTTCGCCGGCGCGCGCGGCCTCGACCGCCGCGTTCAACGCGAGAATGTTGGTCTGGAACGCGATCCCTTCGATCGTGCCGATGATGTCGCGAATGTTCTTCGCGCTGTCGTCGATCTCGCTCATCGTCGCGACCACGCGCCCGACGACCTCCCCGCCCGTCTCCGCCACCGCCGACGCATTGGCCGCGAGCGTGCTCGCCTGCCGCGCGTTCTCGGCGTTCTGCCGCACGGTCGACGTGAGCTGCTCCATGCTGGCCGCGGTGCGCTCGAGCGCGACGGCCTGCTGCTCGGTGCGGCGTGACAGGTCGAGGTTGCCGGTCGAGATTTCGCCGGACGCGGCCGCGATGGCCTCGGCGCTCACGGCGATCTCGCCGACGGTCGCCGCGAGCCCCGTCTGCATCTCGGCCAGCGCGCGCACCATGCTGCCGCGGTCGTGGCGGCCGAGCGCGATCGGCCGCGTCAGGTCGCCGCGCGCGATGTCCGCGGCGATCTCCTTCGCGAGCGCGGGCTCGCCGCCGAGCTGCGACGCGAGGCGCCGCACGACGCGCTCGGCGATCACGACGGCCAGCACGATCAAGGCGGCCGTCATCGCCGCGATCATCGCGAACGAAGACGAAAAAATGGTCGCGGACGCATCGAGCGTCGCCTTCGACTTCTCGCCGCGCGTCTTCACGAGTTCGGCGACGAGTTTTTCGAGCTTGCCGGTTTCGACCAGCAGCGACACGTCCTGCGTGCCGACCTGCCAGTTCATCTGGGACAGGTCGAGCGGCTGCGCGCGCACCAGCGTGACGAAATCGCGCAGATGCGTGCTCCACGTGCCGACCGCCGTCGAGAACGCGTGCAGCCGCGCCGAATCGCCGGTATCGGCCGGATCCGCATAGCGCTGCAGCGTGCCGAGCGCCTGGCCGATCGACGCGAGCCCTGCACTCACCTCGGCGCCGAGTTCGTCGCGCTCCTTCGCGGTGGTCGCGGTCAGCAGCATCTTTTGCGCGCGGCTCGCGCGCAGCACCTCGGCCCGCACCTCCGCCGCCGCCCGGCTCGCGACGTGACCCTGCTCGTAGACCGACGCGATCGACGCGTTCAGCCGGCTGATCTGCCACAGCGAAAACACGCCGATCGCGAGCGTGCCGGCCAGCAGGATCGCGAATGCGGCGCGCAACGTCGCCTTGACGGTCCACGGCCGGCGCTCGCGACGCGCCGCGCGCGCACGCCGTGCGACACGACCGGCGGCAACGTCGGGTGCGGCGGGCGCCGCACCGGGCTGTGGATGCAAAGATGCTGCTTTCATCGAACTATCCCCGTATGGATCACGCTGCCGGAAAGGTCGGTCCCGGCGGTCCCGCGATGGCAGGCCATGCCGCGCGTCCAGCGCCCGCCCGGCGGGTAGCCGGTGCCAGGCGCGGCGCGCGTGTTGTCATTGGGTCGTTCTACGGCCGCCACCGCCGTTTCTTGAGTCCGGAAAAACACCCGCCGGGCCCCGGGCACGGCCTCGCTGAAGGGCGGACGCGCCGCCAGCGGTTATACCCGTCCAAAAAAGCACGCAGCGGCCGATCCGTCCGACGAATGTCCGATTCGCGATAAAACTTGGCCTGACATTCGTGACACGCCACATTACACTTCTTTGACGCATCAACGAATCAATCACGCGCCGATCCCCAACAGAGCGCGCCAGCCACCTCAACTCGTTCAGCTCACATGGAAACCAGCCTCGACTCCGGCGCCGGCGCAGCCGTCGCCCAGCCGTCCGCACCGCCCGTTGCCCGCACCGTCTACCCGGTACTCGGCGCGATCAGCTTCTCGCACATGCTCAACGACATGATCCAGTCGTTGATCCTCGCGATCTACCCGATGCTCAAGAGCCAGTTCGCGCTGTCGTTCGCGCAGATCGGCCTGATCACGCTCACTTACCAGATCACCGCGTCGCTGCTGCAGCCGCTCATCGGCCTCTATACCGACAAGCGTCCGAAGCCGTATTCGCTGCCGGTCGGCATGGGCTTCACGCTCGCGGGGCTGCTGCTGATGTCGATCGCGTCGAATTTCCCGATGCTGCTGGTGGCCGCGGCGCTCGTCGGCTGCGGCTCGTCGGTGTTCCATCCCGAATCGTCGCGAGTCGCGCGGATGGCGTCGGGCGGCCAGCACGGGCTCGCGCAGTCGGTGTTCCAGGTCGGCGGCAACGCAGGCTCCGCGCTCGGGCCGCTGCTCGCCGCGCTCGTGATCATTCCGCACGGCCAGCACAGCATCGCGTGGTTCTCCGCGGCCGCGCTCGTCGCGATGATCGTGCTCACGCAGATCGGCCACTGGTACAAGAAGCATCCGTCGATGAAGAAGAAGGCCGCACCGGCCGGCCACCCGACGCTGTCGCGCGGCCGCGTGATGGGCGCGATCGGCGTGCTGGTGCTGCTCGTGTTCTCGAAATACTTCTACCTCGCGAGCATCAACAGCTATTTCACGTTCTACCTGATCGACAAGTTCCACCTGTCGGTGCAGGCCGCGCAGATCCACCTGTTCGTGTTCCTCGCGGCGGTCGCCGCCGGCACGCTGATCGGCGGGCCCGTCGGCGACCGGATCGGCCGCAAGTACGTGATCTGGGTGTCGATCCTCGGCGTCGCGCCGTTCACGATGCTGCTGCCGTACGCGAACCTGTTCTGGACCAGCGTGCTGACCGTGATCATCGGCGTCGTGCTGGCATCGGCGTTCGCCGCGATCCTCGTCTATGCGACGGAGCTGATGCCCGGCAAGGTCGGGATGGTCGCGGGCCTGTTTTTCGGCTTCGCATTCGGGCTGGGCGGTGTCGGCGCGGCCGTGCTCGGCCAGCTCGCGGACGCGACGAGCATTCCGTTCGTCTACAAGGTGTGCTCGTTCCTGCCGCTGATCGGCGTGCTGACGGTGTTCCTGCCGAACCTCGAAGGCAGCGGGCGCAAAAAGGCGTGACGAACGACAGGCCGCGGCGTGCGCGCCGCGGCCTGTCGTCTGGTTCGTCTGGTCCGAATGGGGAATAGCTCGACGGCGGCTTCAGGCCGCCGTCGTCGCATGCAGCGTCAGGAAACGCTTGAGGATGCCCGACGAATAGCTGCTCGCGATCGCCGACAGGAAGTGCGAGAACGACTGCGTCGCGTGATCGTCGGCCGTATCGGAGATCGTGCGCACGAGCGCGAACGGCACGTCGTGTTCGGCGCACACCTGCGCGATCGCGGCGCCTTCCATTTCGACCGCGAGCGCGTCCGGCAGCGCGTCGCGCAGCGCGACGACTTCGCGCTCGCTCGACACGAAGCGGTCGCCGCTGATGACGAGCCCCGCGTGCAGCGCCGCGCCGGCGAGCCCGAAACGTTCGGCGAACCGCGCGGCCTCTTCCTCGACGAACAGCGTGCACGCAGCCCGCAAGCGGGCCGTCAACGCCGCGTCGGTCGCGAAACGCGTGATGCCGAGCAGCGGCACTTCGTAGCGCGGAAAGAGCGGCGATGCGTCGAGATCGTGCTGCAGCAGCATATCGGCCACGACGACGTCGCCGACCCGCACCGTGCGCGACACGCCGCCCGCGACGCCGGTAAACACCACGCCCGATACGCCGAACACGTGGATCAGCGCGCTGACCGTCGCGGCGGCCGCGACCTTGCCGACCCGCGCGAGCGTGACGACGCAGGCCGCGCCGTGCACGGTGCCGACGTGATAGTCGCGGCGCCCGAGCGTGACCGTCTTCATCGCGCCGTCGGCGCGCATCGCGGCGATCAGGTCGCCGAGTTCCTCCGGCAGCGCGGCCAGAATGCCGAGCGGACGCGTGGCGGGCGCCGCGACCACGTCGATGTCCATCATTCCACCGCCTGCAGTTTCGCGACCGCGAGCGCGAGCCATTTCTCGCCGTGGCGCTTGAACTTCACCTGCGCCTTCGCGTCAGTGCCGTTGCCTTCGAGCGCGGTGACCGTGCCTTCGCCGAACTTGGTATGGAACACCTGCTGGCCGACCCGGAAGCCGGCGTCGGCCGCGCGCTGCTTGTCCGCGAACGCGGGCAGCGGCGCAGACACGGCCGCATCGACGATCTGCTCTCGGCTGCCGCCGCCCGGCCGCGCGAACCAGTCGCGCCCGTAGCCGGCGTTGTCCGAACGTCCGCCCCAGCGCGACCCGGCCTCGACCTTCGGCGTGAGCCACTTCAGCACATGCTCCGGCAGCTCGTCGAAGAAGCGCGAGCGCACGTTGTAGCGGGTCTGGCCGTGCAGCATCCGGCTTTGCGCGAACGACAGGTAGAGCCGCTCCTTCGCGCGCGTGATCGCGACGTACATCAGCCGGCGCTCTTCCTCGAGGCCGTCCGATTCGAGCACGCTGTTCTCGTGCGGGAACAGCCCCTCCTCGAGCCCGGTGATGAATACGGCCGAGAACTCGAGGCCCTTCGCCGCGTGCACGGTCATCAGCTGCACCGCGTCCTGGCCAGCCTGCGCCTGGTTGTCGCCGGCCTCCAGCGACGCGTGCGACAGGAAACCGGCGAGCGGCGTCATCGTGTCGGGGTTCTGGGCGGGATCGGCGGGCGATGCCGGATCGAGCACGTCGACCGCGGGATCGTCGGTCGCGGCACCGAGCTCGGGCGCGGCGATCGCGCCCGCGCGCAGCGGGATCGAGCGGGCCGGCGTGTCGAGCCCGTAGCCTTCCTCGGCGATGAACGCGGTGGCCGCGTTCACGAGTTCCTGCAGGTTTTCGAGACGATCCTGGCCTTCACGCTCGCCCTGGTAGAAATCGGCGAGGCCGCTCGCGCGCACGATGTGCTCGACGGTGTCGGGCAGGTTCATGTGCTGCGTGTCGGCGCGCATCTTCGCGATCAGGTTCGCGAACCCGCCGAGGCTCGTGCCGGCCTTGCCGGTCACGTACGGAATCGCCGCGGCCATCGAGCATCCGTACAGGCGCGCGGCGTCGGCCAACTGCTCGACCGAGCGCGCGCCGATCCCGCGGGTCGGGAAGTTCACGACGCGCGCGAATGCCGTGTCGTCGTTCGGGTTGTCGATCAGGCGCAGGTATGCGAGCGCATGCTTCACTTCCTGCCGCTCGAAAAAGCGCAGGCCGCCGTACACGCGGTACGGAATGCCCGACGACATCAGCGTGTGCTCGATCGAGCGCGACTGCGCGTTGCTGCGGTACAGAACGGCCACTTCGCTGCGCGCCATGCCGGTATTGATCAGCGAGCGGATCTCCTCGACGATCCAGCCGGCTTCCTGCGAATCGGTGCTGGCTTCGTACACGCGCACGGGCTCGCCGTGACCGGCATCGGTACGCAGGTTCTTGCCGAGACGGTGCGCGTTGTTCGAGATCAGCTGGTTCGCCGCGTCGAGGATGTTGCCGTGCGAACGGTAGTTCTGCTCGAGCTTGATCAGGTTGCGCACGCGGAATTCGTCTTCGAAGTCGCGCATGTTGCCGACGTTCGCGCCGCGGAACGCGTAGATTGACTGATCGTCGTCGCCGACCGCGAAAATCGCGTTTTCGCCGCCCGCGAGCATCTTGAGCCACGCGTACTGCAGCTTGTTCGTGTCCTGGAACTCGTCGACGAGGATGTGCCGGAAGCGCGCCTGGTAGTGCGCGCGCAGCGGCGCGTTGTACGCGAGCAATTCGTAGCAGCGCAGCAGCAGCTCGGGAAAATCGACGACGCCTTCGCGCTGGCACTGCTGGTCGTACGCCTGGTACAGCTCGACGAACTTGCGGTTGAAGTTGTCGGTCGCGTCGACCTTGTCCGGGCGCAGCCCCTGCTCCTTCGCGTTGTTGATGAAGTACTGGACGTTCTTCGGCGGGTACTTTTCGTCGTCGACGTTCGCCGCCTTCATCAGTCGCTTGATCGCGGACAGCTGGTCGGCCGTATCGAGGATCTGGAAGGTCTGCGGCAGGCCCGCGTCGCGCCAATGCGTGCGCAGCATCCGGTTGCACAGGCCGTGGAACGTGCCGATCCACATTCCGCGCGTGTCGATCGGCATCATCGCCGACAGGCGCGCCATCATTTCGCGCGCGGCCTTGTTCGTGAAGGTGACGGCGAGCACGGTGGGCGGCGATGCATAGCCCTGCTGGATCAGCCACGCGATGCGCGTGATCAGCACGCGGGTCTTGCCGCTGCCCGCCCCTGCGAGGATCAGCGCCGGTTCGTTCGGCAACGTGACGGCGGCGAGTTGTTCGGGGTTCAGATTGGCGAGCAGATCGGGCATGGAGCGGCAGCTAACGGGCGAGAAAAATGCGGACCCGACATTATAAGTCCGTCGTGTGCGATACCGTGGCCGACCGATGTGGCATCGCGGCCCAACAAGGCCGCCTGCCCCGCCGGCGACGGCTTCGGCACGCGTGACCAGCGTTATTTCCTGCGCGGGGCAGCAGGTTTGTCGCCAATCCAGTCGGGATGAGGGACATACCGACGGACTTGTTCGTCGAGTTCGGGACGGTGATGCAGGTCCAGGCATTTCAAAGCCGGGACGGCACTCTTCTCGGCACTAGCGCGCTTTTGCCAGCCGATCGACGAGCGTGTCGAGCTCCCGACTGTGGAACAGGTCGATGCACTTCATCGTATTGAACGACGCCGGAATCGAACCGCGGTATGTCCGGGCGGCATACCGCCGCGCGAGCGCGCGGAGCGCGTCGTAGGCTTCGATCGGCTGGTGGCCGAACTCCAGATATGCGCTCGCGGCCGCATTCGCAGCCTCCCGGTCGCGGACGCTGTGCGCGACTTGCGCAAGGCAGACGCTCAGTGCCCAATTTTTCAGCAAGGTTTTTTGCGAGTACCGCGCGACAGGGGACCGAGCATCCGGAGCCGCGACCGTGACTTGGGTCACCGCCGTGGCCGAACGGGTCGGCAGCGCCATGCAGAGAGCTAGCAGCAGGCTTTTCAGCGTAGTGCCCATATCGATGCGCGCCCTAAGCGAGCACGTTATTTTCCGCGCCGCCCGGCCGGTTTGTCACCGATCCAGTCGGGATGAGGGACATACCGGCGAACTTGTTCGGCGAGTTCGGGGCCGTGATACAGGTCCAGGCATTTCAGCAGAGCAAATTTTGCCCCGGCGTAACCTTCCACGGGATTGCCGTAATCGCGGCGCAAATAGCGCTCTGCAAGCCGCTCGACCGCCCGATCGCCCTGTTCTTCATCGTAATAAGTCCATTCCAGGAACGCACTCTTGGTGACATCGGCATCCTCGCCTGCCGGCGATCCCCGGTAAGCGAGCGACAGGCACGCCGCCAACGCCCTGTCCTTGTAATTCTCCGCATTGGTGCGCCGCACGGCCATGACCGAATCGGCTGCTTCGGCAGACAGTGCCGAACATAGCGCGACGGCGCAGACCACCCGAAAAATGTTCATTTGAGCGCCCAGAAATAAGCGCGGCTAGTGCGATAGTTCGCCTCCGGCTCGTTGAAATAGCAAGCGTCGTAGCACTTGCGTCCATTGAAAAGTGTCGCATGCCCGCTGGCGTCACTCCATCCATGCACCTCGAAAAGGATAAGACCACATTTCCCCGCCAGTGAGCCCCCGCCACTCGGTGGATAGGCAATGAGTTGAGGCGCGCCCCAAACGACTTTCAGAAACGAGACAACATCTCTGACACGATAGAAATAGTGCCGGCGATCGGCTCCTTCCCTGGTCTTGCCCGACATGAACGGGACGATTACGCCAGCTTCGTTCAGGATATAGCTCATACGAACCGCGCATGTGTTCCGCCAAGGGTTCTTTTTATCCCGGATATGCGCAGCGACGCTGCCCCCTATCACCTGGGCCACTCTCTCGCCCGAACGGGCCGGATCGTAAATCTTCGTTGACGCCGCCCACGCGGCGGCAAATGTCGGTCGTATCACTCCACTCTCCTTGGTGACGACGGCGGACCGATGCGGCAGCGAGCCCTCGCCGACTCAAACCCGCAGCCAGACCCGCAAGTTAGCCGTCCCGACACGCGTCGGCAATTGGACACGTACGAACCTGACTGCAAGCCGCGAACGGCTCACTCGACGCC
Organism: Burkholderia sp. A2; assembly: GCF_001729305.1. Classification (NCBI taxonomy): domain Bacteria; kingdom Pseudomonadati; phylum Pseudomonadota; class Betaproteobacteria; order Burkholderiales; family Burkholderiaceae; genus Burkholderia; species Burkholderia sp. A2. The sequence goes on along the minus strand of NZ_LZXX01000138.1, from coordinate 59,286 downwards.
TGGCGACTTATAATGTGCGGTTCAAGTCTCCAACAAGCATTTTTCGGCAAATTTCCAACCATGAGCGACAACACGCTGGCGAAGAGCTTCGAACCCCACACCATCGAGGCCCAATGGGGGCCGGAGTGGGAAAAACGCGGCTATGCCGCCCCGGCATTCGATCCGTCCCGCCCCGATTTCGCGATCCAGTTGCCGCCGCCGAACGTGACGGGCACGCTGCACATGGGCCACGCGTTCAACCAGACGATCATGGACGGCCTCGCCCGCTATCACCGGATGCTCGGCGAGAACACGCTGTGGGTGCCCGGCACCGACCACGCAGGGATCGCGACCCAGATCGTCGTCGAGCGCCAGCTCGACGCGCAGGGTGTGTCGCGCCACGACCTCGGCCGCGAGAAATTCGTCGAGCGCGTGTGGGAGTGGAAGCAGAAGTCCGGCTCGACGATCACCGGCCAGGTGCGCCGCCTCGGCGCGTCGACCGACTGGTCGCGCGAGTACTTCACGATGGACGACAAGATGTCGGCCGCCGTGCGCGACGTGTTCGTCACGCTGTATGAACAGGGCCTGATCTATCGCGGCAAGCGCCTCGTCAACTGGGATCCGGTGCTGCTGACCGCCGTGTCGGATCTCGAAGTCGTGAGCGAGGAAGAAAACGGCCACCTGTGGCACATCCGCTACCCGCTCGTCGACGGCTCGGGCTCGTTGACGGTCGCCACCACGCGTCCCGAGACGATGCTCGGCGACGTCGCGCTGATGGTTCACCCGGAAGACGAGCGCTACGCGCACCTGATCGGCAAGCTCGTCACGCTGCCGCTGACGGGCCGCGAGATCCCGGTCATCGCCGACGACTACGTCGATCGCGAGTTCGGCACCGGCGTCGTGAAGGTCACGCCCGCGCACGACTTCAACGACTATCAGGTCGGCCTGCGCCACAAGCTCGCGCCGATCGAGATCCTGACGCTCGACGCGAAGATCAACGACAACGGCCCCGAGCAGTATCGCGGCCTCGACCGCTTCGACGCGCGCCGTGCGATCGTCGCCGACCTCGATGCGCAGGGCTTCCTCGATTCGGTGAAGCCGCACAAGCTGATGGTGCCGCGCGGCGACCGCACGGGCGTCGTGATCGAGCCGATGCTGACCGACCAGTGGTTCGTCGCGATGACGAAGCCGGCGCCGGAAGGCACGTTCAACCCGGGCAAGTCGATCACCGAAACGTCGCTCGACGTCGTGCGCAGCGGCCAGATCAGGTTCGTGCCGGAAAACTGGACGACCACCTACTACCAGTGGCTCGAGAACATCCAGGACTGGTGCATCTCGCGTCAGCTGTGGTGGGGGCACCAGATTCCCGCATGGTACGGCGAGAACGGCGAGGTGTTCGTCGCGCGCGACGAGGAAGACGCACGCGCGCAGGCCGCCGCGAAGGGTTATACGGGCGCGCTCAAGCGCGACGAGGACGTGCTCGACACGTGGTTCTCGTCGGCGCTCGTGCCGTTCTCGTCGCTCGGCTGGCCGAACGAAACGCCCGAACTGCAGCACTTCCTGCCGTCGTCGGTGCTCGTCACCGGCTTCGACATCATCTTCTTCTGGGTCGCCCGGATGGTGATGATGACCACGCACTTCACCGGCAAGGTGCCGTTCCACACCGTCTACGTGCACGGTCTCGTGCGCGACGCGGAAGGCCAGAAGATGTCGAAGAGCAAGGGCAACACGCTCGACCCGATCGACATCGTCGACGGCATCGATCTCGACACGCTGGTCGCGAAGCGCACGACGGGCCTGATGAACCCGAAGCAGGCCGCGACGATCGAGAAGAAGACCCGCAAGGAATTCCCGGACGGCATCCCCGCGTTCGGCACCGACGCGCTGCGCTTCACGATGGCGTCGATGGCGACGCTCGGCCGCAACGTGAACTTCGACCTCGCGCGCTGCGAAGGCTATCGCAACTTCTGCAACAAGCTGTGGAACGCGACGCGCTTCGTGCTGATGAACTGCGAAGGCCACGACTGCGGCGCCGACAAGCCGGACGTGTGCGGCGCGGGCGACTGCGGCCCCGGCGGCTACCTCGACTTCTCGGCGGCCGACCGCTGGATCGTGTCGCTGCTGCAGCGCACCGAAGCCGACATCGCGAAGGGTTTCGCCGATTACCGCTTCGACAACGTCGCGAGCAGCATCTACAAGTTCGTGTGGGACGAGTACTGCGACTGGTATCTCGAACTCGCGAAGGTGCAGATCCAGAACGGCACGCCGGAACAGCAGCGCGCGACGCGCCGCACGCTGCTGCGCGTGCTGGAAACGGTGCTGCGCCTTGCGCACCCGGTCATCCCGTTCATCACCGAAGCGCTCTGGCAGAAGGTCGCGCCGCTCGCCGGCCGCTATCCGCAAGGTAAGGCCGAGGGCGAAGCGTCGCTGATGACGCAGGCGTATCCGGTCGCGAACCTGCAGAAGCTCGACGAGGCGTCCGAACAGTGGGCGGCCGACCTGAAGGCGATCGTCGACGCGTGCCGCAACCTGCGCGGCGAGATGAACCTGTCGCCGGCCACCAAGGTGCCGCTGCTGGCAGCCGGCGACGCCGAGCGCCTGCGCTCGTTCGCGCCGTACGTCCAGGCCCTCGCGCGCCTGTCGGAAGTGCAGATCCTCGCGGACGAAGCGGCGCTCGACCAGCAAGCGCACGGCGCGCCGATCGCGATCGTCGGCCCGAACAAGCTGGTGCTGAAGGTGGAGATCGACGTCGCGGCCGAGCGCGAGCGCCTGTCGAAGGAAATCGCGCGCCTGACGGGCGAGATCGCGAAATGCAACGCGAAGCTCGGCAACGAGGCGTTCGTCGCGAAAGCGCCGCCGGCCGTGGTCGAGCAGGAGCAGAAACGCGTCGCGGAATTCCAGAGCACGCTCGAAAAACTGCGCGCGCAGCTCGATCGGTTGCCTGCGTAACAAACGGTAAGGTCGTTTGCGTTCACTATAATCGGAACGTGAACATAGACCGTCTGACAAGTCGATTACAGGAATAAAGGTTCGATCATGTTGAAAGTCACCAAGGCGGTATTCCCCGTGGCCGGCCTCGGCACGCGGTTCCTGCCGGCAACGAAGGCGAGCCCGAAGGAAATGCTGCCCGTCGTCGACAAGCCGCTGATCCAGTACGCGGTCGAGGAAGCGATCGCCGCGGGCATCACCGAGATGATCTTCGTGACCGGGCGCAGCAAGCGCGCGATCGAGGACCACTTCGACAAGTCGTACGAAGTCGAGGCCGAGCTCGAGGCGCGCGGCAAGGAAAAGCTGCTCGAGCTCGTGCGCAGCATCAAGCCGAGTCATGTCGACTGCTTCTACGTGCGCCAGCCGGAAGCGCTGGGCCTCGGCCACGCGGTGCTGTGCGCGGAAAAGCTGGTTGCCGACAACCCGTTCGCGGTGATCCTCGCGGACGACCTGCTCGACGGCAACCCGCCGGTGATGAAGCAGATGGTGGACGTGTTCGACCACTATCACAGCTCGGTGATCGGCGTCGAAGAGATTCCGCCGTCGGAGACGAAGTCGTACGGGATCGTCGACGGCAAGGAATGGGAAGAGTCGATCGTCAAGATGTCGGCGATCGTCGAGAAGCCGGCGCCGGAAGTCGCGCCGTCGAACCTCGGCGTGGTCGGCCGCTACATCCTGAAGCCGCGGATCTTCGAGCACCTGCGCGCGCTGAAACCGGGCGCGGGCGGCGAACTGCAGCTCACCGACGCGATCCAGGCGCTGCTCGCCGACGAGCAGGTACTGGCCTACAAGTATCAGGGCACGCGCTACGACTGCGGCAGCAAGCTCGGCTACCTGAAGGCGACGGTCGAATTCGCGCTGCGCCACCCGGAAGTCGGTGCGGAGTTCGAAACGTACCTGCGCACGCGCGACGGCGGACAACCGACCGTCTGAACGCGGCACGGGCCCGCCCCGGCGGGCCCACCCTCATCTCGCGGCCAGCGCTTTCAGCGCGCGTCGGCCGGCTTCACCGAGACGACGCCCGGCATGCCGCCCGCGTCGTCTTTTTTCGTCTTGACGAGCCAGCCGTTACCGTCGCCGAACGGCACCTTCGCCAGCGCGCTCTTCACGAGCGCCGGCGCGGCCTGCTGCGTGCCCGGATCGCGGTCGCGCAGCGACGCCGACACGCGATAGACGTCGGCGCCCGATTTCGCATCGACGAAGCGCAGCGTCAACACGTGGCGGTACACGCGGCCCATGAACGGCAGCGCGAGCGGCGCGGGCCCGTCGACCGTCACGCATGCGCTGCTCGCCGCGCCGCAGCCGTCGGCGCTCGCCGCGACCGCCGCCGGCTGCGTCGCGTACGCGACCGACAACCGGTAGCGCGCATCCTTGAGCGGCTGCGCATCGAAGCCGCGGCGCGCGAGTTCGTCGCGCACGAGCGTCTCGATCTGCCGGTACTCGGCGTCGCTCGCCTGCGCGGCCGTCCGCACGAAATCGTAGCCGTGCGCCCCCGAGGCAAATGCATTCGGCTGACCGACCGCACTCACGCCGCTCGTCACGCCGGCGCAACCCGTCAACAGCGACGCCGCCAGCGCGGTCGCCGCCCATTGCTTTCTCATGGCTTTCCCCAAATACCTGCCGTCGCGCCCGGCCCTGTCAGGCGGACGGCTCGTCGATCGCGGGCAGCGACACCGTCACCGCGGTGCCGACCCCGACTTCGCTGTCGACCGACACGCTGCCCCCATGGCGCGTGACGACCGTCTTCACGAACGCCATGCCGAGCCCGGAACCCGAGATTTCGGGCCGCTCGCCGGCATGGAATCGCTTGAAACGCTCGAACAGATGCCGCTGATCTTCCGGCGCGATGCCGTATCCCTGATCGCGAATCGTACAGAACATCCGCTTCGATGCGTGCTCGACCGTCAGCGTACACGTGATCACCGTGTCGGACGGACTGTATTTGACCGCGTTGTTCAGCAGGTTCACGAATGCGCGCGTGATCAGCGAGCGGTCCGCGCGCACCCAGCACATGTCGGCGCCCACGTCGGTCTCGACACGGATGTGCTTCGCCTGCGCCTGCGGCCATACCTCGTCGCTCGCGTCGATCAGCACGTCGACAAGGCTCGTCACCTCGAGCTGGTACGCCTGCGACTCCGCGCGCGCCAGTTGCACGAACTCGTCGGCCAGCGACAGCGCGCGGTGCGCATAGCGCTCGATCCGCGCGAGCAGCCCGCGCATCGCGTCGCTCTCGACGCGGTCGCGCTCGATCTCGACCAGCGCGAGAATCGACGACTGCGGCGAGCGCATGTCGTGCGACAGCAGATGCAGCGCTTCCTCGCGCTGCCGCTCGGCCGCGTGCAGCTCGGTCACGTCGACGAGGCCGGCGATCCAGCCGGTCACGCGGCCCTGCGCGTTCGTACACGCCGCGTAGCGTAGCAGATGGTCGAGCCCGTCGCGGTCGCGCACCTCGATGCCGCGCGCCATCGCGTCGTGCTCGGCCTCGAGCGTCGGATCGAGCGCCGCCGGCCAGTGCTCGCGGATCGTCGCGTCGTGCTCGGCGTTGCCGTCGACGGTCTTCATGAACGTCAGTTCGCCGAGCGCGATGCGCAGCGGCCGCCCTTCCGGCAGCGGCAGCGCGAGCCGCGACCCGTAGCGTTTCGCCGCGTGGTTCGCGATCAGCACGGTGCCGGCGAGGTCGGTCACGAAGATCGGCTCGGGCATGCTGTCGAGGCTGTCCCACACGAAGCGCTTCATGTCCTGCACGCGCTGCGCAGCCTGCGCCATCAGCGCCATCTGCCGCTCCAGCACGTCGCCGCCGACGTTGCGCGTGCGCGGCGCCTCGGGCAGCAGGTGCGGCTCGTCCGCGAGCTTCTGCAGCTCGCGGCGCAGGTACGACATCGTCATTTCCAGCCGCCGCCAGTTCCAGATCGGGTAGACGGCGATCAGCCCGAAGATCGCGGGCGCCGGCGTCAGCCAGATGCGCGCCTCGAACAGCAGCGCCAGACTCGCGACGACGGCGAGCGCGGCAAGGCTCAGCGTCAGCAGCAACGCGCGCCACGGCGACAGCATCAGGAAGCCGCCCAGCAACACGGCGAGCGGCAGCAGCGACGCGACGAACAGCCCCGCGCGCGACGCGGGCGAGATCGCACTGCCGGTCGCCAGCATGTCGAGCACGTTCGCATGGATGTATACGCCGGCGAGCGGGCCGAACTCGCCGGACACCGGCGTCGCGAAGCGATCGTACAGCCCGGACGCCGTCACGCCGACGACGACGACCTTGCCGCGCAGTGCGTCGGGCTTCACGCGCCCTTCGAGCACGTCGTCGAACGATAGCGTCGGATACGCGGGCGTGTTGCGGCTGAACGGAATCAGGTAGCGGCCCTCGCCCGCCGCATCGCGCGACAGGTCGTGCGCGTTCGGGCCGGGCACGCCGCCGACCGGGTGTAGCCGGCCGGCCTGGATCGCACGATAGACGGGCACCATCAATTGCGGCCAGCGCACGCGGCCGTCGCTTTCGAACAGCGCGACGCTGCGCACGATGCCGTCGCGATCGACTTCGAGATTGATATGGCCGAGCCCCGTCGCACGCGCCGCGAGCGCGGCGACCGGCGGATCGACGGAGCGCGTGCCGTCCGCCTGCTCGGGGCTCAGCAGCACCGGCAAGAAGGTCGGCACGCGGCTCATCGCGTCCGCGAACGCGCGATCCTCTGGCGACGGCTCGGTAAACAGGACGTCGTAGACGACGGCGGCCGGCTGCGCGCGCGCGAGCGTGTCGAGCAGCCGCGCGTGCACGTCGCGCGGCCACGGCCAGCGGCCGAGCGCGGACACGCTCTGGTTGTCGATGTCGACGACCACCACGTCGGGTGACAGCGGCAGGCTGCGCAGCATCAGCAGCCGGTCGTAGATCAACCCGTCGACGCTCGACGACAGACGGCCGAGCGCGCACGCGAGGATCACCGCGACGCCGAGGCAGCCGATCGCGATCCATTCGATCAGGAAACGGCGGCCGAGGCGCCGCCGCGGAGAAACGGAGTCCGGTTTCATGCGCCGCGGGTCAGCGCGACAACGTGAACGCGCCGACCGGACTGGTCTTCTCGTAGAACTTGCCGCCTTCGAATTCCTCGACGATCACGGCCCAGAAATAGTCGCCCGGCGGCAGGTGCGCGACGGTGATCTGGCGCGCGTGCAGGCCGACCTGGTCGACGACCGGCGCGCTCAGGTCCTTCGAGCGCGACAGCACGAACCGGTAACGCGCGTTCTTGCCCGCCCCGTTCGGCGACCAGCGGAACTCGTAACCGCCGGCGCCCTGCGACGCGCTCGCGTCGAGCCCCATCGCCCGGCGTTCGAACGTATAGGTGCGCGGCAGCCCCTCGAGGCCGTTCGTATCGATCGCGGCGATCCGCACGAAGTAGTTGCCGTTCGGCACGTCGCGAAACACCGCGCGCGGCGAATCGGTGCGCGTTTCGCGGAACAGGTCGAGCAGCCCCGCGTCGTGCGCGAGCTGCACGCGATACGCTTGCGCGTGCGCGAGCGGCACGACGTCGAACGCGACGTCGGGCTCGTCCTGCACCTTGTCCGGATGCTCGAGCGTGGGCGCGCCGAGCAGCTCGACCGGCGCGCCGACCGCGCCCGACGACGTCGCGACGCTGCCGAAGTTCGCATGCACGAGCGTTGCGCCGGCCGGCTTGCGGCCGCCCGCGACGCCGACCGTGCCGTCGAGCACTTCGACGCGCGTCGCCGCCGTGCCGGCCGCGTCGTAGTTCACGCGAAAGCGCGTGCCGCGTACGCCGGCGACGACCGACGGCGAGCGGATCTGGAAGCGGTCGTCGCGTTTCTTCAGGTGGGTGACTTCGCTGTCGACCGAGCCGCGCGTCAGTTCGAATTCGCGATCGAGCGTGCCGGTCAGCACGGTGCGGCGCAGCGACTTCAGGTCGAGCTGACTGTCGGGCGGCAGGCTCATGTGCGTGCCGTCGGTCAGCTCGATCGTCACGAAGCCGTTCGGGCCGGTGCGCACGCGGTCGCCTTCGGCGAGCGTCGCATCGTTCGCGAGCGGCGCGAAAGCATCGCCGGACGCGCGCTCGGCCGTGCCCTGCACCGCGATCACGCGCGCGGTGAGCTTTTCCTTGCGCAGGCGCGCGACCGGCAGCTTCAGCGCGATGCCGGGCTGCAGGCGCTTCGGCGCCGGCACGCCGTTGATCTGCTGGAGCAGTTGCCAGTCGTCCGCGCCCTGCAGGTAGCGCGCGGCGACGTCGTACAGCGTGTCGCCCGCCTGCGTGCGATAGACGACCGTCTTGCCCGCGGCGGCGGGCGGCTGCGCCGCGGCCTGCTGCGCGGCGAACGCGAATGCGACCGCGCAGGCCGCGCGCAGCGCCGCCGTGCACAGGCGCGCCGTGCGCTGCGTGATGCGCGCGGTCACTCCGGTTCCCCCTGGCCGACCCGTTCGAGTCGGTAGCCGTACCCGTAGATCGGCGCGAGACGGTAGCCGTTTTCGGGCCGCAGGCCGAGCTTGGTGCGCAGCATCGAAATGTGCGTATCCATCGTGCGCGACGGAATGTCGGTCGCCTGCTTCCATACGAGGTCGAGAATGTGCGCGCGCGACAGCGGCCGGTCGAGATGCTGGAACAGCAGCAGCGCGAGCTCGAATTCCTTTTGCGTGAGGCTCACGGCCTTGTCGCCGACGTACGCCTGCTTCAGGTTCACGTCGAAACGGAACTGGTCGAACTCGCGGACGGTCGCCTCGGCATTGACCGGATACGCGCGGCGCAGCAGCGAACCGATACGTGCGCGCAGGATCGGACCCGACACGGGCTTGACCACGTAATCGTCGGCGCCGGCGTTGAGGATCTGCGTGATCCCGGCCTCGTCGTCGCGGCTCGTCATGAAGATGATCGGTAGGCTGTGCTCGGTCTGGTTCGCCCGCACCCACTTGAGCACTTCCTCGCCGGACATGTCGGGCACGTTCCAGTCGAGCACCAGCAGGTCGAACGTCTCGCGCTGCAGGCGCTTCTTCAGGGCCTTGCCTTCCTTGAACGCATAACACGTATGGCCGACGGCCGTCAGCGTTTGACTGACGAAATCCGTCTGGGCCGGATCGTCATCCAGTACAGCAATTCTCATAGCACCCCGCAAATCGAAGTCGATTCGTCCATTCGGCTCCCGCGCCTGCCCGGTCGCGCAGCGTGCGTGCGCGTCCGGATACCGGCCTGCGAGCCGTCGTTCGCCGCTCGCGCCACCTGCGCAAGCCGGCGACCCGGCTAAATATCTCAAAAACGGGGCACGGACGAACCGGCGATTTCATCATAGTAGTATGAAATTCGCCAAGAAATTGCGCGGACTATCGCCCTTTCTTCGAATAATCCTTTCTCTTGCGCAACCGGACGCCTATTCGGCGCCCGCGATGCCGGCCACCGGCTCGGCGAAATCATCCGTCGGCGACGGCCGCCGCGGCAGCGGCGGTTGCGCCAGCATCCGCTGCAGCTGGTCGCGCACGCGCTCCCACGCGCCGGCCGCGTAGTCGGGCTGGCCCGCCGCCCATGCCTGCGCCAAATCGAACACGCGTTCGATCGTCGCCCCGCAGTAGGTCGGGCCCGAGCCGTCGTCTCGCGCGGCGTCGCGCAGCCGTTCGTCCAGCCACTCGGACAGCCACGGCATCTCGGCCGCGGCCGAATCCGCATAGGCCTCCAGCGCGGCACGCGCGTGGCGGTCCTGTTGCGGATCGAGCTCGATCCGGCTCAATTCCGAGGTGCGCACGGGCGCAATGCTATCCGCTCCGGACGGACTTCGAAGGGTCCCTGGTCTGAAGGACATGTCCTCTCCCCGTTGTACGACGGTAGCGTCAGGCATGGCCCCCGAGCCCGCCGTGCGACGTACCGTGGCCGGCGCCTCCGCTGGGAGCGGACGACCGGCCGGGTCAGTATACGCAGCCGGTCACGCAACGAGGTTTAAGAATTGTCAGAGAAGCGCGGCTAGCGCTTTCCAGTGGAACAGGAGCCTGGGCGAGGCGCCTGGCGCCGCGGGACACGTGATGCGCGCCTTCAGCGGCGGCGCATCAGGAACACGAAGGTCTTGTCCTGGGTCGTCGATTCGACGATCTCGTTGCCCGTCTGCTTCGCGAACGCGGCGAAATCGCGCTGCGAGCCCGGATCGGTCGCGAGCACCTTGAGGATCTGCCCGCTTTCCATATCGGCAAGCGCTTTCTTGGCACGCAGGATCGGCAACGGGCAATTGAGCCCGCGCGCATCCACTTCCTTGTGAATCTGCATCGGCTGTCGACCTTCGAATGACGCGCCACACATGGCGCGGGAGGAAGCCGCGATTTTACCGCAGCGCCGCCGCGCGCGCCCGGGCCGCCCACGGCCAGACGCCCGCCGGCACCCGGCTCACGCGCCGGAGAAGCCGCCCGCGAGCCGTTCGCGCAGGTGCCGCACGAGCGCGCGCACCGCACTCGGCACGACCGGGCTGTACGGACGGATCGCAAAAATGTGATCGCCGAACGCGCCCGACGGCCGCCAGCCGTCGAGCAGCGCGACGAGCCGGCCGGCGTCGAGATCGCGCCGCGCGCTGAAATCGGGCAGCAGCGCGATGCCGAGCCCGCCGAGCGCGGCCTCGCGCATCGCCTCGCTGTTGTTCGCCGCGAAACTGCCGCGCACCGGCACGCTCACGCGCTCACGCCGTCGGCCGTCCGGCTCGAAGCTCCACGCGGCCGGCTCGTGCTCGCGCAGGTAGCACAGGCAGCTGTGATCGACGAGCTCGCTCGGGTGGCGCGGCGCGCCGCGCGTGTCGAGATAGTCGCGGCTCGCGACCAGCAGCGAACGCGTGTCGCACAGCTTCCACGCGACGTGGGTCTGCGGCGCGGTGGTCGTATGGCGGATCGCGAGATCGAAGCCCTCCTGCGTCAGCGAATGCAGGCGGTCCGACAGGTCGAGCTCGATTTGTACGCCCGGATGCTGGCGCAGGAAATCCGGCAAGTGCGGCACGACCTGCTGGCGCCCGAGCGCGACCGGCGCCGTGACGCGCAGCAGCCCGCGCGGCTCGCCGGCGAGATCCTTCACGCGCGCGAAGTGCTGGCCGATCGACTCGAACGCGTCGCGCGTGCTGTCGACGAGCGTCTGGCCCGCATCGGTGAGCCGCACGCTGCGCGTGGTGCGGCGCACGAGCGGCACGCCGGCCGCCTTTTCGAGATCGGCGATGCGCTGGCTCATCGCGGCCTTGCTGATGCCGAGCCGCTGCGCGGCAGCCGTGAAGCTGCCGGCCGCGGCCAGCACCGTCAGCGAATGGATATGCGGCCAGAGCGCCTGGACATTTTGCTGATTCATCCAGTGATTATTCAGAATTCTGAACAGTGAATCAAGCTGCGCGGCCTTCTCGCGCCTGGCCGCTTTGCCTAGACTAGGTGCGGTCCATCCCCCCATTCCAGGAGACGCGCATGACCACGGTTCCCGCATATACGTCCGACGCCGACGTCGGCCACTACATCGACGGCGCGCCCGTCGCCGGCCGCAGCGGCCGCTTCCAGGACGTCCTCAACCCGTCGCTCGGCCGCGCGGTGCGCCGCGTCGCACTCGCCGGCAACGACGAAGTCGACCGGGCGGTCGCGTCCGCCCACGCCGCGTTCCCGGCCTGGGCCGATACGCCGCCGATCCGCCGCGCGCGCGTCCTGCACCGCTTCCTGCAACTGATGAACGAGCACCGCGACACGCTGGCGGCGATCATCACGGCCGAGCACGGCAAGGTGTTCTCCGACGCACAGGGCGAAGTCGCGCGCGGCATCGACATCGTCGAATTCGCGTGCGGCGTGCCGCAACTGCTGAAGGGTGACTTCACCGACCAGGTCAGCACCGGCATCGACAACTGGACGATGCGCCAGCCGCTCGGCGTCGTCGCGGGCATCACGCCGTTCAACTTCCCGTGCATGGTGCCGTGCTGGATGTTTCCGGTCGCGCTCGCGACGGGCAACACGTTCGTGCTGAAGCCGAGCGAGCGCGACCCGTCGGCCGCGCTGTTCATCGCCGACCTGCTTACGCAGGCCGGCCTGCCGGCCGGCGTGTTCAACGTCGTGCAGGGCGACAAGGGCGCGGTCGACGCCCTCCTCGACCACCCGGACGTGCAGGCCGTCAGCTTCGTCGGCTCGACGCCGATCGCGGCCTACGTGCAGCAGCGCGCGGTGCAGTCGGGCAAGCGCGTGCAGGCGCTCGGCGGCGCGAAGAACCACCTCGTCGTGATGCCCGATGCGAACATCGAGCAGGCGGTCGATGCGCTGATCGGCGCCGCGTACGGCTCGGCCGGCGAGCGCTGCATGGCGATCAGCATCGCGGTGCTGGTCGGCGACGTGGCCGACAAGATCGTGCCGGCCGTGGCCGAGCGCGCGCGCAAGCTGGTGATCGGCGACGGGATGTCGCCGGAAGTCGAGATGGGCCCGATCGTCACCGGCGAAGCGCTCAAGCGCATCGAAGGCTATATCGAGCAAGGCGTGAACGAAGGCGCGCAACTGGTGGTCGACGGCCGCGGGCTGCGCGTGCCGGGCCGCGAGGCCGGCTTCTTCACCGGCGGCACGCTGTTCGATCACGTGCGGCCCGACATGCGGATCTACAAGGAAGAAATCTTCGGGCCGGTGCTCGGCTGCGTGCGTGTGAAGGATTTCGGCGAAGCGGTCGACCTGATCAACGCGCACGAGTTCGGCAACGGCGTGTCGTGCTTCACGAGCGACGGCGGCATCGCCCGCGAATTCGCGCGGCGCATCCAGGTCGGGATGGTCGGCATCAACGTGCCGATCCCGGTGCCGATGGCGTGGCACGGCTTCGGCGGCTGGAAGAAGAGCCTGTTCGGCGACATGCACGCGTACGGCGAGGAAGGCGTGCGATTCTACACGCGCCAGAAGTCGGTGATGCAGCGCTGGTCGTCGAGCATCGGCAAGGGCGCCGAATTCGCGATGCCGACCGCGAAGTAAGCCGACCGGTGCGCCGTCGGCCGATCCGTTCGGCGGGCGACGCACCGGTCGTCGAGGTCAACCGGCCTTCGTGCCGTGCGCGCCGTCGGCGGTCGGCAGGTACGACAGCTCGAGCCGGTACGCAAGCGCGACGAACAGGCTCTGCGCGAGGCCCATCGTGGCCGTCAGCGCGCGGAAGCCGAACGTCGCGCTGTCCTGCACCATCAGCGTCACTTCCGCCTCCCGCGCGAGCGGGCTCATCCGGCTGTCGGTGATCGCGATCAGCCGCGCGCCGCGCTGCGCGGCCTGCTGCGCGACCTGCACGGTCTCGTCGGCGTACGGCATGAACGAGATCACGATCATCACGTCGCCTTCGCGCACCGAGCGAATCTGGCCGAGATGCATGCTGCCGAGCGCGCTGAACAGCCCGATGCGCTTGTCGGTATGCTGCAGCGCATAGTCGAGATACACGGCGATCGGAAACGCGCGCCGCGACCCGGCGATCCAGATCGCCTGCGTATCGGCCAGCAGGTCGACAGCCTGCGCGAGCGCGTGCGAATCGAGCGTCTGCCGCAACTGCTGCATACCGGCAATGCTGCCCTTGATGAACTCGTCGGCGATCTGTTCGGGCTGCAGGCTCGACGAACCCGATTCGATCACGTCGCGCACACGCAGGTTGTATGCGCGCCCCGGCGCGATCTGCTGCGCGAGCCCCTCGCGGAACAGCCGCTGCATCTCGGAGAACCCGGAGAAGCCGAAGTGCTTCGCGAAGCGCACGACCGCCGACGGCTGGACGCCGCAGGCCTCCGCGAGCGACTGGATGCCCTCCAGCCCAAGCTGGTCCCGATGTGTTTCCACGTGGCGCGCAATCACCTTCAGGCGATTGCTGAGGCCGTCGTACTCCTGCGTCAGGTGCTGCAGGAACGCCTCGACGGTGGCGGGCGGTTTCTCGGATGAGCTCATCGGATAGCGCGAAGTTGACGGCCCCGATGCGCGCGTGGCTGGCCGGCGCGGCCCGGGGCTCGACTGGATACATGCATGAAGGGCGAATTTAATCACGTTTGCGGCACGGCCCGCGCCGCCCGCTCGCTCCCACGCGCTCGATCATCACTTGCATACGCTCCACGGCAAGACTGGAAGCGATTGTCCAACGCGCTCGCGGCGGCGTAAAGATCGGGGTGTGTACCGACGAGGCCGGCCGTCGCGACGAAGCGCGACGCAGCCGGCCCGCCTCCGTTCAGCGATAGTCGACCCACACGCTGCCCGCGTCGGCCGACCGCACGCAATTCTCGACCCAGCGCACGCCCTCGACGCCCGCATGCACGTCCGGAATGCGGATCGCCTTCGCCGCCGCGGCATCGCCGCGATCGGCCGCGTCCATCGCGAGCGCGAAGCGCGCGTAGAGGTTCGACCATGCTTCGAACAGTCCTTCCGGATGGCCGGCGCCGATGCGGTCTTCGCGCAATGCGTGCGGATGCAGGTACGGCATCCCGCGATCGAGCACCTGCGCGGGCTGCCCCTGGATTTCGTAGCGCAACTGGTTCGGATGTTCATCCCACCATTCGATACTCGCCTTCGAACCGATCACGCGCACCTTCTGCCCGTGCATCGAGCCGGCGTTCACCGCGCTCGACCACACGTAGCCGATCGCGCCGGTGTCGTATTCCATGATCGTGAACGCGTTGTCCTCGAGCGGCGCGCGGCTCTTCACGAAGCTTTGCCGCGAACACATCAGCCGCTTGATCTTCAGTTCCGGCGCCATCACTTCCGAGATGTACAGCGGATGCGTGCCGATGTCGCCGAGCACGTAGCTCGGGCCCGCGAACTTCGGATCGACGCGCCAGCGCGCGGCCGCGCTGGCAGCCTCGACGCCTTCGCTGTGGAAGCCGTGCGCGAACTGCATCTGCACGATGCGGATCTCGCCGAGATCGCCGCGCGCGATCATCTCGCGCGCCTGCTCGATCATCTGGTGCCCCGAGTAGCCGTACGCGACGCCGACGATCCGGTTCTTCTCGACCGACAGGCGCTGCAGCGCCTCGGCCTCCTCGGTCGTGAAACACAGCGGCTTCTCGCAGACCACGTGCAGCCCCGCGTTCAGCGCGGCGCGACAGATCTCGAAGTGCGTGTTGTTCGGCGTCGCGATCGACACCGCGCGGATGCCGTCCGGGCGCCGCGCCTCGGCGTCGAACATCGTCGCGTAGTCGGGATAGCAGCGCTCGGCCGCGACGCCGAGCTTCACGCCGAACTGGCGGCCGCGCTCGGGATCGATGTCGAATGCGCCCGCGACCAGCTGGAAGCTGCCGTCGCGCAGCGCGGCCGACCGATGGCTGTAGCCGATCTGGCTGCCGAGCCCGCCGCCGACCATGCCCCAGCGAATCGAATGTCCAAGCAGAATCTGTCCGTCAATCATGATGGTGTGTTCCTGGTGCGTGTTCAGGGGGTCATGCAAAACCGGCCGACGCGAGAAACGCGCGGCTCGCGGCGACGTCGCGCAAGCTCGTGCCGGCGTTGCGCGGGTCGCGTTCCTGTTCGATCGTGATGTAGCCGGCATAGCCGATGTCGACGAGCGCGCGGCGGATCGCCGGGTAGTCGAGCACGCCGGTGCCGATCGGACACATCACGCCGCGTGCGCAGGCCGCGAAAAACGCAATGTGCTCGCCCATCACCGCGTCGTATACGGCCGCGTCGATATCCTTGAAATGCACGTAGTCGAGCCGTGCCGCATGGCGGCGCAGCCACGTTTCCGGGTCCATGCCCGAGTAATGCAGATGGCCCGTGTCGAGACACAGGCCCGCCGTCTCGGCCGGCATATCGGCAACGATCCGGTCGATCTCGTCCGCGAACTCGATATAACCGCCCGCATGCGGATGGATCACCGCGCGCACGCCGAATTCGTCGCGCGCGATCGTCGCGATCTGCCGGATATGGTCGACCATCCGCGCCCAGCGCGCGTCGGACAGCCGCGGCGCGCGATCGCCGTGGCCGGCCGCGTAGTCGCGCTCCTCGTGACCCCAGTCCATCACGACGAGGTACGGCGCCGCATGGCGCTGGCCGTCCTGAGTCGGCAGCTTCGGCAACTGCGTGATCAGCGCGCAGATGTCGCGCGTCTGGCGCAGCAGGTTCGGCAGGTTCTCCGGCGACACGAGATCGTCGAAGATCGTGCCGGCCGTGATGCTCAGGCGTTGGCGTTCGAGCTCGGCGCTCACCACGCCGAGGTCCAGCGGGATGTAGCCGTACGGCCCGAGCTCGATGCCCGAGTAGCCGGCCTGCGCGGCCTCGGCGAGCACCTGCCGCCACGGCGGCAGGTGCGGGTTCTTCACGTCGTCGACGCCCCAGCAGCACGGCGCGCAGCCAATCTTCATCGTCATGTCGGTCGGTCCAGGTAAATGGCAAGCGGTCACGGTCAGCCGCGATAGAACGCGGGACGGTCGGCCATCGCGATCGGCTCGACCGCGCCGCTCTGCTGCGCGCGCACGCACGCGTCGGCCGCGACCGCTGCCGCGTAGCCGTCCCACGCGGACGGCCCGGTCAGCGCGCCCTGACGCACGCCGTCGATGAACGCCTGCAGCTCGACGTCGTACGACGCGATGAAGCGCTCCTTCCAGTCGGTCATGATCTCGACCGATTGCCGCGCCGCATGCTTGAGCCCGACGGCCGGCGGATCGGGCAGCTTCGCGATGCCCTGCTCGCCGACCACCTCGCACTGGATGTCGTAGCCGTACCGGCAGTTCACGAAGATCTCGACGTCGATGCGCACGCCGCTCGCGGTTTCGAGCAGCACGATCTGCGGATCGGCGAGATGCGCGCTCGCATGGCGCGTCTTCTTCGGATAGACGACCTGCGCGCGCGTGTAATCCTCGCCGAGCAGCCAGCGCAGCACGTCGAGTTCGTGGATCAGCGTGTCGGTGATCGCCATGTCGGTCGTGTAGCGCTCGCCGACCGACTGGTTGCGGTGCGCGCAATGCAGCATCAGCGGCGCGCCGATCTGGCCGCTGTCGATCACGCGCTTGAGCGCGCGATAGCCTTCGTCGTACGGCCGCATGAAGCCGACCTGCACGAGCCGCTTGCCGTGCGCGACCTCGGCTTCGACGATCCGCATGCAGCCGTCGGCCGTGACGGCCAGCGGTTTCTCGCAGAACACCGGCTTGCCGTGCGCGATTGCGTCGAGCACGAACGCCTCGTGCGTCGGCCCCCACGACGTGACGAGCACGGCCTGCACGTCGGCGGCCGCGACCACTTCGTGGCCGTCGCCGTAGATCTCGGCGTCGAGCCCGTACTTCGTCACCGCGTCGCGCGCCTGCTGCGGATCGATGTCGTTGACGGCCACGACGCGCGCGCCGGACAGCGTGCGGGTCAGTCTGCGGATGTGGTCCTGGCCGATCGCGCCGCAGCCGATCACGCCGATTTGCAAGGTCATGCAGTTGTCTCCAGTCGTTCGTTCATCAGCGGCGCGGCCCGTGCCGCGCCGGTGGGCAATCGGTCATCAGTCAGCGCGCGGTGCGATCGAAATGGCGATCGACGTAGCGCTGGATCGTGTCGCGCATGTAGCGCGACGACGCTTCCGCGCGGTCCTCCCACGCGAACACGCACGACGACATCACGCCGTCGAAGCCGGCGGCGCCGAGCGCGCCGAAGAACGCGTCCCAGTCGATCTCGCCCTGCCCGATGTCGAGATGCTGGTGCACGCGGATCTGGTTCGAGCCGGGCGGGTTCACGATGTAGCGCAGCTGGCTGCTCTTGCGGTGGTCGAACGTATCGGCCACGCGCACGTGCGCGAGGATCGGCGCGGCCTGCGCGATCATCGCGGCCATGTCGTCGCCGTAGTAGAACGTGTGCGGCGCGATATACGACAGCTTCAGCGACGGCGAATCGATATTGGTCACGATGTCGATCGCCGGCTGAAGCTGCTCGATCCAGTCCTCCGGATGCGGCTCGACCGACAGCACGATGCGTTCGCGCTCGAGGATCGGCAGCAGCTCGTCCATCGAGCGGAACCACGCGGCCTCGCACAGCTCCTTCGGGTTCGCGCCCGGCCGCTCGCCGACCGAGCGCTCGGGCGACGCGCCACGACCGAACTCGGACACCATCAGCGGGCATTCCATCTCCACTGCCACCTCGATCGCCTTCTTCCAGCACCGCACGGCCCATTGCCGCTCGTCGTCGAACGGGCTCGCCCAGCGGTACATCGGTTGCAGCGACGCGAGGCCGACGCCGCTCGTGCGCATCGCCTGGCGGAACGCGGCCATGCGCTCACGCGTCGCGCGCGGCATCACCCACCAGTCGAGAAAGTCGCTGCGCGGCGACAGCTCGATCTGGTCGTAGCCGAGCTCGGCCACCGCATGCGGCAGCCGGTCGAGCGGCAGGTGGCGAATCATGTAGGGGTCCAACGCGATCTTCATCGGGCTTCCTTGGCGAATACGGATTCGGGGCTCACGCGTGCGTTCAGCGGCGCGACTTCTTGTTGCGGTACTGGTCGGCGATCACGGCCGCGACGATGATCGCGCCCTTCACCATCTCCTGGTAATACGCGTCGATGCGGATGAACGTGAAGCCCGACGTCATCACGCCGAGGATCAGCACGCCGATCACGGTGCCCGTCACGCGGCCGAGGCCGCCCGACAGCGACGTGCCGCCGATGACGACGGCCGCGATCGCATCGAGCTCGTACATCACGCCCATGCCGGACTGGCCGGAGATCGCGCGTGCGGCCGTCACGGTGCCGGCGATCCCGCTCAGGAGGCCCGCGATCGCATAGACGAAGATCAGGTGCCGTGTGACGTTGATGCCCGACACGACGGCCGCATGGCGGTTCGCGCCGATCGCATAGGTGTACTTGCCGAAGCGCGTATAGCGCAGCACGACGTGGAAGATCGCGGCGATCACGACGAAGATGATCACCGGATTGGCGCCCGCGCCGATCGCCGCGAACGGATCGGTCAGCATCGACACCGGCATCCCGTTGGTGAACCACTTCGCGAAACCACGCGCGGCGACCATCGTGCCGAGCGTCGCGATGAACGGCGGGATGCCCGTCATCGCGATCAGCGTGCCGTTCAGGAGACCGACCAGCAGCCCGACACACACGCCGGCCAGCACCGGCCAGATGACCGGCAGGTCGGTGAGGTGCGGAAACACCGCGCGCGGAAAGTCGGACACCTGCGCGAGGCTCGCCGACACGACGGCGGCCGCCGCGACGACCGACCCGGACGACAGGTCGATCCCGCTGGTGATGATCACGAGGTTCACGCCGACGGCGATGATGCCGATCACGGCCATCTGCAGCACGATGATCTCGAGCCGCTCGGCATTGAACAGGAAGCTCTGGCCGACGACGATCCAGCCGACGACCTCGAAGAACAGGCTGATGCCGACCAGCACGAGGAAGATGCTCAGTTCGGGCGGCCACTTCGCATGCCGCGACTTGAGTGTCATGGTCTGCGCATCCGCGACCGGGTTCAGGTTGCCCATTTCAGTTGTCTCCAATCTTGTTTCGGCTCAGCGCGACGCGAGATCCATGATGCGGACCTGGTCGGCGTCCTTGCGATCGACGATGCCGGTCATGCGTCCTTCGTGCATCACCATCACGCGATCGCTCATCCCCAGCACTTCCGGCATTTCCGACGAGATCATCAGCACCGCGACGCCCTTGCCGGCGAGCGCGCTGACGAGCCGGTGGATCTCGGCCTTCGCGCCGACGTCGATGCCGCGGGTCGGTTCGTCGAGGATCAGGATGCGCGGCTGCGTGAGCAGCCACCGGCCGATCAGCACCTTCTGCTGGTTGCCGCCCGACAGGTTCTGGATTTCCTCGTGCAGCCCGGGCGACTTCACGCGCAGCATCCGGCTCATTTCCTCGCAGTCGCGCTTCAACTGCGCCTGCTGCACGAAATTGAACTTCACGTAGCGACGGCTGAGCACCGCCGCCTCCATGTTCGCGAGCAGGTCGAGATTCAGGAAGCAGCCGGAATCCTTGCGGTCCTCGGTGAGGAACGCCATCCCGTGCTTCATCGCCTGCGCGGGCGTCGCGATCCGCACCGGCTTGCCGTCGATGCGGATCTCGCCCGACGTGGCCGGCACGACGCCGAACAGCGCCTCCGCGACGTTCGAGCGCCCCGAGCCGACGAGGCCCGCCACGCCGAGGATCTCGCCCGCGCGCAGCTCGAAGCTCACGTCGCGGAACACGCCGTCGACGCACAGATCCTTCACCGACAGCACGACGTCGCCGATCGGCACCGCCTCCTTCGGGAACATCTGCGTGATCTCGCGCCCGACCATCATGCGGATGATGTCGTCGCGCGTGACGTCGCTCGACGCATGCGTGCCGATGTACTTGCCGTCGCGGAACACCGAGAACTCGTCGGCGATCTCGAACAGCTCGTTCATCTTGTGCGTGATGTAGACGATCCCCTTGCCCTGCTCGCGCAGCTGGCGAATGATCCGGAACAGGTGCGTGACTTCCTTGTCGGTCAGCGCGGAGGTCGGCTCGTCCATGATCAGCACGTCCGAGTCGAACGACACGGCCTTCGCGATCTCGACCATCTGCCGGCTCGCGACCGTCAGCGTGCGCACGTCGGTTTCCGGATCGATGTCGATCGACAGCCGCTCGAACAGCGCGGCCGTGCGGCGGCGCAGCTCGGCGTGATCGATCAGGCCGAAGCGGTTCTTCGGTTCGCGGCGGATCCAGATGTTCTCCGCGACCGTCATGTACGGCATCAGGTTGAGTTCCTGATGGATCATCGCGATGCCGCGGTCGAGCGCGTCGAGCGGGCCGTTCAGCACGACCGGTTCGCCGTTGATCAGGATTTCGCCTTGGTCGGGCGTGTAGACGCCCGCGATGATCTTCATCAGCGTGGACTTGCCGGCGCCGTTCTCGCCCATCAGCGCATGCACGGTGCCGCGGCGCACGCGGAACTGCACGCCGTCGAGCGCGACGACGCCGGGAAAGGACTTGCCGACGCCGCGCACCTCGAGCACGCAGTCGGCCATGGGCGCACCGGACGAACCCGGCGCGGCGGACGACGCGGCCGGCGCGCTTTCGCTGGCCATCGAGCGCGCGATCCTGGCTGTAAACATGGACGTACCTCGAAAATCGCGCGCGAACCCGGCCGCGCCGGGCCCGCGCAGTTCAGCGGAAAAACCGGTCAGTGCTTCGCGTACTGGTTCATGTTCTCCGGCGTCACGAGTTCGAACGGCACGTTCACGTAGCGATCGACCGGCTGCTTCTTCGCGAGCTTGAGCGCCGCGGCCACCGCCTGCGCGCCCTGCCCGGTCGCGTTCTGGTAGACCGACACCTTCAGCTCGCCGGCCTTCATCGCCGCAAGGCCGTCCGGCGTCGCGTCGATGCCCGCGACGACGGTCTTCGGCGTCAGCTTGCGCGCGGCCTTCAGCGCGTTGATCGCGCCGATCGCCATTTCGTCGTTGTTCGACACGATCGCGTCGAACTTCGTCCCGGAGCTCAGCCAGTTCATCGTGATGTCCTGCCCCTGCGTGCGGCTCCACTTGCCTTCGCGCTTGTCGACGATCTTCATGCCCGAGCAATCCTTCGTCGCGATCACGTCCTCGATGTCCTTCGTGCGGGCGCGCGCCGATTCGTTGGACAGTTCGCCCATCAGCACGAGGATGTCGCCCTTGCCGCCGAGCAGCTTGCACACCTGGCGCGCCTGCAGCGTGCCCGACTGCTTTTCGTCGGAGGCGACGACCGCGACGCCGGCCGGCAGCTTGTCGAAATCGACCGGCTTGCGGTTCACGTACACGAGCGGGATCTTCGCGGCGGTCACCATCTTCGTGATCTTCGGCGTCGCGTCGGTATCGACCGCGTTCACGATGATCGCGTCGACCTTCTGCGCGATCATGTTCTGGACCTGGCTCAACTGCTTGCCGACGTCGTTGCCGCCGTCCTCGATCTGCGCCGTCGCGCCGTCCTTCTTCGCCGAATCGGCGATGCTGTTGCGCAGGATGGTCAGGAATGTGTCGTCGAACGATGCCATCGTCACGCCGATCTTCTCGGCATGCGCGAGCGGCGCAGCCAGGATCGCGGCGGCCGCGACGGCCATCAGCTTGGTCTTCATGATCAATCTGTCTCCTCATCTCCGGGGGCGGAAGACGGCGCGTTGCGCGCCGCCGGGCCGAGTCCGATCGGGTCCGATCGGGACTGAAGCATCCGGATGAAACTGTAGATCACTTCCTCGAAAATTTGGAAATTTATTTCTACGTGATTTCACCTAGAGAACTGGATTTCCAAAAAGTCTAGACTCCGTTCCGTAGCCCGAATCCCGGCGACAGGCAGCCCCATGTCGTGCAGCTCATGCTGCGGACAGCCGCCCCGGATCGATCCCCTAATCTGCCGGCAGCGCCGAACGCCGGCCGCGAGCGTGACACGTGATATGAGCCTGCTGAACTTTCCGAGTGACCGCCCCATCGATCTCGCCTGCCTCGGCCGCGTGGCCGTGGATCTCTATGCGCAGCAGTACGGCAGCCGCCTCGAGGACGCGCGCAGCTTCCAGATGTATCTCGGCGGCTCGTCGGGCAACGTCGCGTTCGGCGTCGCGCGGCTCGGGCTGAAGACCGCGATGATTTCGCGCGTCGGCGACGAGCAGATGGGCCGCTTCCTGCGCGAGACGCTCGAGCGCGAAGGCTGCGACACGAGCCAGCTGCAGACCGACCGCGAGCGCCTGACCGCGCTGGTGCTGCTCGGGCTGAAGGATCGCGATACGTTCCCGCTGCTGTTCGTGCGCGAGAACTGCGCGGACATGGCCGTGCGCGCCGACGAGATCAGCGAGGACTTCATCGCCGGTTGCCGCGCGCTGGCGATCACCGGCACGCATCTGTCGACGCCGGGCACGCGCGAGGCGTCGCTGACCGCGTTGACGTATGCGCGCCGCCACGGCGCCGTGCGGATCCTCGACATCGACTACCGGCCAGTGCTGTGGGGCTTGACCGCGCGAGGCGCCGGCGAAAACCGCTACGTGCCCGACGCGCAGGTGACGCGGCAGTTGCAGCAGGTGCTCGGCGAATTCGACCTGCTGGTCGGCACCGAGGAGGAATTCCTGATCGCGGGCGGCGTGCCAAATGATCTGATCGCGTCGTTGCACGCGGTGCGCGCGATCACGAACGCGACGCTGGTCGTCAAGCGCGGTGCGCTCGGCTGCTGCGTGATCGAAGGCGACGTTCCCGCGCGCATCGACGATGCGCCGACCTTTCTCGGCGAGCGCGTCGAAGTGCTCAACGTGCTCGGCGCGGGTGACGCGTTCCTGTCGGGGCTGCTGTCCGGGCTGCTGCGCGGGCGCGACTGGGCCGAATCGACGCGTATCGCGAACGCATGCGGCGCGATCGTCGTGTCGCGCCACGCATGCTCGGCCGCGATGCCGACGCCGGCCGAACTCGCGCACTGGTTCGACGGCAGTCGCAACCCGGTGGTCGATGCAGACCGCACGCTCGCGCACCTGCATCGCGTGACGGTGCCGCGCCGCGAATGGGACGATCTCTGCGTGATGGCGTTCGACCATCGCAGCCAGTTCTACGAGCTCGCGGTGCAGGCCGGCGCGGACGAAGCGCGGATCAAGACGCTGAAGCGCCTGCTCGTGCGCGCGGTCGAACAGGTCGAGCGCGATCGCGGCATCGCGGGCCACGTCGGTGTGCTGATTGACGGCGGTGCGTACGGCAGCGACGCGCTCGCGTCGGCCACCGGGCGCGGCTGGTGGGTCGGCCGCCCGGTCGAGTTGCCCGGCTCGCGGCCGCTGCGCTTCGACGACACGCGCTCGGTCGGCTCGTCGCTCACGCACTGGCCGACCGAACAGGTCGTGAAGTGCCTTGTCCACTATCACCCCGACGACCACGTCGACCTGCGCGTCGAGCAGGAGCAGCGCGTGCTGGAACTGTGGGAAGCCACGCGCGCGAGCGGCAACGAACTGCTGCTGGAAATGATTCCGCCGCGCGCGGTCACGCCGGCCGGCACCGAGGACGACGCGGTGCTGCGCACGGTCGCGCGCTTCTACAACCTCGGCGTGAAACCCGAATGGTGGAAGCTCACACCGCTCACCGCCGACGGCTGGGCGCGGCTCGCCGCGCTGATCGCCGAGCGCGACCCGTATTGCCGCGGCGCGGTGATCCTCGGGTTGAACCAGCCGTTGCAATACCTCGTCGACAGCTTCCGCTCGGCGACCAACCCGATCGTCAAGGGCTTCATGGTCGGGCGCACGCTGTGGGCCGATGCGTCGCTGAACTGGTTCGCGGGCCGGATCGACGACCAGGCGCTGATCGACGAAGTGGCCGGCAACTTCGCCCGACTGGTCGACGCGTGGCTGGGCCGCCGGGCCGCCGCGCGCGCCGCCGCGGCCTGATGCCCGTGTTCGTGACGACCACCCGACTTCTCTCTATCGACCGACGATGACCACCACCGTAAGACTGACCGTCAGCCAGGCGCTCGTGCGCTACCTGGCCGCCCTGCGCGCCGAAGTCGTCCAGCCCGACGGCCGCACCGAGATCCTGCCGTACTGCGGCGGCGTGTTCGCGATCTACGGCCACGGCAACGTGGCCGGGCTCGGCGAGGCGCTGCACGCGGAGAAGGACCGGCTGCCGACGTTTCGCGCGCACAACGAGCAAGGCATGGCCAACGCGGCCGTCGCGTTCGCGAAAGCCAATTTCCGCCAGCGGATGATGGCCGCGACGTCGAGCATCGGCCCCGGCGCGACCAACATGCTCACTTCCGCCGCGCTCGCGCACGTCGGCCGCCTGCCGCTGCTGCTGCTGCCCGGCGACGTGTTCGTGTCGCGGCTGCCCGACCCGGTGCTGCAGCAGGTCGAGGATTTCGAACAGGGCGACGTCAGCGCGAACGACTGCTTCCGGCCCGTGACGCGCTACTTCGACCGCATCACGTCGCCGGAGCAATTGCTCGTCGCGCTGCCGCGCGCGATCCAGGTGATGACCGATCCCGCGCAGTGCGGGCCCGTGTGCCTCGCGCTGCCGCAGGACGTGCAAACCTTCGCGTACGACTGGCCCGAGGATTTCTTCGCGCCGCCGGTGATCCGGATGCGCCGCTCGCCGGCGGATGCGCGCGAACTCGCCGATGCGCTCGACGTGCTGAAGGCCGCGAAGAAGCCGCTGATCGTCGCGGGCGGCGGCGTACTGTACAGCCAGGCGTGGGACGCGCTGCGCACGTTCGCCGACACGCACGGCGTGCCGGTCGCCGAATCGCAGGCCGGCAAGGGCAGCCTCGCGTGGGACCACCCGCTGAACCTCGGCTCGATCGGCGTGACGGGCTCGCCCGCCGCGAACCGCGCGGCCGCGCAGGCCGACGTCGTGTTCGCGGTCGGCACGCGGCTGCAGGATTTCACGACCGGTTCGCACGCGCTCTACGGCGACGCGACGCTGCTGAGCCTGAACGTGCAGCCGTTCGACGCCGGCAAGAAACGCGGCCGGCAACTGGTGGCCGATGCGCGCACGGGCCTCGGCCAGCTGTCGGCCGCGCTGGCCGGCTGGCGCGCCGACCCGGCGTGGACCGCCGCGAACCGCGACCAGGCCGCCGCATGGAATGCGCGCGTGACGGACCTGACCACGCGGATTCCGAAGGACATGCTGCCGTACGACGCGGAAGTGATCGGCGCGGTGCGCGACTCCGCGGCCGACGCGGGGCGCGACAGCGCGCGCGACGATCTCGTCGTCTGCGCGGCCGGCACGCTGCCGGCCGAGTTGCACAAGCTGTGGCGCAGCGGCGTGCCGGGCAACTACCACATGGACTATGCGTATTCGTGCATGGGCTACGAGGTCGCGGGCGGCCTCGGCGCGAAGCTCGCGCGGCCGGAGCGCGAAGTGATCGTGATCGTCGGCGACGGCTCGTACATGATGCTCAACGCCGAGCTCGCGACCTCCGTGATGCTCGGCCGCAAGCTCATCGTCGTGATCCTCGACAACCGCGGCTACGGCTGCATCGAGCGGCTGCAACTCAATTGCGGCGGCGCGAGCTTCAACAACATGCTCGACGACTGCGTGCCCGAAGGCGGCGAACGCTCGACGATCGACTTCGCGATGCATGCGCGCGCGATGGGCGCCGAAGCCGTGCACGTGCGCGACATCGGTGAATTGCGCGACGAAATGAAGCGCGCGCGGGCGGCGACGAAAAGCCAGGTGCTCGTGATCGACACCACGCACCGCCGCACGACCGACGACGGCGGCGCGTGGTGGGAAGTCGCGGTGCCGCAGGTGTCCGAACGCGCCGGCGTCGAAGCGGCGCACCGCGCGTATCTCGACGCGAAGACCCGCCAGCGGCGCTGATCCGCGACCCTTTCCATCGGCCGCGCCGAGACAACAACATTCGAACCCAGGAAACACGTCATGAGCTGGAACGTCCGCATCGGTATCAATCCCCTGTCGTGGATGAACGACGACCTGCCGTCGCTCGGCGGCGAGACGCCGCTCGAAACGGCGCTGAAGGAAGGCGCCGAAATCGGCTATGCGGGCTTCGAGCTCGGCAACAAGTTTCCGAAGACGGGCCCCGAACTGAAGGCGAAGCTCGCCGAGTTCGGGCTCGTGTGCGTGTCGGGCTGGTATTCGGGCTTCCTCGCGGAAGTCGCGCCGGGCATGACCGATGCCGATGCCGTCGCGGCGGAGATCGAGCGCTGCCGCGCGCACATGACGAAGCTGCAGTACAACGACGTGAAGGTCGTCGTGTACGGCGAATGCGCGGGCACGATCCAGGGCAACATCGACACGCCGGTCGCGAAGCGGCCGCGTTTCGTCGACGACGCAGCGTGGCGACGCTATGCGGCGCGCCTCGACGCGTTCGGCGCGCACTTGCTCGACACGTACGGCATCAAGCTTGCCTACCATCACCACATGGGCGCGTACGTCGAGTCGCCGGACGACGTCGACCGGCTGATGACGCTGACCGATCCCGCGAAGGTGTTCCTGCTGTTCGACACCGGCCACGCGTATTTCGGCGGCGCGGCCGACCCGGTGGCGCTGCTGAAGAAGCACGTGTCGCGCGTCGCGCACGTACATTGCAAGGACGTGCGGCCGCAGGTCGTGAACAAGGCGCGCAACGACGGCTGGAGCTTCCTGAACGGCGTGATCAACGGCACTTTCACGGTGCCGGGCGACGGCGCGCTCGACTACGACGCGACGCTGCGCACGCTGAAGGACGCCGGCTACGAAGGCTGGCTCGTCGTCGAGGCCGAACAGGACCCGGCCGTCGCGCCGAGCTATGCGTATGCGAAGAAGGGCTACGAGTCGCTGCGCGCGATCGTCGATCGATTGAGCGCGTGAGTTCGCGCGCCAGCACCCGAGCGTCCGAGCCCTACCCTATTGCGGAGACCCACTTCATGACGATTTCTCCCCTGCTGGTCAAGGCATCCGCCGACCGCGAAATCTGCAACGTCACACCCGAATCGGCCGGCTGGAAACATGTCGGCTTTCGCGCGCTGCGCCTGAAGGCCGGCGACACCGAAACGCTCGACACCGGCACGCGCGAATTGTGCGTGGTCGTGCTGACGGGCACGGTACGCGCGGACGTCGACGGCGAAGCCTACGACGCACTCGGCAAGCGCGACAGCGTGTTCGAGGACGTGTCGCCGGACGCGCTGTACGTGCCGGGCGGCAAAACCGTCACGCTGGTCGCGACGCGCGATGCGGAAGTCGCGCTGTGCACCGCGCCGTACGCGAGCGGCGACAAGCGCGTGCAGCGCCTCGACGGCGAGCGGATGCGCCGCTCGGTGCGCGGGCAAGGCACCAACACGCGCTACGTGTGCGACATCCTGATGGGCGACAACGCGGCCGCCGACCGGCTGCTCGTCGTCGAAGTCGTCACGCCGGCCAGCCATTCGAGCAGCTATCCGCCGCACAAGCACGACCGCGACGCGGCGCCCGACGAGACGTCGCTCGAGGAAACCTACTACCACCGGATCGATCCGCCGCAGGGCTTCGCGTTCCAGCGCGTGTACACCGACGACCGCAGCCTCGACGAGGCGTGCGCGGTCGAGAACCACGACGTCGTGATGGTGCCGCGCGGCTATCACCCGGTGGTCGCGCCTCACGGCTACAACCTGTACTACCTGAACGTGATGGCGGGCCCAAGCCGCGCGTGGGCATTCAAGAACGATCCCGCGCACGAGTGGATGCTCGACGCGGCGCCGAAACGCTGAAGCGTTGACGTGCTGAAACGCCGAAGCACTGAACGGAAGACGGGCCCGCGCGCGGCCCGTGACGATGCGACGCCCGGCACGCGCGTACCGCGCCGGCAACGCCACGGAGCCGCCATGGTGACGCCCCTCTTTCGCCTCGAACCCCACGCCTTCGACGACGATGCGTCGAACCCGGCGCTACCGCACTTCAATGCGGCCATCGCACGCCGCATCGGAGAAATCGCGGTCAACCTCGCGTCGCGCCGCGGGCTGCCGATCGCGGTCGCCGTCGTCGGCGGGCAGGCGCCGCTGTTCTACTGCGCGCTTGACGGCAGCGACGCGCACGACAGCGATACGATTCGCCGCCGACAGAACACGGTGCTGCGTTTCGGCCAGAGTTCACTCGCGGTCGGCGCGTGCTTTCGACGCGCCGGCTGGTCGCTGCGCTCGCACGGCCTGTCGGACGACGACTACGCGCTCGACGGCGGCGGCGTGCCGTTGCGGCTCGACGGCGCCGGCATCGTCGGCGCGATGACGATCGCGGGGCTCGGCTCCGAAGACAATCACGCACTCGTCGTCGAATGCCTGCGGTGGCACGTCGGCGCGAATGCGCTGGCGATGAGCGCGTAGCGGCGCGAACGGCGCACACGCACCGTTCGCGCGTACTGCACGGATGCTCAGCGCAGCCCGCCGCTCGCGACGAGGCGCTCGCCGGTCAGCCAGCGTGCATCGTCCGATGCGAGGAACACGGCGACCGACGCGATGTCGTTCGGCTCGCCGAGCCGCCCGAGCGGCGTCTGGCCGAGCACTTGCGCTTCGAGATCGGAACCGATGATGCCCGCGCTGTGCGTGCCTTCGGTCACGACCATCCCCGGGTTGATCGCGTTCACGCGGATCTTGCGCGGGGCAAGCTCGAGCGCGAGCACGCCGGTGATCGCGTCGACCGCGCCCTTCGTGCCGCTGTACACGGCGCTGGCCGGCGGCGTGATGCTGGTCACGACCGAGCTGATGTTGATGATGCTCGCGCCTTCGCCGAGATGCTTGGCGGCCGCCTGCGTGGTCAGCAGCACGCCGAACACGTTCGTGTCGAACTGCCGACGGTAGTGTTCCTCGGTGATCGCTTCGATCGGCGCGAATTCGTACACGCCGGAGTTGTTGACAAGCACGTCGAGACGGCCGTACGTGTCGATCGCGGTATCGATGATGCGTTGCGCATCGGCGGCCTTCGACACGTCGCCGCCGACGGCGACCGCGCGGCCGCCCGCCTCGGTGATCGCGCTCACGACCGCATCCGCGCCCGCCTTGCTGCTCGCGTAGTTGACGACGACCGCCGCACCTTCGTCGGCCAGTGCCTTCGCGATGCCCGCGCCGATGCCCTTCGATGCGCCCGTGACGACCGCTACCTTGCCTGCCAGCTTGCTCATGATTTCATTCCTCAGTCAGAAGACCTTCGATGGATGGCGCCGGTTGCCGCGACGATGTTGCCGCGGCAATCGGCCTGACTGGAAATTTACGTTGCGGCGCCGCAGCGATAAAGCGGCTCGACGCGAATTGACTGGCGGAGTTTGCCGAACAATCGACCGGGCGCGGTCAGCCGGCGCTCAGCCACGCGTCGGCAACCGCGCCGTGCAGCCCGTCGAGCCCGCCGTCGTAGACGATCCGTCCGCGCCCCATCACCGCGACCCGTCGCGCGAGCCGCGGCGCGAGCTGCAGCCGCTGCTCGATCAGCACGATCGCGACGCCGTCGGCCTGCAGCGCGGCGAGACACACGCCGACCTCGTCGACCGCGAGCGGCGCGAGCCCCTCGGCCGGTTCGTCGACGATCAGCACGCGCGGGCGGCCGGCGAGCGCGCGCACCAGCGCGAGCACCTGCTGCTCGCCGCCCGACAGTCGCCCGGCTCTCACGTCCGCGCGTGCGGCCAGCAGCGGAAAACGGTCGAACAGGCGGTCGAGCGCCGCACGTTCGGCTGCGCCG
The DNA here is from genome assembly GCF_001729305.1 of Burkholderia sp. A2. Classification (NCBI taxonomy): domain Bacteria; kingdom Pseudomonadati; phylum Pseudomonadota; class Betaproteobacteria; order Burkholderiales; family Burkholderiaceae; genus Burkholderia; species Burkholderia sp. A2. The sequence goes on along the minus strand of NZ_LZXX01000138.1, from coordinate 29,327 downwards.
CTCGCGCCGCGCAAACCGAGCCGCAGGTTGTCGCGCACGGTCAGCAACGGAAACACGTCGCGGCTTTCAGCGACGTAAGCAATACCGCGCCGCGCGATCTCGAACGTGCGCGCCCCCGCGCACTCGGCGCCGGCGATGCGCACCGAGCCGGCCGTGCACACGAGCCCCATCACGGCCTTCGCGAGCGTCGAGCGCCCGGAGCCGTTGCGGCCGAGCAGCGCGAGCGTCTCGCCCGGCACGAGCGCGAGATCGACGCCGTCGAGCACGGGCTGCATCCCGTACCACGCGCGCAGCCCGCGAATGTCGAGCACCGCGCTCATGCGGCGCCCTCGCCCAGGTACGCGGCACGCACGCGCGGATCGGCGCGGATCGCGTCGGGCGCGCCGGTCGCGACCACCGTCCCGCGTACGAGCACCGTGATGCGTTCGGCGAAACCGAACACCGCGTCCATGTCGTGCTCGATCATCAGCACCGTTCGGCCCTGCGTCGTCGCGCGGATCAGCGCGATCATCCGCGCGGCCTGCGCGCGGCTCATGCCGGCCGTCGGCTCGTCGAGCAGCAGCGTACGCGCGCCGCTCGCGAGCGCGATTCCCAGATCGAGCGCGCGCTGCTCCGCATAGCTCAATTCGCCGGCCGGCGTGTCGCGCCGCGCGTCGAGGCCGATGTCGTGCAGCACGCGCGCGGCCGCGAGATCGACCGACGAGGATTCGCGCAGCCGGTTCCACCAGCGCCGCCGTTCGGCCGGCGCATGCAGCGCCGCGCAGCGCAGGTTGTCGAATACGCTCAGGCGCGCGAACGCGCTCGTCTGCTGGAAACTGCGGCCGATGCCGAGGCGGCTCGCGACGACCGGCCCGCGCCCGCGCAGCTCGACGCCGTGCAGCATGACGCGCCCGCGCGTCGGTCGCGTCGCGCCGGCAATCACGCCGAACAGCGTCGACTTGCCCGCGCCGTTCGGCCCGATCAGCGCATGGCGCTCGCCGGCCGCGACACTCAGATCGACACCATCGAGCACGGTCTGCGCGCCGAAGCGCTGCACGATGCCGTGAAGCACGATCGCGTTGCCGTTCATCGCGCGTCCTCCCGCGTGCCGGCCGCCGCGCCGTGCCCGAGCCGCGCGCGCCAGCCCCACAGCAGCATGCCGATGCCGGCCGCCGAACAGGCGACGGCCCAGCCGGCCGGCGTATCGGCGTCGATGCCCCATGCGCCGAACGCGACGCCCGTGCCGTCGTCCTGCGCGAAGCGCCACGCATAGCCGAGCTCGGCCGCGCAGACGATCGCGACGCCCCAGAACGCGCACGCGCCGACGCCGCATACCATGCGCCATCGCTCGACCGCCGGTGCGCCGCGCCGCAGCACCTGCGCGAGCGCCTGCGCCATGCCCGCGATCCCGCCCGGCGCGGCGACGACGATCGCGACGAACAGCACGCCGAGATACAGCGCCCATGCGCGCGACACGCCCGCGACGACGATGCTCAGCGCGGTCAGCACGGCCGCGCCGGCCGCCGGCCCGAAGAATGCGCCGGTGCCGCCGATCACCGCGGCGATCAGCACGGTCGCCGAGCGCGCCATCGATACGCTGTCGGGCGTCGCGATTTCGACGTCGATCAGCGTCAGCGTGCCGGCGACGCCGGCGAAGAACGATGCGCAGGTGACCATCGCGAGCCGCACGCGGCGCGGATCGGTACCGAGCGCCGCGACGCGCGCCGGGTTGTCGCGCACCGCGTTCGCGAGCCGCGCGAGCGGCGTGCGGGTCAGCGCATGCATCGCCCATGCCGACACGACGCACCACGTGGCGATCAGCGCATACGCGTGCGCCGGCGCGCCGAAATGTGCGTTGCCCCACGGCGCGCCGCTCGCGCGATCGATCGGCACGCCGCCGATCCCGCCGAACCACCCGGGCACGCTCCACGCGGCCGCCGCGACGCATTCGCCGAGCCCGAGCGTGATCATCGCGAACGCGGTGCCGGAACGGCGCGTCGCGAGCAGCCCGGCGACGCACCCGAAGCCCGCGCCGGCCATGCCGCCCACGAGCGGCAACAGCGGCAGCGGGCCGCCGATGTGATTGAACCAGTGCGCGGCCGCGAACGCGCCGACGCCCGCGAACGCCGCATGCCCGAACGACAGCAGCCCGGTTGTGCCGAGTTGAAGGTTGTACGACAGCGCGAGCACGACGAGCGCGGCCGTCTGTGCGAGATAGCCGAGCACCGCGCCATGCGGCCACAGCCACGCGGGCGACGCGAAGCATGCGGCGAACAGCGCCCAGCGCACGCATCCGGCCAGTGCGCGGCTATGCATCGACACGCTCGCCGAACAATCCGCGCGGCCGCGCGACCAGCACCGCGACGAGCAGCAGGTACGGCACCAGCGGCGCCAGTTGCGCGATCGACACCGCGGCCACGCTGTCGGGCAGCGCGATGCCCGTCCATTGCGCGAGGTCGCGCAGCGACGTGTCGCTCGCGGCCGCGAAGGTCTGCGCGAAGCCGACCGCGAGCGACGCGACGAACGCGCCGCCGAGCGAGCCGAGCCCGCCGATCACAACGACCGCGAACACGATCGACCCGACGGTTTCGGCCAGCGCCGGTTCGATCACCGCGAGCGGCGCACCGATCACGCCGGCCAGCGCCACGAGCGCGGTGCCCGCGCCGAACAGCGCCGTCATCATGCGCGGCACGTCGTAGCCGAGCGCCTCGACCGCCGCGCGATGCGTGAGCGCCGCGCGCACGACGAGCCCGATGCGCGATGCACGCAACAGCACGCCGAGCGCGACCAGCATCGTTGCGGACATCGCCATCATGAACAGCCGGTAACGCGGCAACGCGAGACCGAACACGGTCGCGGGCGCGCCGTCGAACAGCGGCGGCACGGGCGCCGGCAGCGGCGCGAGACCCCACACGAGCTTCGCGCCCTCGCCGATCAGATACGCGAGCCCGAAGGTCAGCAGCAGCTCGCTCGTATGGCCGCGCGCCTGCACGCGGCGCAGCAGCGCGCGTTCGCAGCCGGCGCCGAGCAGCCCGACCGCGAGCGGCGCGAGCACGAGCGCGAGGCCGAAGCCCGCATGAGCCGCGATGCTGTAGCCGACGTACGCACCGAGCATGTAGAAACTCGCATGCGCGAAGTTGAGCACGCCTTGCACGCTGAAGATCAACGTGAGGCCGGCCGACAGCATGAACAGCAACAAGCCGTAGCTGAGGCCGTTGAAGGCCTGGAGCGCGAACGCGTGCACCGCGTCGCGTCAGGCGGCGAGCGGTTCGAGCGCGGCGCGCAGCGCGTCGGGCAGCGGCACCGGGCGGCGCGTGCCGCGATCGACGTACACGTGCACGAAATGCCCCTGCGCGGCGGGCGACGCATCGCCTTGCGCGAACAGCCCGACCTCATAGCGCACGCTCGACGTGCCGAGCTTCACGACGCGCAGCCCCGCGTCGACCGATTGCGGGAACACGAGCGGCGCGAAGTAGTTGCACTGCGTCTCGACGACCAGCCCGATCGTCTGCCCGTGCTCGACGTCGAGCACGCCCGCGCGGATCAGGTACGCGTTCACGACGGTGTCGAAGTAGCTGTAGTAGACGACGTTGTTCACGTGCCCGTAGACGTCGTTGTCCATCCAGCGGGTCGTGATCGGCAGGAAGTGGCGATAGGCGTCGCGCGGACGCGGCTGCGGCTTGTCGGACATGGCGATGGCGCTCACTCAGGACGATGGAGGCGAAGGGTACGAAGGAGACGATCGGAACGACGCGCGGCGGCCGCATGACGCGATGCGCGGCCGGCAACGCAGCCCCGCGCCGCGATCATGCGCAGCACGGCGGACGATACCCCGCGGGCAGACCGGCCCGTCACTGGCCCGGCCGGTCGACGAATTCGAAATCGAGGCCGCGCGCGCGCATCCAGTCGGCGAGCGCGACGCCCGTGCCGGCGCGCCACGGGCGCAGCAGCGGCGGATCGACGAGCTTGTATTCGAGCAGTTCCGGCGATAACGACACCGTCCCCGACGCCCGCACGTGGTACGCGATGATCAGTTCGTTCTTGCGGATGAATTCATACACGCCGACGAGCGACACCTGCTCGGCCTTCAGCGCGGTTTCCTCGAACACCTCGCGCGCGATGCCGTCCTCGGGCGTTTCGCCGTTTTCGAGGAAGCCGGTGATCAGCGCGAACATCCCTTCGGGCCACGCGGCGTTGCGCGCGAGCAGGATCTTGCCGTCGAGTTCGACGATCGCGGCGACGACAGGCAGCGGGTTGTTCCAGTGCACGTAGCCGCAGGTGTCGTCGGGGCAGGCCCGGCGGATGCGGCCGCCCTCGTGGTCGGGATCGGCACGCTCGGTCAGCGGGCTCGCGCAGCGCGGGCAAAAACGGTAGTCGGCGGTGATCATCGAATGAACATGGCGGACGCCGGACGGACGCCCGCAGGGCGGCCCGCGCGCCCGCTCGGCGCGGGAAAGGCCTCATTTTAGCGAGTTTGCCGACGACAGGCGTCCCCCACCCACGATGCACGCCGATCCGCGCCGATTGCCCGGTCATGCCCGACAGACCGCCAAAAGAAACAGGGGCATCGCGTAGCCACGCGAAGCCCCCGCGAACAGCACTGTTGCGGCGAAGGCGAGCCGGCGACGGGCAAGCGTGCCGCCATCGCCGGCCGGCCGACCTATCCGGCTCGGATGCCGGACGGGCGCCGGGTCAAGGTCGCGAAGCGCCACGACGTGCCCGGGAAGCAAGCGCCACCGCAATGAACGCCGCCTCCCGGACCGAGACCGGCCGGTTACTCGCCGATGACGCCGAAGTCGAGGCCCGCAAGCGGCACCGCCGCGGCGCTTCCGGTCACGCTGTTGCCACGCATCGAGCCGAAGTTGAGACCGGCCAGCCCGCCGTAGCGCTGCCCGTAGCCGGCCATGTGCGCGATGAGGCTGCTCGAACTCGAATGTTCGATGTCGCCGAAGTTCTCGCCCGCGATGCCGCCCAGCCATGCATTGCGCCCGCCGGACACCGTACCCGACGACGACGACGACGCGATCCCGCCGTCGTTTTCGCCGACGAGACCGCCGACCGAACTGTCATCGCCGCCCTTCGCCGAACCGGAAGCGCTGGACGCGACGATCGATGCGCCCATGAAGTTCAGGCCGACCAGGCCGCCGACGTAGCTATCGGCGCCCGCGACGACGTTGCCGCTCGCGCGGGTGCCCGTCAGCGTGCCCGCGTTCCGGCCGACGGCCCCGCCTGCGATGCTGGTCTCGCCAGCCGATACGTCGCCGGCCGCCGAGGACCCTGCCACGTCGCCGTGGTTCTCGCCCACGACACCGCCCGCGATGCTCGATGCGTCGGCGACGACCGCCCCGTAGGCATCAGATGCGCTCACGCTCTCGGTATTGACACCGACCAGGCCGCCCGCCTTGCTCCGCACACCGACCTTGACCGCCCCATAGGCAGACGACCCGTCGACCGTGCCGTCGTTCCAGCCGACGAGGCCACCGGCCTTCGCGTCGTCGCGCCCTTCCACCTTGCCATGCGCGTCCGATGCAATCACCTGGCCGATGGCGCCGTTGCGGCCGACGAGGCCGCCGAGTTCGCTGTCGTCGCCCGCCGACACGTTGCCGTTCGCCGTGGATGCGTTCACCGTGCCCGCGTTATACCCGACGAGCCCGCCCGCCACCGCGCGGTTGCCGGCCCGGACGTTGCCGTTCGCCGTCGACGCCAGGATCGTCCGCCGGTTGACGCCGGCAAGCGCGCCGACGATGGCCGACTTGCCGGCCACGACGTCGCCGCCGGCCGTCGACGACGCGATCTCGCCGAGGTTTTCCCCGACCAGGCCGCCTGCCTTGGCGTTGTCGCCCACGGTCACGCTGCCCGTCGCGCCGGACGCTTCGATCGACGCACTGTTGCGGCCGACGAGGCCGCCCGCCGTCGCGTAACGACCGCCGCGCACGCTCGCGGACGACGAGGACGCCCGGATGCTGCCGCCTTCGTTGGAGCCGACGAGGCCGCCAACGAGGCCGCCGACATACAGTCCGTTGGCGTTGCCGTCGGCCGTCGCGGTCGAGCTGACACTGCCCGCGGCCGTCGCGGCCGTGATGACGCCGCGGTTGACACCGACCAGACCGCCGGTGCCGCCGACCGACTGGCTGCTGACCTGTACGTCGGCATGGCTGTTGCTGATGGTCGCCTGACCGCGATCCGGCCAGATGACGGTGATGTTCTCGCCGGCCAGGCCGCCGACCGCCAACGCGTCCTTGCCTCCTTCGACACGCCCCGAAACGGATGCGCGATCGATCCGGCCGCTCAGGTTGCTGCCGACCAGACCACCGACAATCGCCCGGCCGTCGCCGCGCACCATGACGTCCCTCGCCTTCACGTTCGTGATGTCGCCCGTGTTGTAGCCGGCCAATGCGCCGACGCTGACGGGGCTGCCGTAGGCCTGACCCGACGTTCGTGCCGTGATTTTCTCCAGCGTGAGGTTGGCGATGCGGCCGGCGTTGGACGCAAACAGCCCGACGACCGCTACGCCGGGATTCACGACCGACAGGTTGCCGATGGTATTGCCGAGGCCGTCGAACACGCCGCCGAATGCGCTGTTGCCGCCGAGGCTGCGGAACTGCGCGCCGTTGCCGTTGATCGCATTGCCCAGTACGTAACGGCCGTTCAGGTTGCCGTCGACGCTACGCAGCCCCGCGAGATCGTGAATCACGCGATATGCTTCGCCGTTTGCCGAGAACGATGCGTGGCGCCCCGACAGCGTGACCACCGCATCGTCGTTTGTCAGCGTATGCCCGCTGCCCGAATTCAGCTCGAGGTGCGCGTTTTCACCCGTCAGCGTCAACTTGTTGCCGATACGGATGCGCTTCGCCGCATTCACGGCCACGCCGGCGTTCGCACCACTCGCCGTCACCGACTGCTTCAGGTCGACGTCGCCCTTTTGCGACGTCAGCGTCAGCGCGTTGTCGCTCGTCCAGGTCACGGCGTCGCCCACCGTCAGATCGCCCGACGTATTGGTCAACGCGACGTTCGTCGTGTCGAGGTTGCGCGACAGCGTCTGTCCGTCGACCGCGCTGCCCCCGGAACCGACGCCCGCGTTGGCCGCCTCGATCGCCCACCGGCCCGCGCGGCCCGATGCCGCGCGCGTATCCACCTGCGTATCGCGCGCCACCGTCACCCGCTCGCCGCGCGTCGTCACCGTGCCGCCTGCCGTCGATGCGTCCTGCGCACTCGCGTCCAGCTTGCCGCCGACATGAACCTGGCCGCCATCCAGCGTGATCTTCCCGTCGCGGCTGCTCAGGCCCCTCGCCTCGATCGTGCCGCTGTTCTTCACCACCGAGCCCAGCAGATCGCCCGCCGCGCGCGCCGTCATCAGCACTTCACCGCCGTCCGCCTTCAGCAGCCCGCCGTTGTGCGCCTGCGCGTCCACCGCGCCGCCTTCCACCTGCAGGCTCAGCAGCCCCTGGCCGTCGAAGTTCACGTTGAACGCATTGCCCGCGCCCAGCGCCACGCGGCCCATCCGCGCGCGGATCACGCCCGTGTTCGACACCTGCGCACCCAGCAGCGCCACGCTGCCTTCGTCCGCTGCCGTGATCGTCCCTGCGTTCTCCACCGACTGCCCCGATGCGCCCGCGAACCGATAGCGACCCGCGAGGAAATCCGCGTCCGACAGGTTCTGCGTCGACGCGACCAGCCCACCCACGTTCACCTGTGCCCCCGCGCCGAACATCACGCCGTTCGGGTTCACCAGGAACACGCGGCCGTTCGCGTCGAGCTGGCCATGAATCTGGCTGCCGTTTTCGCCGATCACGCGGTTCAGCGCGATCGACCGATTCGTCGGCTGGTGGAACGACACGCGTTCGCCGCCGCCCACGCTGAAGTCCTGCCAGTTCGTGATCAGCTTGTCCGTGTGCTGGTTGATCGACATCGTCTTGCCATCCGTCGACGTCGAGATGTCCGCCTGCCCCGACGCGATCACGCCGCCCGTCGGCAGTGCAAACGCACTCGACGCGGCCAGCCCGAGCAACGATACCCCGGCTGCGGCGAGCAGGCGCGCGCCTCCGCTCGATTTACTGCGTCGGCGCGCGGTTTCCCCGACCGGGCACCAACTCCGTTGCACTTCGTTCCATACGAGTGAATAGGCCTTATTCATTCGGCATCCTCTTCATTTGGTTTTTGAATGCCCGCACGAGACGGGCGACGATCACGCTCGCTCAGAAATACTGAGCGGCCTGAACCCATACGCTCGGCGCGCGGTTCGGCGAGTCGCCCCCCCTGCCGAGCGGCAATGCGGCAGTCAACGACACCTGTCGGGTCGAGCCGTACCAGCTCGCGCCGAAGCCCACCGACTGCATGTGCTGCGTATTCCGTTCGCGCGTCCACGGATGCCGGTTGAGCTGGACGGCGCCCGCATCGACGAACGTGCTGACCTGCCATCCGGGCGCGGCGAGATAACGCAGTTCCGCGCTTGCCTGCCAGCCCTGATCGCCGCTGCCTTCGCCGAGCGCATATGCGCGCACGCCGTACGGGCCACCCAGGCTGAATTTCTCCGACGAATCGAGATTGCGCGACGCAAGCTGGGCGCCCACCTGCGCGTACACCTGGAACCGGCTGCCCACAGCCTGAACGCGCTGCAGGTTCAGGTTCAGCTTCGTGAAGCTGCCGGTCGCATGCGTCAGCTCGTTCGCTCCCAGCGCATCGGTACTGCGCAAGCGCCCGACGCCGAACATCAGCGAGAAGCCGTTCCGGCCGCCGCCCAGCCAGCCGTCCTGGCTGTTCCCGCTGAGCCCGAACGTCCACAGGCCGACATTCTTGTCGTTGTGCAACGAAAAGACGCCGTATTTGTCATGCAGGTTCTTGTTCTCGTACTGAATCTGGGCCGTAAGGCCCGCGTGGCGCGTGCGCACGATCGGCTGCGCGACGTACACGGTCTGCACGCTCGCGCGCCCGCTCGCGTCGAGATCGGAAAAGCCGCCTGCGAGCCGGTAGCGCAGCGACGAATACCCCACCCCGACCCGCGTCGATGCCGGTCCGACCGGTACCTGATAGGCTGCGCGGTAATAGCGTTGCCGTTCATGGGTGACGAGGCCGCGCAGGCTCAGGCGATCGCCGAGCCGCAGCGGCGCATTGACATCGACGCTGCCGCCGACGCGGTAACGCCCCGTCGACGTGTCGCCGAAGTTGTCGAATTCGAGCGCCCCGGAAACAGGCGACACTCGCCGGGCCTCGACGACGAGATCGGTGGTGCCGGGCGCGTCGCCGGGACGCAACGTGCCGCGCGCGCCGACGCCGGCCAGATCGTCGAGCAGCAGCAGGCTGCGCTCGAGACCGGGGCCATGAACGACATCGCCCGCACGCAGTGCCGCGAGCGGCTGGCGCACCACGGCGTCGAATACGCGGGAATGGTTCTGGATCTCGATGCGGCCGTAGCGCCCTTCGGCGATTTCGATGCGCACGACGCCGTCGTCGATCTCCTGCTTCGGCAGATAGGCCCGTGCGAGCACGTAGCCGCGTGCGCGATAGAAGGCGGAGATCCGCTCGGTCGCACGCTGAAGATCGGCGAAGCTCAACGCATCGCCGGCCAGATCGGAGACGAGCGCCTCCAGCATCGCGCTGTCGAATACCGTATTGCCGCCGATCTCGAAGCCGCGCACAAAAACACGCGCCCCGGTTTCAGCAGGCGTCTGCGCGCCGCTGCCCGACGGCGCGATCTCGAGGTCGGGCGCGGCTTCCGGCGGCAGGTCCGGCCGGGACGTTTCGATGTCGCGCATCGCAGCGCCAGCGTTCGGCACCTGCGCATACGCGTGCCCGAAGAGAATCGCGGCGCCCGTTCCCCACAGCAGCGACAGGCACATCGCGCGACCGGCGCCCACGGCCGCCCGCCGCATGCCGCGGGCTTCGATCACCGTGGCACACTCGCCGGCAGCGCGAGGACCTGCCACCCGGAAACGGCCGATGTCGTCACGACAACGGACGACGATTCTGATTGGTTCTACCCACACCCACATGCGTCACGGCACCCCGAGTCGAACTGCCGGATACGCTCCGACAATCAAATAATCCGGGGCATCCTACAGATCGTGAGTCCGTATGTATGTAGAGCAGGTACGAAATTCGCGCAGTATTTTTCGTTCAAATAGAGTCGCGTATCAACCGGTGCGGACATAAATATCGCAATCCTATTTATTTATCCCGTTCGATGCCGGCGTGCGACGGCGATCGCCGCAAAGCCCGCCGCCCCGGCCAGCAGCACCGCGGCCGCGAGCCAGAGTACCGGCGTGAACGACGCGTACCGCGCGACCAGCGGCGCCGCGACCAGCGGCGCCGCGACGAGCGGGCCGAGAATCTGCCCGACCCCGTACGACGCGGTCGCATAGCCCATCAGCCCGGCCGCGCGTTCGCCTTGCAACCGCCGCGCCTCGCGCATCGCGAACAGCGTGATCGCGGTAAACGGCAGGCCGAGGAGCGCGCTGCCGATCGAAAAGCCGGCCGCGTTCGGCCACACGATCCCCGCCGCGATGCCGAGCGCCTGCGTCGCGCAGCCGGCCGCCAGCAGCAGCCGGTTGTCCCAGTGCCCGGGCAGCCGCGCGGCGGTGATCGCGCCGACGATCAGCGCCGCGCCGAACATCGGCCAGAACAGGTCGGGCCACGGCGAACCGGCCGGCAGCGCGGCCCGTGCGATCACCGGCAGGAACGTCGCGGTGATGATGTAGCCGAAGCCCGGTGCGCCGTACAGCGCGACGAGCCACGCGGCGTCCGCGCGGTGGCCTCGCGTGCCGGCCCGTGCTGCCGGGGGGGCCGACCCGCCAGCCGCCGTATGCGGCACGGCGGCCGGCGGCATTGCCTGCGCGCGCGGGGCCGGGATCGAGGCCTGCGCCGCACCGAACGTGCGCCAGATCGCGAGCGACAGCACGGCCGACAACGCCGCGAAGCCCAGCCAGCCTACCGCCGCACGCTGGCCGGCCAGCGCACTGCCGATCAGCCCGGTCGCCACGATGCCGACGCCCGGCCCCGCGTAGATCACCCCGCTCCATTCGGGCGCATGCAGCTCGGCCAGCCGCCGCAGCCCCCATTGCGACATGAACACGAACGTCCATGCGCTGACGACGCCCGCGACGAAACGCACGACGAGCCACACCGACAGCCAGTGACCGACGCCCATCGCGGCGGTCAGCAGCACGGTCGCCGCGAGCCCGAAGCGCACGATCCGCGCCGGTGCGACGCGCAGCGCCGCGCAACTGACCGCGCCGACGAAGTACCCCGCATAGTTCGCCGACGCGAGCCAACTGCCGGCTTTCAGGCCGATCGAGCCGTCCGCGAGCATCAGCGGCAGCAGCGGCGTGAACGCGAAACGACCGACGCCGAGCACGACGGCCAGGCCCACCATGCAGGCGAGCGCGGCCGCGCGGGCACGGCGGTCGGCCTGGTCGGACGAAAGGACGCGGGCGGCTGCGGTCAGGGCATCGAAGCGGGACATGGCGGCAAAGGCCGGCGCTTCGCGCATGCCGGCCGGATCGGAAATCGGAATGGGTTGATTCTAGCTTGACCAACCGTTCTCTAAAAATGAATAATTGAGAATCAACCCATCCCTCGGAGAGAATCATGGATCTGGCGGCGCTGGCGATCTTCCGGGCGGTCGTGCGCGAGAACGGCGTGACGCGCGCGGCGGCCAAGCTCAATCGCGTGCAGTCGAACGTCACGACGCGCATCAAGCAGCTGGAGGAAGAACTCGGCGCGGCGCTGTTCGTGCGCGACGGCCGCCGGCTCGTGCTGACGCCGGCCGGGCATACGCTGCTGCCGTATGCGGAGCGCCTGCTCGCGCTCGCCGACGAGGCGCGCGACGCGATGCGCGAGGACACGCCGCGCGGCCGGCTGCGGCTCGGCACGATGGAAAGCACGGCCGCGAGCCGGCTGCCGGCCCTCCTCGCGCGCTACCACCATGCATGGCCTGACGTGTCGCTCGAACTGCTGACGGGCACGACGGGCTGCCTGATCGACCGCGTGCGCGACTTCGAGATCGACGCCGCGTTGTTCGCGCGCCCGCCCGAGCCGGACGCGCTGCCCGACACGTTCGAGACGGTGCCGATCTTCCGCGAGGATCTCGTGCTGCTCACGCCGCGCGGCCATCCGCCGGTGCACACGCCGCGCGACGTGATCCTGCCGACGCTGATCGCGTTCGAGCGCGGCTGCGCGTATCGCAAGTACGTCGAGCAGTGGTACGCCGCGCACGGCGTCAAGCCGGCGCGCGTGCTCGAACTCGGCTCGTATCACGCGATCGTCGCGTGCGTCGCGGCCGGCGCGGGCATCGCGGTCGCGCCGCGCTCGGTGCTCGATCTGCAGCCCGAGACCGGCAACATCGCCGCGCACACGATTCCCGAACTCGCAGGCATCGACACGCTGCTCGGGTGGCGGCGCGGTTATGCGTCGGCGGCGCTCGCCGCCCTCCGCGATGCGCTCACCGAAGCCACGCGGCAGCCTGGCGACGCGGCGAAGCCGGCCGCAACCGTGCCGGCCTGACCCTGGTTCGCGCGCCGCCGTGGCGATCGACGCGCACGATCTGCACAGCCTGCACAAACAAAACGACCCGACCGGCGCCTGCCGATCGGGTCGTTTTTCGATTCACGCGATGCCGTCAATGCGACGGCATCGCGTCGGTCGTGCAACGGATCAGAGCCGTTCTTCGACCCAGCCCTTCACGCCGGCCAGCGCGCCCGGCAGGTTCGCCGGTTCGGTGCCGCCCGCCTGCGCCATGTCCGGACGGCCACCGCCCTTGCCGCCGACCTGCTGCGCGACGAAGTTCACGAGCTCGCCGGCCTTGACCTTCTTGCTCGCGTCCGGCGTGACGCCCGCGATCAGGCTGACCTTGCCGCCTTCGACGGCCGCCAGCACGATCGCCGCGCTCTTCAGCTTGTCCTTCAGCTTGTCGACCGTTTCGCGCAGCGTCTTCGCGTCCGCGCCGTCGAGCGTCGCGGCCAGCACGTACACGCCGCCGATTTCGACGGCCTGCTGCGCGAGCTCGTCGCCCTGGCTCGACGCGAGCTTCGACTTCAGCGCGCCCAGCTCCTTCTCGAGCGACTTCACCTGCTCCTGCACCTGCACGATCCGTTGCGTGAGTTCCGACGGCTGCGCCTTCAGCGCGGCCGCGGCTTCGTTCACGCGTGCGTCGAGCTCCTGCACGTAGCGCACCGCGTTGTCGCCGGTGATCGCCTCGACGCGGCGGATGCCGGCCGCGACGCCGCCTTCGACGACGATCTTGAACAGGCCGATGTCGCCGGTGCGGTGCACGTGCGTGCCGCCGCAGAGTTCGCGCGAGAAACCGAGGTCGAGCACGCGCACTTCGTCGCCGTACTTCTCGCCGAACAGCGCCATCGCGCCGCCCTTCACCGCTTCGTCGTACGGCATCACGCGCACGATGCCCGGCGCGTTCGCGAGGATTTCGTTGTTGACGATCTGCTCGACGCGACGGATTTCTTCGTCGGTCATCGGTGCGTTGTGCGCGAAGTCGAAGCGGGTTTTCTCCGCGTCGACGAGCGAACCCTTCTGCTGCACGTGCGCGCCGAGCACTTCGCGCAGCGCCTTGTGCATCAAGTGGGTGGCCGAGTGGTTGCGCTGCGTGCGCGCGCGGCGATGCGCGTCGATCTCCGCGCGCAGCACGTCGCCGACCTTAAGCAGGCCCTGCTCGAGCGTGCCGTGATGGCCGATCACGTCGGCCTGCACCTTCAGCGTGTCGGCCACCGTGAAGCGCGTCGCGGCGTTCGCGAGCACGCCCTGGTCGCCGACCTGGCCGCCCGATTCCGCATAGAACGGCGTATGGTCGAGCACGACGACCGCATCCTGGCCGGCCTTCACTTCGTTGACGGCCGAACCGTCGACGTACAGCGCGACGACCTTCGCGTCGTCGAACGCGATTTCCTCGTAACCGTGGAACGTGGTTTTCGCGCCCGAGTATTCGAGGCCCTGCGTGGCCTTGAACTTGCCGGCCGCGCGCGCCTGCTCGCGCTGGCGCGCCATCGCGTCGTCGAATGCCGGCTCGTCGACCGTCATCCCGCGCTCGCGGCACACGTCGGCCGTCAGGTCCAGCGGGAAGCCGTACGTATCGTGCAGCTTGAATGCGAGCTCGCCGTCGAGCACCTTGCCGCCCTTCGCCTCCACGTCGGCCAGCGCGGCTTCGAGGATCGACATCCCGTGCTCGATCGTCTCGAAGAAGCGCTCTTCTTCCTGGCGCAGCACGTCCGTCACGCGCTGTTCGGATTCCTTCAGCTCCGGATAGGCGGTGCCCATCTCGGCGACGAGGTCGGCCACCAGCTTGTGGAAGAACGCGCCCTTGCGGCCCAGCTTGTAGCCGTGGCGGATCGCGCGGCGCACGATCCGGCGCAGCACGTAGCCGCGACCTTCGTTGCCGGGGATCACGCCGTCGACGATCAGGAACGAGCACGCGCGGATGTGATCGGCGATCACCTTCAGCGAGTTGTTCGTGAGGTCGCTGATCTCGGTCACGCGCGCGGCGGCCTTGATCAGGTTCTGGAACAGGTCGATCTCGTAGTTGCTGTGCACGTGCTGCAGCACCGCGGCGAGACGCTCGAGGCCCATGCCGGTGTCGACCGACTGCTTCGGCAGGCGCGTCATGTTGCCCTGCGCATCGCGGTTGAACTGCATGAACACGAGGTTCCAGATCTCGATGTAGCGGTCGCCGTCTTCTTCGGGCGATCCCGGCGGGCCGCCCCACACGTCCGGGCCGTGGTCGTAGAAGATTTCGGTACACGGGCCGCACGGGCCGGTGTCGCCCATCGTCCAGAAGTTGTCCGACGCGTAGCGCGCGCCCTTGTTGTCGCCGATCCGGATGATCCGCTCGGTCGGCACGCCGACTTCCTTCGCCCAGATGTCGTACGCCTCGTCGTCTTCCTGGTAGACGGTCACCCACAACTTGTCCTTCGGCAGCTGGTAGACCGTGGTCAGCAGCTCCCACGCGAACTTGATCGCGTCGTGCTTGAAGTAGTCGCCGAACGAGAAGTTGCCGAGCATCTCGAAGAACGTGTGGTGGCGCGCCGTGTAGCCGACGTTCTCGAGGTCGTTGTGCTTGCCGCCCGCGCGCACGCTGCGCTGCGCCGTCGTGGCGCGCGAGTACGGGCGCGGGTCCGTGCCGAGGAAGACGTCCTTGAACTGGACCATGCCCGAGTTCGTGAACATCAGCGTGGGGTCGTTACCGGGCACGAGGCTCGACGAGCGGACGATCGTGTGGCCCTTCGATTCGAAGAATTTGAGGAATTTCTCGCGGATTTCGGCAGCTTTCATGGCGTGCGGGGACAGTCTGGCAAAGACGGCTTCAAACGCCGGCGCCCTTGGGCGGCGCGCGGCGGCATGGATTCGGAAACGATCGATTATACGGGATCGGGGCCGGCTTCCGGGCAAAGCGCCGGCAAAGCGGCTCGGCCATCCGGACGGCCCGGCTGGGCCACCCGGATGGCCGATTCGCCTTAAGATGCTCGGCATGCCAATCGGCCTTGCCCGGCACGGCAGGCCCGCCATGAAAGGAGACGATTCGACGATGGGTGCCCTCAGCCATATCCGCGTGCTGGACCTGACCCGCGTGCTCGCGGGCCCGTGGTGCGCGCAGACCCTTGCCGATTTCGGCGCGGACGTGATCAAGGTCGAGCGCCCGGGCGCCGGCGACGACACGCGCCACTGGGGGCCGCCGTACCTGAAGGACGCGGACGGCGCGGATACCGCCGAGGCCGCGTACTACCTCGCGGCGAACCGCAACAAGCGCTCGGTGACGGTCGACATCGCCACGCCCGAGGGCCAGCAGATCGTGCGCGAGCTCGCCGCGCAGAGCGACGTCGTGCTCGAGAACTACAAGGTCGGGCAATTGAAGAAGTACGGGCTCGATTACGACTCGCTGCGCGCAGTGAAGCCCGATCTCGTCTACTGCTCGGTCACCGGCTTCGGCCAGACCGGCCCGTACGCGCACCGCGCGGGCTACGACTTCATCGTGCAGGGGATCGGCGGCTTCATGAGCATCACCGGCGAACGCGACGGCGAGCCGGGCGGCGGCCCGCAGAAGGCCGGCGTGGCGATCGCCGATCTCGCGACCGGCCTCTATTCGACGATCGCCGTGCTCGCCGCGCTCGCGCACCGCGACCGCACGGGCGAAGGCCAGTACATCGACATGGCGCTGCTCGACGTGCAGGTCGCGCTGCTCGCGAACATGAACACCAACTTCCTCGCGAGCGGCAAGCCGCCGGTGCGGTGGGGCAACGCGCATCCGAACATCGTGCCGTACCAGACGTTCCAGACGCGCGACGGCTGGATCATCGTCGCGGTCGGCAACGACGGGCAGTTCCGCAAGTTCGTCGAGGCGGGCGGCCGGCCCGGGCTGGCCGATGACGAGCGCTTCGCGACGAACCCGTCGCGCGTGCGTCACCGCGACACGCTGGTGCCGATCCTCGCGGAGATGGTGAAGGCGCGCGACAAGGCCGACTGGATCGGCGCGCTCGAAGCGGCCGGCGTGCCGTGCGGGCCGATCAACGATCTCGACGAGGTGTTCGACAACGAGCAGGTTATCGCGCGCGGGATGCAGGTCTCGCTGCCGCATCCGTGCGGCGCGGACGTGAAGCTCGTGCGCAACCCGATCCGGATGAGCGCGACGCCGCCGGACGCGCGCACGGCCCCGCCGCTGCTCGGCGCGCAGACGGAAGACGTGCTGCGCGACATGCTCGGCTACGACGATGTGCGGATCGCCGCGTTGAAGGCGAAGCAGGCGATCTGAGCGGCGCGGCGGCGGGCCGGAACGGGGGGCACCCCGGCCGGTCAGCGCCGGGCCAGCGTATCGCAGCCGCCGGCCAGCGCCGCAAGCGCTGCGGGCAATGGCGAACGCACGACGGCTGCGTAACCGCCGTGCCCGGCGGACAGACTGTCGACGGTAACGGCGACCGCGTCCGAATCCGCCGCGGCCAGGAAGACGAGCGACGGCGGCGGCTCGGACGCGATGCGATCACGGATGTCCAGCCGCCCGATCTGCCGTGGAAATTCGCGCGCAAGGTCGGCCAGATCGACCTGTCGTTGCGCGACGATCGTCGAAAGGGGCCCAAGATGCGCGGCCAGATCCGCCGACGCCATGCATTGCCGGGGGGCACGGCCGTCTGCATAAGTCACCTGCACGGCGAACCGCGCCGCGGGCTGTGAGCGCTGCGCGGTCAGCGTCAGCGCGGCGGTCGTATAGGTCAGCGACATCACCTCGTCGGGCAGCACGCCGAACAGCTCAGTGCCGGGATCGATCCGTATGCGGCTGTCGGTCCAGTCGGCGACGCTGCGCCAGCCGAAACCGGCGAGCAGACCGACCAGCATCGCCAGACCCGGGATCGCGAATCGCATTGCCGATGCGCTCTTCACGATACCTGCACCACGGTTCCCCTCGGAGCCCACTCGTACAGTCGTTTCGCATCGGCCTCGGCCAGGCGTACGCAGCCGTGCGATCCGAACCAGTCGCTGACGGTATTGCGCGCCATTCTCACCAGCGACAGCGGCATCGGCCGTGGTACTGGTGAAGCGCTTTGCCGTCTCCCGTGAAGAACATCGCGTAATCCATTTGCACGTTATAGGCACGACTGCGATAGGTCGGGTATTTCCGCATGATGCGGAAGGCACCCCGATCGGTCGGATGCTCGCTGTCTCCCGTCACACAGTCGAAGCGGAACACCCTCGCTGCCCCCCTCAAACGCCTCCACGCTCTGACTCGAGAGATCGACGACGATTCGTTTCGCCGCCGACGATTTTTTTCCGCCGGTCTGCTGATTCCGCGTTGCGCCGCTCGACATGCCCGCTCCTTCCGATCGAATTGAATAGACCGTCACGTTACCGGCCCGGCCGATCACAAAGTCATGGGGTTCGTCACACGATGCACGTCGCGCCCAAACCAATCACGGGCAGCAAGGCTCACAGCGCGCCGCGACGCATCGCATGAGATTCGCGCTTTGTTAAAAAAGGTGTCCGATTCGGTGAACCACGACCGGCAGTCAGTCCGTGGTCCCCATCGCATCGAGCCAGCCACGCGCTTGCGGCCAGTCGCCGAGCCCGCTGTCCGCGTTGATGTGGCCGCGCGGGCCGAGGTCATGGAACGTGCTGCCCCACGCGTTCGCGCAGCCGCGTGCGAAGGCGAGCGAACCGTACGGATCGTCGCTGCTCGCGACCACGCAGGTCGGAAACGGCAGCCGTTCGCGTGGGACCGGGCCGAAGCCGTGCGCGTCGGCCGGAAACGCCGGCCCGGCCGGATCGGGCAATGCGACGAGCAGCGCACCGCGCACTTTCGCGAGCGCGGCCGGCCGCGCGTAGCGGGTCGCCCACCATGCGGTGGTCAGCGTACCGAGGCTGTGGCCGGCGATCAGCACGGGCCCACGCGCGGCTTCGACCGCCCGGTCGAGCGCGCGACACCAGCCGTTGCGGAACGCGTGGTCCCAGTCCGGCATCGCGATCCGCACGAAACGCGCATCGGCGCGCTCCCAGCGGCTCTGCCAGTGAAGCGGGCCCGAATTGGCGTAGCCCGGCAAGACGAAAACGACGGGGTCGGTCATGGAAGGGTTCGTCGACGAATGGAGTCGTGTTGTAGCGTCGACGCAGTGTCGCACACCCGCCTCTCCCTGATGGTGCCTGTCAAAATCCGGGGGATGTGCGTGACCTTCGAGCGGGTGGTGACGCACTCAGCCAGGCGTCACGACCCGGGGGCCGGCGGTCGGGTGCGCCCGCGACGCGGGCGCCCGCCGGCGTGAATCAGCGTACGCCGGCGCCGACCAGGCCGCCTGCCGCCGCGCCGGCCACCGTGCCGACCGGGCCGCCCGTGATCAGGTAGCCGAGCGCACCGCCCGCGGCCGCGCCGATACCGGCGTTACGCTGCGTATGCGTCATCGCGCATGCGCCGAGTTGCGACAGGGCCGCGACGATCACCGCGGTACGAACGAGAAAAGTGGTCTTCTTCATCATGATTGTTGGCTTCCTCCCGCCCCGCAAAATCGCGAACGGCGGCATTGAATCGGTGAAGCCATCATAGGAAAAGCCGAACGACGCCCGCAATCCGATTTACGTCGTGTTACAGCCGACACACACTCGATATATTGCGATACGCATGCCAGTGGACGGCGCCCGACCCGCAGGCCGCGCGGGACGGACCCCGGTCAGGTAGAATTACAGGATTAAACCGGCGCGACGCGCCGACACAACCCTGACGCCAACCGCATGAGCACCGAACGCAACGACGCCCCCGCGGCTTCCAATTTCATCCGCAACATCATCGACGACGACAACCGCACCGGCAAATGGGGCGGCCGCGTCGAGACGCGCTTCCCGCCCGAGCCGAACGGCTATCTGCACATCGGCCACGCGAAGAGCATCTGCCTGAATTTCAGCATCGCGCGCGACTACGGCGGCGTGTGCCACCTGCGCTTCGACGACACGAACCCGGAAAAGGAAAGCGTCGAATACGTCGACTCGATCGTCGACGCGGTGCGCTGGCTCGGTTTCGACTGGCGCAAGGACGCGGTCGATCATCAGTATTTCGCGAGCGACTACTACGACAAGCTGTACGAATTCGCCGAGCTGCTGATCCAGCGCGGCAAGGCATACGTCGACAGCCAGAGCGCCGACGAAATGCGCGCGAACCGCGGCTCGCTGACCGAAGGCGGCAAGCCGTCGCCGTTCCGCGACCGCACGCCCGAGGAAAACCTCGACCTGTTCCGCCGCATGAAGGCCGGCGAGTTCAAGGAAGGCGAGCACGTGCTGCGCGCGAAGATCGACATGGCGTCGCCGAACATGAACATGCGCGACCCGGTGATCTACCGGATCCGCTATGCGCACCACTACCGCACCGGCGACGCCTGGTGCGTGTATCCGATGTACGACTATACGCACTGCATCTCGGATGCGCTCGAAGGCATCACGCACTCGCTGTGCACGCTCGAGTTCGAGGATCACCGCCCGCTGTACGACTGGGTGCTGAACGAACTCGCGGAAGCCGGCGTGTTCACGCGCCCGCTGCCGCAACAGATCGAATTCTCGCGGCTGAACCTCACGTACGCGATTACCAGCAAGCGCAAGCTGCTGCAGCTCGTCACCGAAGGCCACGTCGACGGCTGGGACGACCCGCGGATGCCGACGATCGTCGGCGTGCGCCGCCGCGGCTTCACGCCGGAGAGCATCCACCTGTTCTGCGAGCGGATCGGCGTGACGAAGATCGATTCGTGGATCGACATGAGCATCTTCGAAGGCGCGCTGCGCGACGACCTCGACGACAAGGCCGCGCGTACGGTCGCGGTGCTCGATCCGCTGAAGCTCGTGATCGACAACTATCCGGAAGACCTCGAGGAAGCGTGCACGGCGCCCGTGCATCCGCACCATCCGGACCGCGGCGTGCGCACGTTCCCGATCTCGCGCGAACTGTGGATCGAGCGCGAGGATTTCGTCGAGAATCCGCCGAAGGGCTATTTCCGGCTGTTCCCGGGCAACAAGGTGCGCCTGCGCTACGGCTACGTGATCGAGTGCACGGGCTTCGACAAGGACGCCGACGGCAACGTGACGGCCGTGCACTGCAACTACTTCCCGGACAGCAAGTCGGGCACCGAAGGCGCGAACACGTACAAGGTGAAGGGCAACATCCACTGGGTCAGCGCGAAGCACGCGCAGCCGGCCGAAGTGCGGATCTACGATCGCCTGTTCAAGGAGCCGCACCCGGACGCGGGCGGCGCGAACTTCCTCGAGGCGCTGAACCCCGATTCGAAGAAGATCGTGCAGGCGTACGTCGAGCCGGGCAACGGCGACGTCGCGCCGGAAACGCGCCTGCAGTTCGAGCGCCACGGCTACTTCGTTGCAGACCGTGTCGATTCGAAGCCGGGCAAGCCGGTGTTCAACCGGATCGTCGGGCTGCGCGACAGCTGGGGCAAGCCTGCCTGACGGCCGGCTCCGCGCGGCGGCGGGCGGCTTCGCAAGCCGCCCCCGCTGCCTGCCCATGAAAAAACCG
>NZ_LZXX01000138.1:0-8353 GCF_001729305.1 Burkholderia sp. A2 | reverse complement strand
CGGTTTTTTCATGGGCAGGCGCCGAAGGACGGCAGGCGGCAATGGAAGCCGCGGCGTCCGTTCACGCGCCCGACAACCGCCGATGCAGTTCCACCAGCGACAGCTTCGTGCGAAACAGCCGCGCGAGACTGCGGCTCGCATAGGTGTCGACGTCGCCCGGCGCGGTCCAGCGGTACGCGTCCATCTCGGGAATCATCGAGCCGTCGCGACGGCTCGGGAACAGCGACGTACACGTGCACCGTGCGGGATCGATCTCGCCTTCGGCCACCTGCACCGCGAACAGGTGCAGGTCCTTGTCGTGCCGGTACGCGAAGCGGCCGAGATCGAGCAAGCGGGCCGGCGCGAACTCGATGCCGGTTTCCTCGAGCAGTTCGCGCAGCGCGGCGTCGGCCGGCGTCTCGCCCGGCTCGCCCTGCCCCTTCGGGATGTCCCAGTGCGTGGTGTCCGTCGCGTGCGCGAGGAACACGCGGCCACCCGCATCGAGGATTACGACGCCGCACGACACCGTGCGCGGCGCGCCGCCCCGCTTCGTCACGTGCGTGCTCAGCGCTTCTGCAACTGCCACTTGCCCGCGGCCGTCTTGCAGTAGACGGGCTTGAGCGTCATCGTCTGGCCCTTCGCGGTGATTTCGGTCGCGATTTCGCGGCAGGTCTTGCCGTCCGTCTCGGTCGTGCTCGGCGTGAGCTTCGCGTCGATCTGCGTGCCGCGGCCGCTGCTCTGCCATGTCGTGGTTTCACCGTCCTTGCCTTCGTCGCGCGCCTGCACGACCGCCTTGGACAGCGACGCGCGATCGGTCTTGCTGAAATAGCTGATCGGCGTGTCGTTCAGGAAGTTCAGGTTGTTCTGTGCATGGGCGGGCAGCATCGCGGCTGCGCACGCGGCGCCGGCCAGCACGCGCGTGACGACGGAAAGGGATGCACGCATCGACATGTTTTTCTCCTTGGATGTTCGATCGAACGGCGTGGCGCATGCCGGCGAACCGGGGGCCGGCCCTCCGGCACGCGCCACGCCCGTCAGCGAGCGAGCATAGCATGCGTGCTGCGGTGAATGCCTTCTAGTGCCCGGCCGGCGCGGCCGTTTGCTGATATCCATCAGTCAGCGTGCCGAGGAACGCGATCACGTCCTTGATCTCGGCCGCGTTCAGCGCCGGCGGGTCGCCGCGCTTGCGGTCGAACGGCGGCTCGCGGTTGATGTTGGGCCAGTAGCGCTTCGGCAAATCGTCGTAGATCTGCACCTTGCCGTGCACGACCGGGTAGAACTTCTCCGGATGGATGTCGCGTTCGACGTAGAAGCGCATCACGTCCTCGAGCGAGTGATAGACGCCGTTGTGGAAGAACGTCTTGCGCAGCGCGACGTTGCGCAGCGACGGCGTGCGGAACAGTCCGCAGAATTCGTCGCGCCCCTTCAGGTCGGTGCGTTCGGGGCCGCATGCGCCGAGATCGTAGAAGCGCGGGTCGCGATTGACCGGCAGCGCGCGGTTGCGCGGCACCGCGATCGCGATCAGCCCGAAATCGCTGAACTGCGGCGGGCCGCCTTCGAGCGTGCGCTGGCTGACGTGACAGCTCGCGCAGTTGCCCTTCTTCTCGTCGTTGAACAGTTGCAGCCCGTGCAGCTCCGCGGGCGTGAGCTGCGCGTGGCCGGCCAGATACGCGTCGTATTTGCTCGTGTACGGATCGAACAGCGCCGGCTGCTGCTGGAATGCGTCCAGCGCGCGCAGCACCGCACCGAACGTCGCCTGGTCGTCGCCGAGCACCGTGTCGCCGAACGCCTTGCGGAATGCATCGGCATACGGCGCGGCGCGAACCGCCTTCGCGACCCGTGCGGGCGAACTGCTCATCTCGAACGGCGACGTGAGCGGAATGCGCGCCTGCGCATCGCGCGTATCGACGCGACCGTCCCAGGTCAGCCCGCCGGTCGGACCCGCGTCGATGCTTTCGTCGCCTTCATCCGGCGAATCGTGGAAGTGTTCGCTGAACGGCGGGATGCCGCGCAGGTATTTCAGCGACGGCACCGCGCGAAAGCCGGTACGGTGCATGTCGTCGCCGCCGAGCTGCACCGACAGCGCGTTCGGCGGCCCGAACGCATGGTCGGCGCTGTGGCACGACGCGCAAGCGAGCTTGCCGGACCCGGACAGCGACGGATCGAAGAACAACTGCTTGCCGAGCGCCGTCATCTGCTTCACGCCCTCGAACACCTGCGCGCGCGTCTGCGGCTGGCCGGCCGGCGCGACCGCCGGGGTGGCCGGCGCGGCCTGGGCCGCCGGTACGACGGACGCGGCCGACGCAGTCGTGCCGGGCCGCGCATCGCAACCGGCGAGCGCCGCGAGCGCGCCGACCACCGCGAGCGTCGCCGTGGCAGGGATCAGCGATCGCGCGAACGCGAAGGATTTCAGCAGGGTGTGCATCGTCGTTGTTCTGGTAGCGGTGGGCAATCGGCCGGAGCTTATGTCAGTTCCGTGACCGTTCAATGACGTTCGACCGACAGTCAATTGAAAGCGCCCCTACACCCGGCTGTCAAATCGGTTCCAGATAATGCGCGCAGCCGGGCGGTACCGCGAGGTTCGCGCGCCGGCCCTCCCGCCACCCGGTTCCCACACGAGACCAACGACGAATGAGAGAGAACATCGCATGAAGAAGCACGCCTGGATTCGCTGCACGCCGATCGCCGTCGCGGCCGCGCTCAGCCTGACCGCCTGCGGCGGCGACGACGTCACGCAGCAGGGCCTGTCGGCCGTCAAGAACGTCGTCGTGATCTACGCGGAAAACCGCAGCTTCGACAACCTGTACGGCAACTTCCCGGGCGCGAACGGTCTGCAGAACGCGACGGCCGCGAACTCGGTGCAGAAGGACCGCGACGGCTCGACGATGGCGACGCTGCCGAAGATCTGGGGCGGCCTGACCGCGACCGGCATCACGCCGGCGGTGACCGAGGCGATGACGGCGAACCTGCCGAACGCGCCGTTCGCGATCGACGATCCGAAAGGCTTCAACCAGTCGATGAGCATCGCGACGCGCGACATCGTGCACCGCTTCTACCAGGACCAGATGCAGATCAACGGCGGCAAGAACGACATGTACGCCGCATGGACCGATGCCGGCGGCCTGACGATGGGCCACTACACGGCCGATCCGTCGAAGCTGCCGCTGTGGAAGATCGCGCAGCAGTACGTGCTCGCCGACAACTTCTTCATGGGTGCGTTCGGCGGCTCGTTCCTGAACCACCAGTACCTGATCTGCGCGTGCGCACCGTACTACCCGAACGCCGACAAGAGCCCGGCGGCCGGCAAGATCGCCGTGCTCAATGCCGACGGCAAGTCGCTGAAGGTCGCGACGAACTCGCCGGCTTCCGCGCTGAGCGGCCCGCCGAAGTTCGTCAACGACGGCGCGCTGACGCCCGACTTCTACGGCATCAACACGATGCAGCCGGCGTATCAGCCGAGCGGCAACAAGGCGGCCGCGGGCGGCGACCCGCTGCTCGCCGACCCGGCCAATCCGTCGACGATGCCGCCGCAGACGGCGACCAACATCGGCGACCTGATGACCAACGCGGGCGTATCGTGGGCGTGGTATTCCGGCGCGTGGGGCCAGGCGCTGCAGGCGAGCCAGAACGGCACGTCGAACGTGATCTACGGCGCCGACCTGTCGACGCCGAACTTCCAGCCGCACCACCAGCCGTTCAACTACTTCGCGAACCAGGCGCCGGGCACCGCGAGCCGTGCGCAGCATCTGCTCGACGGCGGCGCGAACGGCGCCGAGTTCATCAAGGCGATCGATGCGGGCGCGCTGCCGCAGGTGACGTTCTACAAGCCGCAAGGCAACCTGAACGAGCACCCGGGTTACACGGACGTCACGTCCGGCGACCAGCACATCGCCGACGTGATCGCGCACCTGCAGGCCAGCCCGCAGTGGAAGAACATGGTCGTGGTCGTCACGTACGACGAAAACGGCGGCTTCTGGGATCATGCGACGCCGCCGAATGCCGATCGCTGGGGCCCGGGCACCCGCATTCCGGCGCTGATCGTGTCGCCGTATGCGAAGAAGGGCTTCGTCGACCACACGCAGTACGACACGGGCTCGATCCTGCGCTTCATCACGCGCCGCTTCTCGCTGCCGCGCCTCGCGGGCCTGCAGCAGCGCGACGACGCGCTGAAGGCGAACGGCGCGCAGCCGATGGGCGACCTGACGAACGCGCTCGCGCTGTCGCCGAACCTGTAACGGCATCGCCGTCACCGCGAACGCGGCCGGCCATGCTGCCGGCCCGGACGAACGAAGGACAGCCCCGCAGTTCACGGGGCTGTCCTTTTTCAAGCCGCGTGCGGGTTGCCGCGCGCCGCGGTCACCAGCCGTACTTCAGCTCGACGCCGACGTAATCCGCGTTGTGCCCGCCCGCCTGCCGGATCGCGTCGCCGACCTGGAAATGCACGGCCTCCACCGCGCCGATCAGGTTCGCGGCGATCGTCCAGTCCGCGCGCAACTGCACGTACATGCCCGTCCACAGGCCGCCCTTGCCGGCGGTGCCCGGCACCGGGATGTTCGGCTGCTGATAGACGGCGTCGCCGGTCGTCTCGCGCCACTGGAAGCCCAGCGCACCGAGCAGCGACAGGTTCGCCGCCGGTTTCAGCGTCACGGACGGCTTCACGTGAATCAGGTTCGCGTAACTCGTATAGCCGGCCAGCGTGAAGTAATAGCCGTTCGGAAACAGCGGATTGAAGGTGCCGATGCGGCCGTCGTGCGGATGCCGGTCGCCCGATGCCGCGTCCACCTGCAGCGCGATGCGCGGCGACCACGGCGCGTCGAGCCTGTAGCCGGCGATCGAACCGACGGCCCACGCGCCGATCGTGGCGTTGCCGACCGTGCCGGTCTGCAGCATCGTCTCGAGATCCCAGTCGAAGCGCCCGTGCGTGCCCGTGTAGCGGACGTCCCATACGTCGCGATGCTCGGGGCCGCTCGCATCGAGGAAACGCGCGCCGCGGCGGTTGTAGCGCGACCAGTAGCCGGACAGGTCGCCCGGCCCGAGCGACTGCCGCTCGAAACGCACGCCGCTGAACGTGAGATCGCGATTCGACACGTCGTCGAAATCGGATGCGTTGCGGTTCTGCACCGGCTGCGTCGCATAGCCGATGAAGCGCCACTTGCCGTATTCGTAATCGGCCCACACCGCATCGAACGCAAGCCGCACGTTCGGGCCGTCGCGCGCGGCGATGAAGCGCTGCAAGTCGAACGCCATCTCCTGCCGGCCGACGCGGAACTTGACCGTGCCGCCGCCTAGCGCGCCCGTGTAGGTCGCGAACGCCTGTTCGAGATCGAGCGGGTTTTTATCGACCGGCGACACCGTGTTCTTGCCGAACGCGCGTGCGTCCTGCAATTGCGCGAAGAACTGCCAGTGCGGGCCGAGATGCGCATCGGCATGCACTTCGACGCGCTGGATCACGTACGTATCCGATTGCGCGGAGCCGATGCCGAACAGCGGTGCGTCGTTGGTCTCGAGCCGCTCGCGCAGGTTCACGCCGAGCGACAGATAGGATGACGGATCGTTGCCGAGCGGGATGGTTTTCAGCCCGTCGAGCGGCGCGCGCGGCACGCAGGGATTCGCAAGCACCGACCAGTCTTCCTGCCAACGGTTGAACAGAACGGTCGGGCGTTTGGCGGTGCACGTCGATGCGGTGGCCGCCGCGGACGTCGAGGCCGGCGACGCGGCCGATGCCGGCGCCGGTTCTTGCGTCGACGTCGACGCAACCGCCGTTTCCGCGAACGCCGCGTCGGCGCCCGCGCACAGCAGCCCCGCGACGATCGACACGCGCGCGGCCCGCTCGAAGCGGCGGCCGTGGCGTCGCCCGCGTCGCTCGATCATGCACGCTCCTGCGTGGGCGTACCGGCTGATCGCGCCGCGCACAGCGCAAGCGTCGCGAGCGCGCCGACGGGCACCAGCAGCGCCAGGAATCCGACGTAGCGGAACCCGATCGCACCGCCCGCCGCGCCGAGCGCGAACGCGACGATCGCCGGCAGCATCTTCGCGAAGCGTGCGCGTGCGGTGGCGCGCACGCTGTCCGCCGTGCCGGGGGACAGCATGTCGACGGCATCCAGGATCGCCTGCGTGACGTTGCCGGTCATCACCGTGTTCGGCACGCCGCCCGCGCGCGCGATCACGCGCGGATGCGCATTCTGCACGCCCATCGCGAACGTGCCGACGATGCCGGCCACGAGCGCCGCCACGCTGTCGGGCTGCGTGACGGGCGTCGCCCACACGCCGGCCGCGCAGAAGCCGAGCAGCAGCACGGCCTGCACCGTATGCAGCACGCGCGTGCCCTGCCACGCCGGCCGCGCGGCCATCGACCGCGCGATCAGGCTGCTCGCGATCACGCCGCACACGAACGCCGGAAACACGCTGAGCTTCAGCACGACACCCTGGCCGAAGCCCGCGAGGCCGGCGCCGATCAGCACGAAGTTGCCGGTCACGTGCGCGGTGAAGAGCCCGAACAGCGCGACGAAGCTCAGCGTGTCGACGAAGCCGGCCACCGCGGCGAGAATCGTGTCCTCGTGCTTCATCGCGCCGCGCTCGCGTGGATCTCGGCGACGTAGCCGCCGGGGAACTGCACGAGCGCCGCGTCGCGGCCGTCCGACGTGAACGGCGGCACGAGCACGGTTACGCCCGCGGCTTCGGCCTGCTTCAGCGTCGCGGCGAGATCGGGCACCTCGTAGCCGGTCATCTCGCGGCCGAACGGGTAAGGCAGATGGCCGTCGGTCACCAGCACGGTCATCTTGCCGAAACCCGATTCGATCCGAATGCGGCGGTACGTATCGTCCGGCCGGCCGATCTCGATGCCCGGCGCCTTCAGGGTGTCGGACACCACCTTGCCTTTCGAGAACTTGACGAAGTCGTGCACGAACTTGCGGACGCTTTGCGGCGACACGTAGACGCGATTCTCGGGGATGGTCTGCAGCGCGTCGTAATTCGGCGCCTGCGTGTGCCAGTAGAGCTGCATGTTCACGCCGCCCGCCCATGTGACGATCGCGTCGCGGCCGATCGGATCGGGAAACGTGTCGACGATCACGTCGGCACCGTGCTCGCGCGCGGACTTCACGGCGACGTCCATGTCGGTCACGAGATAGCCGGTACGCTCCGCGCAGAACGGATACGGGATCGGCGTCTTGAAACCGAATACCGAGATCGTGCCGACCGGTGTCAGCACGAGTTGCGACATCGTCTGGCTCGGCGTCGGCGTGACCTGGAACACGCCCTGCTTCGACTTCTTGCCGCCGAACGTCGCGACGAAGCTGTCGGTGAAGCGGTCGAAGTCTTCGGGTGCGACGCACACGTGGGTCGTGTCGTACTGCGGGCCGACCGCCACCGTCGGCACGACCGCGGGCGGCGCCGGCGGTTTCGCGAACGTCACGGGCGCGACGGCGAGGCCGCCCGCGAGCATCGCGGCGAGCAGCACGGAACGAACAGATTTCATCACAGGGTTTCCTGGTTGTTGCATCGTCATCGAATGGAGCGGCCATCATCGGCCGGTTGCCGCGCATCGTCGAGCACGGTCGCGAGCACGAGTGCCGCGATCAGCCCGAGATGCTCGAAAAAGCTGTTGAGCGCCATGAACCGTTCGGCGCCGGAACGGTTCCAGAAATCGTTCGCCACGAACATCGCGACGAGCGTCAGCATACCGAGACTGCCGGCGCCCAGCCAGGTGAAACGGCGAAACACCACGCACAGCGAGCCGGCGATCTCGACCGCGATCGCGAGCGCCGCCCACAGCGCGGCCGGCTGCAGGCCGAAATGCGCCTGCTCCGCGACCGCGCCGTGGAAGTCCAGCGCCTTCGCGACGCCGCCGAGCAGATAGGCGGACACCAGCGCGACGCGCGCGAGCGGCAGGACCCACGGCTGCGCGAGCAGCACGCGGAGCCACGAGGGGGTGCGGTAGACGGGGCGCGTCGTCATGTCAGACCGCCCAGCAAGAGCACCCGAACGCGCCCCAGAAGCCCTTCGCATCCGACGTCGGCAACGTGCTTGCCCATGCGCTCGCGTGCGCATGCTGGTGAAGGTTGCATTCATTCGCGCAGCCGCACATCGCGGCGGCCGCCGCGCGTTGCAGCGGCGCGCCGTTGCGCTGCGTCGCGCCCCAGCCGCCATAGCCCCCGAACTCGCGCACCGGCGACCAGTCGGGCATCGCCGGCGGAATCGGCGCGTCGTGCGACGCGAACGGCCCCGCGCCCCACACGATCTTCCCGTCGACCACCGTCAGCAACGCGGTCGTGGCGGCGATGTCGTCCTCCGCGCATGCGAAGAAATCGCGATCCGGGACCACCAGGTCGGCAAGCTGCCCCACCGCGATGCGGCCCTTCTTGCCCTCCTCGTT
>NZ_LZXX01000137.1:397-892 GCF_001729305.1 Burkholderia sp. A2 | reverse complement strand
CGGCAGCGGCCTCGCCGAGCCGCTGACCGTCGCGCTGAACGGGCTGATCAAGAACGGCCGCTACCAGCAGGTACTCGACCGCTGGAACCTCGCGTCCGAAGCGATCGACCAGTCGCGCACGAATCCGCCCGGGCTGCCGAAAAGCTGAGCGCCCGCAACCGTCCATCCACGCTCACGCAGGAACGCCGCTCACCATGTCTTATTCGCTTTCGTTGCTGGACAAGAGTCCGATCGCCGACGGCGCGAACGCCGCCGACGCACTGCGCTTCACCACCACGCTCGCGCGCCGCGCCGAACAGCTCGGCTACGCGCGCTTCTGGGTCGCCGAACATCACGGCACGCCGGGGTTCGCCAGTTCGGCACCGGAGATCGTCGTCGCGCACCTGCTCGCGCACACGTCGCGCATCCGCATCGGCTCGGGCGGCGTGATGCTGCAGCACTACAGCCCGTTCAAGGTCGCGGAAACATTCAAGCTGCTGGCCGCGCTCGCGCCGG
>NZ_LZXX01000137.1:0-270 GCF_001729305.1 Burkholderia sp. A2 | reverse complement strand
GCGACGAGGCCGAGCGGCTGATCGGGCCGCTGAAGATCTTCAAGCTGCAGTTCGCGGGCGGCCAGAGCTTCAATCTCGGCAGCGCGCAGGCGGCCGCGGAATTCGCGCGGCAAAGCGGCGCGTCCGACTACCGGATCGACGAGCTGCGCCCGACGGTGCTGGCCGATACGCCCGAGCGCGTGCATCGTGCGCTCGACGCACTGAGCCGGCGGCTCGACGTCGATGCGTTCGTGATCGATTCGCCGGTATCCGACTACGCGGCACGGCTCG
>NZ_LZXX01000136.1:1601-1723 GCF_001729305.1 Burkholderia sp. A2 | reverse complement strand
TTCATCGACATCGACGGCGAGCTGATCGGCTATCGCCGCGACGGCGACGTGCTGCATGAACTGAACGAACGCGACGTGCTGAAGCGACGCACGGCCGTCGGCATGGTGTTTCAGAACTTCAA
>NZ_LZXX01000136.1:1097-1372 GCF_001729305.1 Burkholderia sp. A2 | reverse complement strand
AACGAAGTGCTCGACGTGATCAAGGAGCTCGCGCGCTCGGGCACGACGCTCGTGATCGTCACGCACGAGATCGGCTTCGCACGCGAAGTGGCGGACAACGTGCTGTTCATGGAACGCGGGCGCATCGTCGAGGCCGGGCCGCCCGCCGTCGTGCTCGACGCGCCGTCGCATTCGCGCACTCGCGCGTTCCTGTCGCGGGTGCTGTGATGCGCGCCGCTTCCCACCCGCGAGGTGCCGCGCGATGACCGATCGGCGCCAGTTCATCACGGCCGCGC
>NZ_LZXX01000136.1:0-821 GCF_001729305.1 Burkholderia sp. A2 | reverse complement strand
GACGCGGTGATCTCGAACGTCGGCGTGACCGAGAAGCGCAAGGAGAAATACGATTTCACGACCTACCGGCTCGGGCTGCACGGCTTCTACGTTCGCACCGGCAGCCCGATCGCGAAAATCGCGGAACCGAAGGACATCGAGGGCCTGCGGATCATCACCGGCGCCGGCACGAGCCAGGAGCGCATCCTGCTCGAATGGAGCAAGCGCAACGTCGCGCAGGGGCTGAAGCCGGCCGAGCTGCTCTATTTCGACGACGATGCGACGGCGCGCGTCGCGCTGCTGTCGGGCCGCGCGGATGCGGAGTTGAACCCGAACGCGTCGCTCGCGTACGAGGCCGCGCGCAGCGGCAAGATCCGCCGCGTCGGCGTCGTCAATGCCGGCTGGCCGGCGAATGCGGATGTCGCGATCGCGACGCGCCGCGGCAGCGGGCTCGCGCCCGCGTTGACGCTCGCGACCAACGCGCTGATCGGCAACGGCCGCTACGGACAGGCGCTCGCGCGCTGGGGTTTGCAGAGCGAGGCGATCGCGCGGGCGGAGACCAATCCGCCGGGGTTGCCGTCGTTCTGAGCGTTTCGTTCGAAACAATCGCCCCGGCATGTCGTGACGGACATGCCGGGGCGACTCGATCGACGCCTCGTTCGCCTACGCCGGCACCGCGTCCCGATACCGGTCGAGTTCCGCGACATGCGCATGAATCGCCGGGATCAGCTCGCGCCCGTAAGCCAGCGCATCGTCGAGCGGATCGAAACCGCGAATCAGGAACGTCGATACGCCGAGCCGGTAATACGCGCCCAGCGCTCGCGCGACCTGCTCGGGCGTGC
>NZ_LZXX01000135.1:0-37184 GCF_001729305.1 Burkholderia sp. A2 | reverse complement strand
GCGCCGGCAACGGCGGGGCCAACGGCGTCGGCAACGGCCGTGGCGCCGGCAACGGCGGCGGTCATGGCAACGGCGGCGGTCACGGCAACCACTGACCCGAAGCGTTGCCCTGCCGAAGTCGGTCAGAGCATCTCGAGCGCGCGCTTGCTGCGCGGCGGACGGAAATACGCGTCAAGCTGCGCGCGCTCGTCATCGCTGAACACGACATCGAGCGCGGCGCGGTTGTCGCGCACGTGCTCGATTCGCGACGCCTTCGGAATCGCGAATACACCCGGCTGCGCGAGCACCCATGCCAGTGCGACCCGCATCACCGACACGCCGCGCAGCCGCGCGATCTCGTCGAGCGGCGAGCGTTTCGGCAGCCGCCCGTGATCGACCGGGCTGTACGCCATCGCCGGGATCCGATGATCGGCCAGCCACGGCAGCAGGTCGAACTCCGGGCCGCGTCGCGCGATGTTGTAGAGAATCTGGTTGGTCGCGCACGCACCGCCGCCCGCTTCGTCGACGAGCTCGGCCATGTCGGCCGTATCGAAGTTGCTCACGCCCCAGTGACGGATCTTGCCCGCACGCTGCAACGCGTCGAAGCCCTCGACCGTTTCCGCGAGCGGCACCGAACCGCGCCAATGCAGCAGATACAGGTCGACGCGATCGGTACGCAGGCGCTTGAGGCTCGCGTCGCACGCGGCGACGATGCCGTGCCGGCTCGCATGGTGCGGATAAACCTTGCTGACGAGGAACACGTCGTCGCGCAGGCCCGCAAGCGCGTCGCCGACCAGTTCCTCGGTCGCGCCGTCGCCGTACATCTCGGCGGTATCGACCAGCGTCATCCCGAGTTCGACGCCCTCGCGCAGCGCGGCGATCTCGTCCGCGCGCCGCGCCGGCCGCTCGCCCATTTCCCAGGTGCCCATGCCCAGCTTCGGAATCGTCTCGCCGTTCGGCAAAACGACCGTGGCGATCGTGTCTGTCATGCGTTTCCTCGTTGCGGATTCGTGGCCGCACACCGCGGCCGAAGCATCGGATACGACGCATCAGTGTAGTCAATCGGTGCGCCCCCGGCCTATTACGCGGCAAAAACCGGCTATAACGGCGCGGCATGATGACTTAGAATGGCCGCAACCTGATCGATACCCATTGTATGAAGGCACCCACGGACGACCGCTGGCAGGACCTGCGCCCCGACCCCGACAACGATACGCCGCTCTACCTGCAGCTCGCCCGCAAGCTCGGCGACGCGATCCACGACAACCGCTGGACGGCCGGCGAAGCGCTGCCTTCCGAGCGTGTGTTGTCCGAAGCGCTCGGCGTGTCGCGCATCACCGCGCGCAAGGCGATCGCGCTGCTCGTCGAGCAAGGCTTGATCCGCCGCACGCAGGGCGCCGGCAACTTCATCCAGCCGCGCTACGAGGATCCGCTGTCGCGGCTGTCGAGCTTCAGCGAAATGCTCGAGCGCCGCGGCTTCAAGCCGAGCTCGCAATGGCTCGCACGTGAAATTCAGCCCGCGAACCGCGACGAAGTGATCCAGCTCGGACTGTCGCCGGCCGCATCGGTTACACGCCTGAAACGCCTGCGCCTCGCCGACGGCATCGTGATGGCCGTCGAGAACTCGACGTTCCCCGCGACGCTGATTCCCGATCCGCAGGCGATCGTCGGCTCGCTGTACAGCTATCTCGAAGCGCGCGGCACGCCGATCGTGCGCGCGCTGCAGCATTTCCGCGCGGTCAACGCGACCGACGAGATCGCCGAGCAGATGGGCATCGCCCCGCACGACGCGCTGTTGCTGATCACGCGGATCGGCTATACGTCCGACCAGCGCGCGATCGAACTGACCGATACCTACTGCCGCAACGACTACTACGATTTCGTCGTCGAACTGCGCAAGTAACGCGACGCGCGTCGCCGGCGCTTACAGCCAGCGCGGGTCGTCGGCGCCGAGCGGCACGGGCGGCCGCGCGAACGACGGCGGTGTCACCGACAGTCGCTCGGCCGGCCGCACGGTGTCGAGCACGCCGAACGGCGACGCGATGCGGTCGATCCGGTCGCGCACGTCGGCCAACGCGAGATCGGACGCGTGCAGCCCGTCAGGCACGGCGCCGAACGACTGCAGCCAGCGCCCCGTCTGCGCGAGCGACATCCGCACGTACCAGCTTCCCCCTTCGCGCGCGCGCCGCGCGAGCGCGATCATCGCGCCGAACGCCGCGAGATACCCCGTCGCATGATCGAGCGCCTGGCACGGCAGATGGCGCGGCCCGCTCGCCTGCGCGGCCTGCTGCTCCTGCCATGCGATTCCGCTTGCCGACTGCACGAGGCTGTCGAACCCGCGCCGCTTCGCCCACGGCCCGGCGTGCCCGTACGCCGACACCGACACGTAGACGATGCCGGGCCGCCGTTCGGCCAATGCCTGCGGCGCGAAACCGCGCGCCGCGAGCGCGCCGGGCCGGTACGACTGCAGAAACACGTCCGCCTCGCGCACCAGTGCGTGCAGCGTAGCGACGCCTGCCGCGTCGCGCAGATCGATCCAGGTCGAGCGCTTGCCGCGCCCATTGTCGATCACGAGCGGTGCGATGTTCGGCAGGTGCGGACCGTTGACGAGCAGCGTCTGCGCGCCGTGCGACGCCAGCGTGCGGCCCGCGACCGGCCCCGCGATGATGCGCGTCAGATCGAGCACGCGCACGCCGGCCAGCGGCTGGCCGGCTTCGCCGCGGCCGATCGGCTCGGCCGGCGCGTCGCCGATCCGCTCGATTTCGAACAGCGGCAGCGACGCGATCGCGCGCGCCTGCTCGTGCGCCGCCCATTCGTCAGGGGTTCTGATCAATGCCGCGCACAAGCCGGCGTCGGCCAGCGCGGTATCGAGCGCCGCGCCGTCCCACGTATGAATCGCGGCAGCGACGTCGGCGGGCCGCGGGCCGCAGCCGAGCACGTCGAGGATGCCGTACAAATGATGCGGGAAGTTCGCGTGCAGCTGAATCCAGCGCCCGTCACCCGTCTCGAAGAAGCCGGTCACCGGGTGACGCAACTCCGGCGGCGGCCCGTCGTCCACGCGCAGGTAGCGTTCGCTGCGGAACGCCACGAGCGCGTCGCGCACCGACACGTCGACCGATTGCGCCACGCCCGTTCGCAGCCGATGGCATTCAGCAGCCGCGAGGCCGGCGGCCGCGATCGTCGCGACGGCGAGCGTGCCGACGTGAAACGTCGACGGCAGCGTCGGATCCTGCCCCGTCAGGGTCGTGCGGGCCAGCGCGTCGCGCTCGCCATGTGCGAGGTGCCAAAGATGCGCCAATGCGGATTCGGGTGTCATGGTGGAGGAGACGCCGTTGAGGAGACGGAATCGAGTCTAGAATTCGCGACAGGCACGATCAATCTTGATTGCGCGAATCAATACATAACGAATAGTTGTAGCGCGCCCGCGCTTCATGCGCGGCGACAGGAGCCACCGGCATGACATCCGTCAGTGCACAGGAAGCCGCCGGCATGCTCGGCGTCAGCGTGAGCACGCTCTACGCGTACGTGAGCCGCGGCCTGCTGCGCTCGCTGCCCGACGGCGCGACCAAGCGCCGCCGTTACGACGCCAACGAGGTGCGCCTGCTCGCGCGTCGCCGCGCCGATGCGAAGCGCGCGGGCGGCGTCGCCGAACGTTCGCTCGACTGGGGCGTGCCGGTCCTTGAATCGCGGATCACGCAGATCGCCGACGGCCGCCTGCGCTACCGCGGCGTCGATGCAATCGCGCTGGCCGACGCCGCGACGCTCGAGGAAACGGCCGCGCGGCTGTGGGATTGTCCGCCCGCGCGGCTGGCCGCCGCGTCGCTCGCTTCAAGCGGTTTCGACAGGGCCCAGTGGGACGACTGGGCGCGTCGCTGGGCGCATCTCGCGCCGCTCGAACGCACGCTGGTGCTGCTGCCGGCCGCCGCCGCATCGCTGCCGCGCCTGTGGGCGCAAGGGCGCGATGCGCAGCTCGATTCCGCGGCGCTGCTGTTGCGCGTCGCGACGGCCGCGCTCGCCGGCAGCGCGCCGGATGACGCGCCCGTGCACCGCCAGCTCGCGGCCGCGTGGCGCGTGCGACGGCGCGACGAAGCCGACCTGCTGCGGCGCGCGCTCGTGTTGTGCGCCGATCACGAACTGAATCCGTCGACCTTCGCGGTACGCTGCATCGCATCGACGGGCACCCATCTGTTCGGTGCGATCTCGGGCGGGCTCGCGGCGCTGTCGGGGCCGCGCCACGGCGGCGAGACGTTCCGCGCGGGCACGCTGCTCGACGAAGCGGCCCGCGCCGCCGATCTCGATCGCTACCTCGCGCTGCGGCTGGCGCACGACGAACGCGCGGACGGCGGCCGCACGGCCCTGTCCGGCTTCGCGCACCCGCTGTACCCCGACGGCGACCCGCGCGCACGGGCGCTGCTCGATGCGCTGCATGCGACGGCGCCCGACCGGCCGGCGCTGCGCGCGGCGCGCGCGCTCGCCGCACGCGTCGAAGCGGCCACGGGCCTGCGGCCGACGATCGATTTCGCGCTCGCGCTGCTGGAGCGCACGCTCGCGCTGCCCGACGGCGCGGCGTTCACGCTGTTCGCGGCCGGCCGCACGGCCGGCTGGATCGCGCACGCGCTCGAACAGTACGCGGACGGGAAGCTGATCCGGCCGCGGGCACGCTACGTCGGCAGCGACGCGGCCGTGTGACGCCGCCCGTCGCGCCACGCGGCGAACGCGCGCTACCACGCGGGCGCGGTGCGCGCGGCCGACACCGCCAGCGGGCCGAACGCGAACGTCGCGCCGCGCGGCCCGGCGCTGACCCATGCGCGCATGCCGGGCAGCAACGTCAGCGATGCGCCCGCGCCCAGCCAGTGATCGTCGGGCCGACCCTCGACGGTCACCCACACGTCGCCTTCGGCCACTTCGAGCAGTGTGCGATCGACGATCCGCCACCGTCCGGCCGGCTCGTCGCCGTCCATTACGTAAAGTCGCAGTTCGCGCATCGCAGCCTCCTCGTCGCATCGGTTCGATGACACCAGTATTTCGGAGAGCGGCGGCACACGGACAGATACGGCCGCGGACGGTTCTGGCTGAACTGTACTGGCCGCCCGACGGGGACAGACATCCGGTCGCGGGCCGCGCCGGCCCGGGTCCGGCCGGAACCGCGCGACATACCGCCCCGAACCTGCACGGTGCGGCGGCTTTCCCTACAATGTCGGCTGTCCCGCGCCACCGTCCCCGCCCTCATGTTCCAACGCCCGCCCGCCGCCGCTCCCGGCGAAAAGAACCTCACCGTGATGCTCTGGCTCGTTGCGACGGGCTTCTTCATGCAGACGCTCGACGCGACGATCGTCAACACGGCGCTGCCGTCGATGGCCGCGAGCCTCGGCGAATCGCCGCTGCGGATGCAATCGGTCGTGATCGCGTACTCGCTGACGATGGCGGTGATGATCCCCGTGTCGGGCTGGCTCGCCGATACGTTCGGCACGCGGCGCGTGTTCTTCAGCGCGATCCTGGTGTTCTCGCTCGGCTCGCTGCTGTGCGCGAACGCGCATACGCTGACGCAGCTCGTCGCGTTCCGCGTCGTGCAGGGCGTCGGCGGCGCGATGCTGCTGCCGGTCGGGCGGCTCGCGGTGCTGCGCACGTTCCCGGCCGAGCGCTACCTGCCCGCGCTGTCGTTCGTCGCGATTCCGGGCCTGATCGGCCCGCTGATCGGGCCGACGCTCGGCGGCTGGCTCGTGAAGATCGCGTCGTGGCACTGGATCTTCCTGATCAACGTGCCGGTCGGCGTCGCGGGCTGCATCGCGACCTTCTATTCGATGCCCGATTCGCGCAACCCGGCCGCCGGCCGTTTCGACCTGAAGGGCTATCTGCTGCTGACGATCGGCATGGTCGCGATCTCGCTGTCGCTCGACGGGCTCGCCGATCTCGGCATGCAGCACGCGGCCGTGCTGGTGCTGCTGATCCTGAGCCTCGCATGCTTCGTCGCATACGGGCTGTACGCGGTGCGCGCGCCGCAGCCGATCTTCTCGCTCGAGTTGTTCAAGATCCACACGTTCAGCGTCGGGCTGCTCGGCAACCTGTTCGCGCGGATCGGCAGCGGCGCGATGCCGTACCTGATCCCGCTGCTGCTGCAAGTGAGCCTCGGCTACTCGGCGTTCGAGGCCGGGCTGATGATGCTGCCGGTCGCGGCGGCCGGCATGTTCTCGAAGCGGATCATCACGCGCCTGATCACGCAGCACGGCTACCGCAAGGTGCTGCTCGCGAACACGATCATGGTCGGCGTGATGATGGCGAGCTTCGCGCTGATGCGCGACACGGTGCCGGTGTGGGTGAAGGTCGTGCATCTCGCGCTGTTCGGCGGCTTCAACTCGATGCAGTTCACAGCGATGAACACGCTGACGCTGAAGGACCTCGGCACCGGCGGCGCGAGCAGCGGCAACAGCCTGTTCTCGCTCGTGCAGATGCTGTCGATGAGCCTCGGCGTCACCGTCGCCGGCGCGCTGCTCGCGACGTTCACCGGCATGCTGCGCACCGTGACGCCGAGCAACACGCTGCCGGCATTCCATGCGACGTTCGTCTGCGTCGGCATCATCACCGCCGCGTCCGCGTGGATCTTCGCGCAGCTCGCGCCCGAGATCCGCAGCACCGCGCGCAAGACCGACCCGTCCGAGCGCGCGTGACCGGCGGCGCGCGCGGAATAGGGCCCGTGCGCACCATCGCGGTGCAACGCGGCCCGGCACGCGTGCGCGTATCGGCCGCGACCGGCGGCCGCACGTGGCGCCCTGCCGTGCATGCTTCTTGCTCGCCTATTCTGTAGGTAAACTGGCAGTCTTCCTTCGGCCGACATCATGAGCATGATCGAAATCGATCCCCCCGGCTTTCAGCCGCCCCGCCCGGTCGCAGGCGACGACGGGAACCGACGCACCGTGCTGTACGGCGGCTACACCGTGTTCAGCGTGTTCCAGCCGGTTTTCTCAGTGTCGCACCGGCGCGCGATCGGCTATCACGCGTCGCTGCGCGCGCACGACGAGGAAAGCCGTCAGGTGGCGTCGCACGAGGTGTTCACGCAGGCGGCGCGGCGCGGCGACCTGCTCGAGCTCGGCCGGCTCGCCGAATCGTTGCATCTCGGTAACTTCCACGCGTTCGACAGCCACGACGAATGGCTCTTCCTGAGCCTGCATCCGGCCGCGCTGATGGACACCATCTACGGCGACGCGCTGCTCGCGAACCTGAAGGCGCTCGGGCTGCCGCCGCACCGCGTGGTGCTCGAGGTGCCCGAGCAGGCCGGCGGCGAGACGCCGCGCTATGCGGCGATCATCGACGGGCTGCGCAAGGCCGGCTTCCTGATCGCGCTCGTCGGGTTCGGCGCGAAGCACTCGAACGTCGATCGCGTGTGGCACCTGCATCCCGACATCGTCACGCTCGACCGCGGCATCCTCGCGCAGGCGAGCGAGCACTCGCATCTCGAACGCGTGCTGCCGGGACTCGTGTCGCTGCTGCACGAATCCGGCCAACTCGTGCTGATGGGCGGGCTCACGACCGAACGCGACGCGCTGATCGCGCTCGAATGCGACGTCGATTTCGTGCAGGGCCAGTATTTCGCGGGGCCGAGCGTCGATCCGGTGCAACCGCAGGCCGCCGCGGGCTGCATGGATACGCTGTCGGCCGCGCTGCGGCTGCGCGTCGCGCAGCGCGAGCGCACGCAGGCGGAACGGCTCGCGCCGTACGTCGCCGCACTCGAGGAAGCGAGCCGCAGGCTCGGCGCGGGCGAATCGCTCACCGAGGCGGCTACCGCCGTGCTCGGGCTGCCCGAGACCGCGCGCTGCTTCCTGCTCGACGCGTCGGGCCGCCAGATCGGCGACAACGTGCTCGCGCGCGGCAGCGTGTCGCAACGCGCGAAGCGCTTCCGGCCGCTGCTGCATTCCGAAGGCGCGAGCTGGGAACGCCGCCCGTACTTCATCGACGCGATGCGCGCGCCGGGCCGCGTGCACCTGACGCCGCCCTACCTGTCGATCAACGAGGCGCACCTGTGCGTGACCGCGTCGATCGCCGCGCCGGCCGCGACCGGCATGCAGGTGCTCTGCGTCGACATCAACTGGGAAGCGGCGCTCAGCCGCGAGTAGGCGCGCCGGCGCGCCGCGTTCAGGCGTCGCCGCCCGCCTTGCGCACGATCAGCCGGTGCACGCGCTTGCCGGACGACGCGCTGACGACCTCGTGTTCGTCGATCACCCACACGCCGGCGCCGAGCGCCGCATGCATCCGCGCCGAGTCCAGCGGCGTATAGAGACGCCCGCGCTCGTCGCGCAACACGCCGTTTCCGGCCACCCGCCAGCTCAGGTACAACGTGCCGCCCGGCATCAGCAGATCGGCCAGCCGCGCGGCGGCGGCGGCCGCGTCCGCCTGTTCGAGATGCATGACGACCGTTTCGCACAGCACGTTGCGAAACGCGCCGGACGGTACGCCGGCCAGCGCCGGCAGCGCGGCCAGTTCGAAAGTCAGCCCGCGATGGCGTCGCCGCGCCTCGTCGAGCAGCGCGGCGCTCGCATCGTAGCCGCGCACGTCGAAGCCGCGCGACGCGAGCCACGCGGTGTCGCGCCCCGCCCCGCAGCCGACGTCGGCGGTCGGCCCCGGCGTGAAATACTGTTCGAGCAGCGCGTACATGTCGTCGGGCGCAGCCTGGTCGAGCCAGTCCTGCGCGTATTGCGCGGCATGGGTGTCGTAGGCATCGAGAGTCGGGCGATCCGCCATGGCGAGTGCTCCGCAAAGGCGTCGTATGACGCACTCCGCATCTTAGTCGCTGCGCGCGGTCCGCGCCGACCGGGGAACGTGCGACGCCGGGTGTCACGCCGGCCTGCGCGGCCGGCACGTCGCCCGCACGCGGCGCCTGCGGCCCGGCCGGCCCATCAGACGTGCGAATGCGCGCCGCCATGCACGGGACCGGCGCGCCGCTCGACTTCGCGGCGCACGTCGCCGCGCAGCCCCGCGAAGAACGCGACTTCGGCAACGACGAACAGCGGCCCGACGATCAGGCCGACCAGATCGTCGATGAACGCGGGCTTGCGGCCTTCGAACCAGTGCCCGACGAACTGCACGATCCAGCCGACGACGAACGCGCCGACGCCGATCGCGAGCCATTGCGCGGTCGGCAGCAGCGCCAGCGACTGCGCGGCCCACAGGCCGAGCGCGAGCAGCACGGTCATCACGATCCCGAACCGCAGGTCGAGACGCAGGTAGAACAGCGCGGACAAGACGGCGAGCAGCAGCGCCGGCGACAGCGCGACGCCGGCCAGCGGCCCGAGCGCCGGCCGCGACAGCAGCACCTCGACCGCGAACACGATCATCGGGATGCCGACCAGATGCGTCGCGATGTTGCGCGCGTCGCGATGGTAGGCCGCATACTGGGAAAGATGGTCTTCGAGGGTCTTCATCGCGTCTCCTGATCGGTTGTTGAGCGCTATGATGCGCGTCACGCCCGAGAACCTCTGTCAGCTACCCGACATCGCGTGCCCATGCCTGCCTCGCTCGCCCCGTACCTGCCGCAGATCGAAGCGAACCCGTGGTTCGCCGCGCTGCCGCCCGCGCTGCGCGCGGCGCTGATCGCCCGCGCGACGCTGCGCCGTCTGCCGTCCGGCCACGCGCTGTTCCGGCGCGGCGACCCGCCGTGCGGGCTGTACGCGGTACTGGCCGGTTCACTCACGATAGGTGCGGTCGATCCGCGGGGCAAGGAGACGCTGCTGACGGTGGCCGAGCCCGTCACGTGGTTCGGCGAGATCGCATTGTTCGACGGCCAGCCGCGCACGCACGACGCCATCGCGCTCGACGACGCGCTGCTGCTGCACGTGCCGCAGGCCGCGCTGCTCGCGATTCTCGAGACGACGCCGCAATACTGGCGGCAGTTCGCGCTGCTGATGGCGCAAAAGCTGCGCCTGAGCTTCCTGACCGTCGAATCGATGAGCGTGATGCCGGCCGCGCAGCGGCTCGCCGCGCGGCTGCTGATGATCGCCGAAGGCTACGGCGGCATCAGCGCCGGGCGCACGCACATCCGGCTGTCGCAGGAAACGCTCGCGTCGATGCTGTCGCTGACGCGGCAGACCACCAACCAGTTGCTGAAGGCGCTGCAGGCCGACGGCGTCGTGCGGCTGCACGTCGGCGAGATCGAGATCGTGGACGTCGACGCCTTGCGCCGCGCGAGCGGGCTCGGCCACGGCGCGTACTGAACGCCGCGCAACGACCTCTATCGGCCGGTATGGGCCGCCATGCACTGCCCGCGGCCGCCGAGTTGCGCTATCGTGGCGGCTCGTTCCGTCCGCCGCGCGCACCGCCTTGAACACCTCGACCGTCCCCGCCCCCGCCCGTCATCCGTGGCCCGTATTCATCGCGTTCCTGCGGCTCGGCCTCACGTCGTTCGGCGGCCCGGTCGCGCATCTCGGCTACTTTCGCGCGGAATTCGTCACGCGGCGCGGCTGGCTCACCGAGCGCACCTATGCCGATCTCGTCGGGCTGTGCCAGTTCCTGCCGGGGCCGGCGAGCAGCCAGGTCGGGATGGCGATCGGTCTCGCGCGCGCCGGGTATGCGGGCATGTTCGCCGCGTGGCTCGGGTTCACGCTGCCGTCGGCGCTGATGATGATGCTGTTCGCGCTCGGCGTTCACGCAACGGGCGCGCCGATCGAAGCCGGCGCACTGCACGGGCTGCGCATCGTGTCGGTCGCGGTGATCGCGCAAGCCGTGTGGGGCATGGCGCGCACGCTGTGCCCGGATGCGCGGCGCGTCACGCTGATGGCCGCGGCCGCATGCGTCGCACTGCTCGCGCCGGCCGCCTGGACGCAGGTCGCGGTGATCGTCGTGGCAGGCGCGGCCGGTCTCGTGCTGCTGCCGCAACCGGCGCGCGACGCGCACGAACCGTTGCCGCTGCACGTGTCGCCCCGCGCGGGCATGCTGTGGCTCGCGCTGTTCGCGGCGCTGCTCGTCGCGCTGCCGTTCGCGGCCCGCGCGCTGCGCTCGGATACGCTCGCCGTCGTCGATGCGTTCTTCCGCACGGGTGCGCTCGTGTTCGGCGGCGGCCATGTGGTGCTGCCGCTGCTGCAGGCGGCCGTGGTCGCACCCGGTTGGGTGAGCGATTCGGCGTTTCTCGCCGGGTATGGCGTCGCGCAGGCCGTCCCAGGCCCGCTGTTCACGTTCTCGGCGTTCCTCGGTGCGTCGCTGCGCGATGCGCCGAACGGCTGGCTCGGCGGCACGATCGCACTCGTGTCGATCTTCGCGCCGTCGTTCCTGCTCATCGCCGGCACCGCACCGTTCTGGGAGCGCCTGCGCCGCAGCGCGCACATGCAGGCCGCGCTCGCCGGCGTGAACGCGGCCGTCGTCGGGCTGCTGCTGGCCGCGCTCTATCACCCGGTCTGGACCGACACGATCGTCGCGCCGCGCGACCTGGCCGCCGCGCTGGTCGCGTTCGTCGCGCTGGTGTTCTGGCGCGTGCCGCCGTGGGCCGTGGTGATCGCGAGCGCGGCGCTCGGCTGGCTGCTCGGCATGGCCGGCTGAGTCGGCGAACGGCGTACGTTCGGGCCGCGCAAAAAACAAAAAGCCCTCGAACCGAGGGCTTTTCTTCGATGCCGCGCGCCGTGACGGCGCGCAGGCGCCGGACTTACGCGAAGTTCTTCGCTGCGAAGTCCCAGTTCACGATGTTCCAGAACGCTTCGACGAACTTCGGACGGGCGTTGCGGTAGTCGATGTAGTACGCGTGTTCCCACACGTCGATCGTCAGCAGCGCCTTGTCGGCGGTCGTCAGCGGCGTCGCGGCGTTGCTCGTCGACACGATGTCGAGCGAACCGTCGGCCTTCTTCACGAGCCATGCCCAGCCCGAACCGAACGTGCCGACCGCGGCCTTCGTGAACGCTTCCTTGAATGCGTCGTACGAACCCCACTTCGCGTTGATCGCGTCGCCCAGCGCGCCCGTCGGTGCGCCGCCGCCGTTCGGCGACAGGCTGTTCCAGAAGAACGTGTGGTTCCAGATTTGCGCGGCGTTGTTGAAG
The DNA here is from genome assembly GCF_001729305.1 of Burkholderia sp. A2. Classification (NCBI taxonomy): domain Bacteria; kingdom Pseudomonadati; phylum Pseudomonadota; class Betaproteobacteria; order Burkholderiales; family Burkholderiaceae; genus Burkholderia; species Burkholderia sp. A2. The sequence goes on along the minus strand of NZ_LZXX01000135.1, from coordinate 25,194 downwards.
ATGCCGCCCGACGACTTCTTCACGATCTCTTCCAGCGGCAGGTTTTCGAATTCCGTGCCCGGGATCAGATTGTTCAGGTTCGTCACATAAGCCTGATGGTGCTTGCCGTAGTGGTACTCGATCGTCTCTTTCGAGATGGTCGGCGCGAGTGCGTCTTCAGCGTACGGGAGCGGCGGGAGCGTATGAGCCATGGCGATTCCTTCGTTGAGTATGTAGGGAGGCTGTGTTGGATGCTGCCGAGCGTCCGATTGTAGGCGAGGACGAATAACCCCGCAAACTCACGGGCCATTTATCCGCGGTATGCGGAAAAGCGCTGCTGGCGCAACGCGGGGCAGGACGAACCCGACGATGCGCAGCATCCGTTCCCGCCGCGATGCGCGTGTTGCGACGACACGCGTTTCGCTTGGCACCCGTTACGTCAGATCGTATCCGTCAGCCGGGGCTGCACGTCAGCGAGCGATACGTCGGCCGAGCCTTCGGCGAGATGCACGGTCAGGCGCCGCTGCGGCTTCAGCGCGTTCGGCGCGCGCACCGCACGGCCCGTCTGCGCATCGATCAGCGCCGCATAGCCGCGCTCGAGCGTGCGCTGCGGGCTCAGCACCTCGAGCCGTGCCGCACAGGCCGACACACGCGCCGTGTCGCGTTCGTGACGGCGCTGCAACGCGCTTGCGAGACGCTGCGACAGCCCCGCGAGCGCGTGGCGCGCCTGGGACGGATCGGGCCGCGCGCGCTGCCAGCGCAGTTGCGCGAGCGCGAAACGCGCACGCGCATCGCGCACCGGCCGCGATGCCGCCGACGCGAGCCGCACCGCGAGCTGCTCGACGTGCGTGCGCTGCCGCTGCAGCCGCTCGGCCGGGCTCACGAGCCGGCGCGCAAGCCAGTCGAGCTGTTGCGCGCGCTGTTCGAGCCGGCGCGCCATGCCGCGCGCGAGCGCGCGCTGGCGCTCGTCGACCTCGCGCAGCAGCAGCGCGCGCTGCGGGCTCGCGAGCTCGGCCGCGCCGGTCGGCGTCGGCGCGCGCAGGTCGGCCGCGAAGTCCGCGATCGTGAAATCGGTTTCGTGCCCGACGCCGCTGACGACCGGCAGCTCGCTCGCCGCGATCGCGCGCGCCAGCGCTTCGTCGTTGAACGACCACAGATCCTCGATCGAGCCGCCGCCGCGACATACCAGCAGCACGTCGACCTCGCGCCGCGCGTTCGCGGTCGCAACCGCCGCGACGAGCTTTTCGGCGGAACCGGCGCCCTGCACGGGGGCCGGATAGACGATCACCGGAATGTGCGGCGCGCGCCGGGCGAGCGTGGTCAGCACGTCGCGCAATGCGGCGGCCTGCAGCGACGTGACGATGCCGATCGCGCGCGGATGGGCCGGCAACGGACGCTTGCGCTCGGGCGCAAACAAGCCCTCGCCTTCGAGTTGCGCCTTCAGCCGCAGGAACGCCTCGTACAGACGCCCCTGCCCGGTGCGCCGCACGGCTTCGACGTTGAGCTGCACCTCGCCGCGCGGCTCGTACATCGTGACGACCGCGCGCACCTCGATACGGTCGCCTTCGCGCGGCGTGAATTCCGCGTATTGCGCGCGGCCGCGGAACATCACGCAGCGCATCTGCGCCTGCTGGTCCTTGATCGAGAAATACCAGTGGCCGCTCGCGGCGCGCGTGAAATTCGACACTTCGCCGGAAATCCACAGCAGCGGAAACGAACGCTCGAGCATCGTCGAAATCGCACGATTGAGCGCCGAAACGGGAATCACTTCGTCGCCGCCGCGCGTGGCGCCGGGTGCGGAAAAAGGAGAATCGGAAAGCATGGGCGGTCGGATGAATGCTGGCGGCGTCACGATAGTCCGACACGCGCGCGGCGTCCAGCGCCGCTGCATTCGCCGCCGCGCGCGGAAGGTGTCCACACTCTGGCATTCGTCCGCGTAAAACGCTCGGAAACCGCGAAAAAACCCAGACGATTCTTCGCAACACGTTGATTTTTATAATCTTTTAAACCTTTCAAAACGATTCTCATCCGATTCGATGCCCGCCGGGCGGGCGTTTGACGCGATCGAGCGGGGAGTTTTTCACAGAGTTATCCACAGGCCGCCTCGATCCCGCCCCGCGAGCCGCGGCGGCCCGTCGCGCTTGCCGCGCCGGCGTGCGGCGCGCTAGAGTGCCGCCTTCCACGGACCCTGCGGCATGCGCCGCCCAACGGAGAATCCGCCTTGACGAATCCGTCCCTCGCCGCGGCACCCGACGCGCCGCGCCCGGCCCGATGAGCGCGCCCGGCACCCCGCTCGCGCGACTCGAAGCGCGGCTGACGCGCGAATGGCAGCGGCGCGGCGCGCTCGCGTGGGCGCTCACGCCGTTCGCCTGCGTGTTCGGCCTGTGCGCGGCGCTGCGGCGCACCGCTTACGCACGAGGCTGGAAGCAGCCGGTCGACGTCGGCGTGCCCGTCGTCGTGGTCGGCAACGTGACCGTCGGCGGTACCGGCAAGACGCCGACCGTGATCGCGCTCGTCGACGCGCTGCGCGCGACCGGCTTCACGCCCGGCGTCGTGTCGCGCGGCTACGGCGCGAACGTGAAGGCGCCGACGGCCGTCACGCCGGCGTCGCGCGCGGGCGCGGCCGGCGACGAACCGCTGCTGATCGCGCGCCGCACCGGCGCGCCCGTGTGGGTGTGCCCGGACCGCGTCGCGGCCGCGCAGGCGCTGCGCGCCGCGCATCCGGACGTCGACGTGATCGTCAGCGACGACGGCCTGCAGCACTACCGCCTCGCGCGCACCGTCGAGCTCGTCGTATTCGACCACCGGCTCGGCGGCAACGGCTTCCTGCTGCCGGCCGGCCCGCTGCGCGAGCCGCTGTCGCGGCATCGCGACGCGACGCTCGTCAACGATCCGTACAGCGGCGCGCTGCCGCCGTGGCCCGACACCTACGCGCTCGCGCTGACGCCGGGCGCCGCATGGCACCTCGACCAGCCCGCCCTGCGCTGCCCGCTGTCGCAATTCGCGAACGAACGCGTGCTCGCCGCGGCCGGCATCGGCGCGCCGGAACGCTTCTTCGCGACGCTGCGCGCGGCCGGCCTCTCGCCGGCGACCCGCGCGCTGCCCGACCATTACGCGTTCGCCGACAATCCGTTCGTCGACGACGCCGTCGATGCGATCCTGATCACCGAGAAGGATGCAGTAAAATTGGGCGCTTCCTGGCGCGACGCCCGACTGTGGGTGGTCCCCGTCGAAGCCGCGCTCGACCCTCGCCTCATTGCCCTCGTTGTGGAGAAACTCCGTGGACGCTCGCCTGCTTGAAATCATTGTGTGCCCTATCTGCAAAGGCCCGCTCCACTACGACCGTGCCGCGCAGGAACTGATCTGCAACGCGGACAAGCTCGCGTACCCGATCCGCGACGGCATCCCGGTGATGCTCGTCGACGAAGCGCGACAGACCGTCGAAGGCACGCCGGTCGATCCGGCGGGCCGCTGAATCGCCGGGCCGCTCGCCCGGCGCACCGATTTGCACCCGACGGCCCGGCCCCGGCCGGGTCGCCGCACTCCGCCGGGCGACCGGCTTCCGGCGTCGCCCGCCCCGTCCTTCTCAGCGCTCCCCGATGACTCAGCCGCAACCCTTCATCGCCGTCATTCCCGCCCGGCTCGCGTCGACGCGGCTCCCGAACAAGCCGCTCGCCGATCTCGGCGGCAAGCCGATGGTCGTGCGTGTCGCCGAACGCGCGCGCGAAGCGGGCGCGCAACAGGTGCTCGTCGCATCCGATGCGCAGAGCGTGCTCGACGCGGCGCGCGATCACGGCTTCGAAGCGGTGCTCACCCGCGCCGATCATCCGTCCGGCACCGACCGGCTCGCGGAAGTCGCGGCGGCCTTCGGCTGGCGCGACGACACCGTCGTCGTCAACGTGCAGGGCGACGAGCCGCTGATCGACCCCGCGCTCGTCCGCGACGTAGCGTCGCACCTGGCCGCACATCCGGCGTGCGCGATCGCGACCGCGGCCCACCCGATCCACGACGCGGCCGACGTATTCAACCCGAACGTCGTGAAGGTCGCGCTCGACGCGCAGAGCGTCGCGCTGTACTTCTCGCGCGCGCCGATTCCGTGGAGCCGCGACGCGTACCAGCCACACTGGCCAGACGTCTCAGCCATGCCAGCACCGGCTTTCCCGGTCTACCGGCACATCGGCCTCTATGCGTATCGCGCGCGTTTCCTGCGCACCTATCCGTCGCTCGCGCAGGCGCCGATCGAACAGGCCGAGCAGCTCGAACAGCTGCGCGCGCTGTGGCACGGCGAGCGCATCGCAGTGCTGATCACCGAGTCCGCGCCCGAAGCCGGCATCGACACGCCGGCCGATCTCGCACGCGTGCAGGCCCTTTTTCAGCCGGGTTCAAAATAACCCGTGGCATAATCAGGCGATTGTGCGAGCCGTCCGCGACCAGCGCGTCCTCGCTTGACCCCGCCCATGGCCCTGCCGGCAGCCGCGCGTCACTCGACCCGACGCGCCGCATCAGACCGGTCCGCCATGCGCCGTGCAAGCCCCGCGCCCGCCGTCGCCGACGCCTTTGCGTCTCGCCACACGAATCTACATACTTGGAGATATCACCATGCGTTTGATCCTGTTGGGCGCGCCCGGCGCGGGAAAGGGCACCCAGGCAAACTTCATCAAGGAAAAATTCGGGATTCCGCAAATCTCGACCGGCGACATGCTGCGTGCGGCCGTCAAGGCCGGCACGCCGCTCGGCGTCGAGGCGAAGGGCTACATGGATGCCGGCAAGCTCGTGCCGGACGCGCTGATCATCGGCCTCGTCAAGGAACGCCTGAAGGAATCCGACTGCGCGAACGGCTATCTGTTCGACGGCTTCCCGCGCACGATCGCGCAGGCTGACGCGATGAAGGACGCCGGCGTCGCGATCGACTACGTGCTCGAGATCGACGTCCCGTTCTCGGAAATCATCGAGCGCATGAGCGGCCGCCGCACGCACCCGGCATCGGGTCGCACGTACCACGTCAAGTTCAACCCGCCCAAGGTCGAAGGGCACGACGACGTGACGGGCGAACCGCTGATCCAGCGCGACGACGACAAGGAAGAAACTGTCAAGAAGCGTCTCGAAGTGTACGAGGCGCAGACCAAGCCGCTGATCACGTACTACGGCGACTGGGCGCAGCGCGGCGAGGAAAACGGTTTGAAGGCGCCGCAGTATCGCAAGATCTCGGGCCTCGGCACCGTCGACGAAATCCGCGAACGCGCATTCGACGCACTGAAGTAAGCAGCGCGTCCGTGCATCGCAATGCCGCCCTTTCCGGGTTAATGCCGTTCAGTTGATTGAGGTTTTTCCGACAATATCGAACGATATAACGGGCAGGACGGGACTTGACGGCCCGATCGCATTTGCGATCGGGCCGTTTTACGTTGACGAGCAGTCTGACGTACTCACTCGATCACTTAACCGAACGGCGCGTCAGAAGCTGACATTGACGGTCGCTTTCACGCCGTGCTGACGCGTGCTGCCTGTGATCTGTCCGTCGTAGGACAGTCCGAGGCGGGCCGACGGCGTGACGGCCATATCGAATCCCGCTTCAACCAGCGCAGCGTTTTTTGCCAGCGGAACGCCCGCGACGGTGAAGGCATTGCCGGTCGAAAAGGCATGAGTCGACAGCGGCGTGGTGTCGCCTAGCGCATGCCGCCAGCCGAGCGAGCCGCGAGCGGTGATTCCGATCCCGCCGATATCCAGTTTCGTCGACGCCCTCAGGCCGAGCACGGTAAACATGGTATTGGTGCTCTGCGCCTTTCCATGCAGCGCCGCCTCTCCGCCTTGCTCGGAGAAACCGTTGCTGTGCAGTCGGCTATACGCCAGATTGACGAAGGGTTCGACGGACGCCGACGGCAAGTCGATGCGATAACCCAAATCGGCGAAGGCCTGGAACGTTCCCGCACCATAATGGCCATTCAATTTGTCGGAGAAACCGGGAAACTCGACCGAGCGGCTGGTCCCTATCCGATGCCAGGTATGGGTCAGCCCCGTGCGCAAGCTGAGCGCGCCTTCAGGCAGATTCCAGCGGGTGCCGGCATAGGCGCCCAGGTGGTAGTTGTCACTGTTGCCCGATGAGGCACGATCCGCCACATGGGTGCTGGTACGGCTATAGCCCGCCAACAGGCCGAGCCGCCACGTGTCGAAGACCTGCGCATCGGCACCCAGCAACAGACCGCCTGTCGAACGATTGAGCGACGCGGCGTTGCCATCGCTACCGGCATGGCCCCACTCACCGAATCCCCGGGCCCAGGCGGCACCACGATTGCCCGCCGGGCTGGCGAGTGTCATGTGTCCGTCTTCATGGGCCGTGACCGGCGAAGAGGATGCGGCAACATCGTCGAAAGCGGCACGCAGGCGGTCAGTAGCGGCATCACGGACGATATGGCCTTCTTCGATGAGGGCCGACTTCATCGACGCATGGATTTCACCCGATAGCTGATCGAAGCTGCGGCGGATCAGGTCGCGGTCATCCGGAAGCTGTGCAATCGCATCGTACACGGCGTGTCCGCTATCGAACCCGATCGAGTCGATGGCGTTGGCCGTCGCGGTCTGGTTGCGGGTCATCGCAACCGAGGCGAACGCCCGATCCTTGCGGACGAGCGTGAGGTCGACGGTCCCGAGATCATAGTCATAGCGCAGTTTCGGATCCAGGAAAGCGAAGTCCGAGGTCACATCGCCGAACGCACCGACAAGACTCTTGTCGGAGGACAGGATCGTGTAGGTGGAACGCAGCTGGTACTTGCCAGTAGCGCCGACGTGGGCGACCGTGCCCCCGTCGAGCCGCGTGTTGCCGCTGACGTGAACCAGGTCCGAATCCTTGCCATCCGGATTAACCTCGACCACGAACCGCGCCCCCTTCTTGAATTCGAGATCGCCATCCACCGTCAGCGTGCCGATCGAATTGCCCGGCGACAGAGTACCCGCATCGGCGACGGTAACGGTTGAACCGACCCCCGAACCGATCGTGCCCGAGCCAGCCAGGATACCGCCCGTCCGAACCTGCATCGAGCCGCCGAGCTTGCCGTTTACTACCAGCTTGCCATCTTCGACTTGAGTCAGGCCGGTGAAACCGGTGTTGTCCTCTTGCATCAGGAGCGCGCCGCTGCCGCTTTTGACGAACAGGCCCGCGCCGGACAGGGCGCCTGCATAGGCAGCATCGCCCTTCTGGTCGAACGCGAGGCTAGCGCCGGCGGCGATGTCCGCGTTGCCGCCAAAACGCTCGGCCTCGGTAGTCAGGGCACCGGCCTGAATCGACCAGTCGAGCGACGAGTGACCGGCGAGCGTGAGGTTGCCCTCGCCTTGCTTGAGCATCTTCCCATCGTGGTCTCCGAGGCCGCCGATATTGCCGGCGAATGCAGCATCTTCCCCCTGATCGAAGACCACCGTGCCGGCATTGCCGATGTTTCCGGAAATCGACGCGGCATTGCCGATCAAGGTACCCGCCTGGACCTGCGTATTGCCATAGGCATTCTCGACGCTGCCCAGACGCAACGTGCCGGCTCCGCTTTTGAGCAGATCGCCGTCGCCGGACACCCGGCCGGTCAGGCCCAGCGCGGTGCCGTCGGCCACGTCGAACTGCCCTGCCTGCGACAGCGTCACGCTGCGGCCGGTGTCAAAACTGTCCGTCGTCTTCAGCGTGCCGCCAGTGAAGGTCAGGCCGCCGCCGCTATCACCGAGGTTCCCGTCCCGGGCGACCTGCAAGGTGCCATCTGCCAGCACGGTGCCGCCGCTGTAGCTGTTGCTGCCGGTGAGGACGGTAGTGCCGCTGCCCATCTGGACGACCTGCCCCGTGCCGCCGATGGCGCCGTCGAATGTCAGGCTGTCATTGCGGTTGAAGGCAAGGGTGCCGTGGTTGACGACATCGCCGACGATTGAACCTGTGCCTCCGCCATTGCCGAGTTGCAAGGTGCCGGCGGCGATATGGGTGCCACCGCTATAAGTATTGTCCGCCGAAAGAACCAAGGTCCCAGCCCCCTGCTTGGTCAGAACCTTGCCGCTCCAGCCGGCAGCGGGATTGGCCGCCTGGTCGGCGAGCGCGATTCCGACATCGAAGGTGTCCGTGTTGTCGGCGAGCGTGAACGTGCCATGGGCCAGGTTGTTGCCCGCGGTCCAGCTCAAACCATAGCTCGCCAGGTACTGTGTCTGGTCATCGGACTTGCGCGTGTTCAGCGTGAGGTAGTCCACCGTGCCATTGAAACCACCGACGGTGACCTTGCTGAAATCGCCCTCGATGTGGGAGCGGGCATCGATCAACACCTTGTCCAGCTCGCTCGCCTCGCTGATACCGCTCAGGTTGAAGACAACGTCGTTGCCCAGCGTCACGTACCCCGCCTGCACGGCAGGCGTCTGCGCATCGGCGACAAGGGACAGGACAGACTGCTCGCCCATTGCCAGCTCGGCTGCCACCGCGAGGGTGGCGGCCCCCTTCACCGCGAGTGTGCTTCCCGCACCGTTGACGGACAGATGGCCGTCCAACTGGCTCGAGCGGCCCGAACTCCCGTCACCGAATTGCAGGGTCCCGCCGGAGACCTCCGCCGAGCCACCTATCCGGTCCGCAATGATCAGCGTCCCGCCGGATACCGTCGTCACGCCTTTGAACCGGGCATTGTCGCCGGTCAGGCGCGTCTCGCCCGACAGCTGATTGATCCGATGACGGTAACTGCTTTCGCCGACAAGCGCCGTACCGAACGTATAGTCCGTGTCCGCATGATTGAAGTTGAGCGTGGCATTGCCGCTACCAAACTTGAGTTCGTTGGCATTCAGGACGCCTGCACGTGCTGCGGGATCGCCGGCTGCCGAGCCGATATTGAGCGTGCCGGAAGAACCCGATGCCCACCCAAGTTCGGCGGTGTCGGCCGATACGACGCCGCTGTCCGCCAGCGTGAGCGCGCCGGCGCCGCTGAACCCGATGGTCAGAAGCTCCCCGGCCGCCCACGAGGAACCCGGCCCGGAGACGATGGCACTGCCGCTTCGAAAAACGCCGACGGTTGCCTTGGCGCTTGATACTCGCCCCCCCTGGTCGACGGTCAACGTTCCGTTGCCCCAGCCGCCGATGTACACATCGCCCGAATTCTCCCAACTCGCGTTCTTGGTGACGTGGACGGAACCGGTGCTGCCGGCGTTGCGGCCGACGATGGCATTTCGGGACGTGACGCTGCCTTCGTTCTCGAGGGTGAGCGTGCCGGTGCCAAGTTCCCCGACGAAGAGATCCCCCCGGTTCTCCCACGTGGATCCCGGGCCGGACACCCTGACCGTGCCTTTGCCGGCCACCTCATTGCCCACGACGCCATCCGTATTGGTCACCTTGCCGCCGTTCTCGATGTCCAACGCACCTTCACCCCGGTGGCCGACCTGAAGAGCAGCCTGGCTGGACCAGATCGAGCCCTGGCCGGAGACGATAGCCGAACCCACGCTGCCTGCGGCATTGCCGATAGTGGCGGTTCGTGTATTGAACACTTTGCCACCGTTACTGATCTCCAGCCTGCCGGCGCCTGTATCGCCGACGGTGAGCGTATCGGTATTCCACTCCGACGATGAGCCGGCCGGTGGTGCAGGGGCGATATCGCCGCTACCTTCGACGAGGGGCGTTTGCGCGAAGACCGCCGGTGCGAGCCCTGAAGTGACAAGGGAGACAAGGGCCAGTGCAGACAGCGCCCCGCTTACCCTGGGCGAAGTACGTCGCCGGCGCACGATCGGCCGGCCAGCCTGCTTGCCCTGTTTACGGGCATGTTCACCCACGACCTGCCAGAGGCCGAGCCCGCGATTGAAAACGATACGATAAACACGATTCATAAAAGCTGCTCCATTCCGCTTGCTGGCGACAGGTTGACCGCCCGCGCGTCAGCACCGACACCGGACCATATAAACTTAAAGATCATTTGAAATAATTCTAAAAAGGTCGCCTACTTTTCCGACGATTTCCCAATCGCCACCTTCGGCGGATGTGCCAGCAAGATATTTTCGAATTACCCGTGTGCTTGGCCGACTTTAATTCGGGATTGGCCTGCGCCTCATAGACCATGCTCCTGAGTCACCGATCATGCACGGCGCCAGAGCAAGTTGACCCGAGTTTCATTGAATAACCGCAAGCAATCGAGATTGCCCAACATCGATTTAAATCACCATTCAATGCGGAGAAAATCAAATCCGCGAAGTAGATTTTCGATGAAAACAAAAATCCATGAAATAGGACCGGTACCATTACATTCCAATCACCTCTAGTACTAGTACGAATTTCGGTTTTCGCCGATCCAATGCAGGGCTAGCAACCGAAAAATCTTCAACAATCAACGAATTACGCGCCCATTTTTGGGACGGGATTGACCTGCCCTCTCAGCAAACAGGACCGGCAGCGCTTGGGCCAAGCGCCGATAGCATCGCTGTTTGGAACAGGCCGCACAGGCACGAGGCAAGCAGGACGCCGCTCGTCATGGCGTCAATGGACTTTGTCTGTCGGTCACGGACGACACCACGCCACGCACGCCGGACAGTCCGGCGAAACGCTAGCTTGTCCAATCCGGATGCCCGGCACGACCGTGCCGGTCTCGCCGGCGCCGGCAGCGCCCCGTACGATCGATCGACGCATGGGCCGCGTGGACCGGCGCCCCGGCCTTTCCTCCGATCGACCGGCATCGGACGCAACCAAGGAGACAGCGATGGAGAATCGCGGCAACGTCTTTCCGATCACGGGCGGCGCATCGGGCCTCGGCGCCGGAACGGCCCGCATGCTCGCGCAGGCCGGCGGCAAGGTGGTGCTCGCCGACCTGAACGAGGCGGCCGGCATGGCCCTCGCGAGCGAGCTGGCGGTCTGTTCGTGCGCTGCGACGTATCGAGCAAGGCCGATGCGCAGCGGCCCTCGACGCGCGCGGGCGCGCTGCGCGGCCTCGTCAACTGCGCAGGCATCGCGCCTGCCACGGAAACCGTCGGCAGCGCGTCTCCTCGACGTGTTCGCGAAGACGGTCAATGTGAATGTGATCTGTCCCTTCGACATGATTCGGGTTGCGGCCGCCGCAATGGCCGCGACCTTGCCCAACGACGGCGGCGAGCGCGGCGTGATTGTCAGCACCGTGTCGGTCGCCGCCTACGACGGTCAGATCGGCCCGGCCGCCTATGCGGCGTCGAAAGCCGGCGTCGCAGGTATGACGCTGCCGATCGCACGCGACGCGTCGCGCAGTGGCATCCGCGTGATGACGATCGCGCCCGGGCTGTTCGAGACGCCGATGCTGCTCGGCACGCCAGGACGTGCAGGAGACGCTTGGCGCGATGGTGCCGTTCCCCCCGCGGCTCGGCAAACCGACGAATACGCGATGCTGGTGCGCCAGATCGTGAGAACCGATGCTCGACGGAAAAGTGATCCGGCTCGACGGCGCGATCCGGAGGCAGCCGCAGCAAAGGCGAGCCACTGCAAACGAAAAACGCCCGTGATGCGGGCGTTTTGACGTTCTGGGTTCCGGCGATACCGCGACGGCTCAATCCTCGCCGTCGCGCTGCATCCGCTGTCGCAATTCGCTGACCTGCGACTCGACGACGGTCGCGTCTTCCGCCTCGGGCCGCTCGCCGAGATACTGCTCGAGATCCTCGAGCGCGGGGCGCAGATAGTCGAGCCGCGCATACGCGAAGCCGCGGTCGCGCACCTCGTCGAGTTGCTCGGGCAACAGGATCACGAGCCGCTGCTGCACCGCGAGCAGCCGTTGCCAGCGCTCCGTCTGCAGATAGATCGTCTTCAGGTTGCGCAGCATCCGCGCGATGATCTCGCGGCTCGTCGCCGGCTGCAGCAGCGCGCGCAACGCGCTGTCGACGGCGCCGGCCGCCCGCGCGACGTACGGCTCGAGCATCTCGACCATCTCGGCTTCGGACAGCGAATGGCCGTTGGTCGGATCGATGATCAGGTCGCCGTCCGGCAGCGTCACGCGCAGCAGGAAATGGCCGGGAAACGACACGCCGCGCGCCGGCACGCCGATCTGCTCGGCGAGCTCCAGGTACAGCACCGACAGCGAGATCGGGATCCCGCGCCGCCGTTTCAGCACGGCGTTCAGGTGGCTGTTATCGGGGTCGTAGTAATCGTTGTGATTGCACGCGAAGCCGAGTTCGCGGAAGAAGAAGTCGTTCAGCGCGGCGACGCGGCCCTTCAGGTCCGTATCGTCGGCGAGCCGCCGGCGCAGCCGCGCCGCCAGCATGTCGAGTTCGGCCAGCGTGCCCTGCAGGTCGAGGTCGGGATACGCGTCCTGCGCCAGCGACAGCGCGGCTTCCGTGACGGGCAGACTGTCGTCGTCCGCCACGAGCGTGCTGAAGTAGTCGAGGACGCGGGTCATTGCGGTCGTCACTTGGCGCGCCTTCTGAAGTAAGCGTATTTGAAGCCCATCACCCACAACATACCGAAATATAGTGCAGCAAACAGCACGAGGCACGCCGCCATCAGCGCAATGCGATCGAGCGGCTGCGCGCGCATGCCGGTCCAGTCGAAACTGATCGCGCACCAGTGCATCAGGCCCGCGAGCACGAGCGCCGCGCCGACGAGCTGCACGAAGAAGCGCAGCCAGCCCGGCGACGGCTGGTAGATGCCGCGCTTGCGCAGCCCGAGGAACAGCAGCAGCGAATTCAGGCACGCGCCAACACCGATGCTCAGCGTGAGGCCCGCGTGGCCGATCAGTGGCACGAACACGTAGTTCGACAGCTGCGTGACGATCAGCACGCCGACCGCGATCTTCACCGGCGTCTTGATGTCCTGTTTCGCATAGAAGCCCGGTGCGAGGATCTTGATCAGGATGATGCCGACGAGCCCGATCCCGTAGGTCGCGAGCGCGCGCGCGACCATCGTGACGGTATGCGCGTCGAACTTGCCGTAGTTGAACAGCGTCGCGGTAAGCGGCGTCGCGAAGAAGAACAGCGCGAGCGCGCTCGGCGCCGCGAGCAGGAACGTGACGCGCAACCCCCAGTCGAGCAGCGCCGAATACTCGTGCGAATCGGCGTCGACGTGCGCCTTCGACAGGCTGGGCAGCAGGATCGTGCCGAGCGCGACGCCGAGCAGCGCGGTTGGGAATTCCATCAGGCGGTCGGCGTAATTGATCCACGACACGGCGCCCTGCCCGAGCCGCGACGCGATGTTGGTGTTGATGATCAGCGACAGTTGCGCGACGGATACCGCGAACGTCGCCGGCACCATTTTCGCGAGCACGCGCTTCACGCCCGGATGACGCAGCGCGCGCAGCGGGTTGACGCCGATCAGCGGCACCATGTCGATCTTCTTCAGGCCCGGCAACTGGACGAGAAACTGCAGCACGCCGCCGACGATGACCGCCCATGCAAGCGCGTAGACCGGCACCCTCAGGTGCGGCGCGACGAACACGGCCGCGGCGATGAACGCGACGTTGAGCAGCACCGGCGCGAACGCGGGCAGCGAGAAGCTCTTGTACGTGTTCAGCACGCCCGACGCGAGCGTGGTCAGCGAAATGAACACGATGTACGGGAACATGATCCGCGTCATCGTGACCGCGAGCGGGAACGCCTGGCCGTCGGCGTGCAGGCCGGACGCGACCGCGAACACGACCCACGACGCGCCGGCGATGCCGACGACCGACAGCACGGCCAGCGCCCACGCGAGCACGGTGGACATCGCGTCGACGAGCGCCTTCGTCGCATCGTGCCCCTGCTGGTTCTTGAACTCGGCGAGGATCGGCACGAACGCCTGCGAGAACGCGCCTTCGGCGGACAGGCGGCGCAGCAGGTTCGGGATACGGAAGGCGACGTAGAACGCGTCGGTGTATTGACTGGCGCCGAACGCACGGGCGATCAGCGTCTCGCGGGCCAGTCCGGTCACGCGCGACAGCAGCGTGAAGCCGCTGACCGTCAGCAGGGCTCGGAATAGATTCATGGGGCGCTTATTATACGGACGTTGCGCGACCCGGCCATGGGCCGATGCCGAAAAGCGCCGCCACCGCCAGCGCCCCGCCCGGCGGGCGTTACGTCGAACTTGCCACTCGCTTGATTTTGTTGCTATAATCGCCGGTTTCTGGGCTCGTACATGCACGGCAACTGCCGTTTTCATGTCCCGGCCTCGGTTAAAATCACCGTTTTTTTATGCGCCCCTGGGCAATCGTTCTCAGGGGACGGATCGAAAAGCAGCGCTTGGCCGTCAGGCTCCAAGCTCTGGAAACAGGACAGGATAAGGAACCGTCATGGCTAACTCCGCACAAGCACGCAAGCGCGCCCGCCAAGCCGCGAAGGCAAACTCGCACAACTCGGCGCTGCGCTCGAAATTCCGTACCGCGATCAAGTCGGTTCGCAAGGCTGTTGAAGCCGGCGACCAGGCAAAGGCTGCCGAGCTGTTCAAGGCTGCCGTGAAGACGATCGACACGATCGCCGACAAGAAGATCGTTCACAAGAACAAGGCCGCTCGCAGCAAGAGCCGCCTGGCCGCAGCCGTCAAGGGCCTGCAGGCAGCAGCGTAACTCCGGTGCGCCCGCTCAGGCGGGCGTTCCTGTTTCCTGCGATCACGAAAAAGCCCGCCTAGGCGGGCTTTTTCGTTGCCGGCCGCCGGCGCATCGTGCGCGGCGGCGGCACTGACTTGCCTGACGGCGAGCGCAGCACGTGCCCTCGCCCATCGGCATCACTCATTTCTTCGTGTTGTAGTCCGGCAGTTCGCACGCCTCGGTCACGACGAGGTTGTTGTCCTTCGCGAAATTCAGCACGAAATCGAAAGCCATCGGCTCGATGTCGCGCAACCGCGAATCGAGGATCACGCATTTGAGGTCGCCGAGCATCGTCGGGCGCACGTACAGCGAATACTTGAGACGCGCATTCGGCCCGCTCGCCCCCGGCCCGAAGCAGGCCATCACACCGGCCAGACGTTCCGACCAGTCGCTCGGGCGAAACTTTTTCCCGTCTTTCGTGATGCCCTGGATGAAAAATTCGGTCGGAGGGGTTTCAGCCATGTGGTTACCCAAGTGACGGCCCGGCGATGTCCAGGCAACGGCGCCTGGATACGCGAACACAAAGCTGGAGGGTCGGCCGCACGCGCCGATCGATATCCCGAAAACGGAGCGTCGATGCGCGCCGCCGGTGGACTGCACAGGATTTGTGCAGCGCACGGCTTGTGTCCGGCAGAGCGCGAAAAGCCTTGCCTGCCGGGCTGGAGAAAACTTTTGAATTATACCGCAGCGCGCCATTGCGCGGCGTCCCGACGCCCGCCTCCCGCACTGCCGGTCGCGCGCGGCAATCCTGCCCCGCGTCGCTCCACGGCTCGTCAAAGCACAGAAAATCCTTTATGCTGCTTTGAGTTATCCACACCCGACGGCGGCGCCGTCCGGCCTCGCTGCCGGGTGAGACCCGCCGTATTTCGTTTCATGACCGCCAAAACCATTCGTCACTACCTGCAGTTCAAGGATTTCTCGCTGGAAGACTACGAGTACGTGCTCGAACGCACGGGTATCCTGAAGCGCAAGTTCAAGAACTACGAGACCTATCACCCGCTGCACGACCGCACGCTCGCGATGATCTTCGAGAAGAGCTCGACGCGCACGCGCCTGTCGTTCGAGGCCGGGATCTTCCAGCTCGGCGGCCACGCCGTCTTCATGAGCACGCGCGACACGCAGCTCGGCCGCGGCGAACCCGTCGAGGATTCCGCGCAGGTCATCTCGCGAATGGTCGACATCATCATGATCCGCACGTTCGAACAGGACGTGATCACGCGCTTCGCGCAGAATTCCCGCGTGCCGGTGATCAACGGGCTGACGAACGAATACCATCCATGCCAGGTGCTCGCCGACATCTTCACGTACTACGAGCACCGCGGCCCGATCGCCGGCAAGACCGTCGCGTGGGTCGGCGACGCGAACAACATGCTGTACACGTGGATCGAGGCGGCGCAGATCCTCGGCTTCAAGCTGCGCCTGTCCACCCCGCCCGGCTATGCGCTCGACATGAAGCTCGTGTCGCCCGACAGCGCGCCCTTCTACGAAGTGTTCGACGATCCGAACGAAGCGTGCAAGGGCGCCGATCTCGTGACGACCGACGTGTGGACGAGCATGGGTTTCGAGGCCGAGAACGAGGCGCGCAAGCAGGCATTCGCCGACTGGTGCGTCGACGAGGAAATGATGGGCCATGCGAATCCGGACGCCCTGTTCATGCACTGCCTGCCCGCGCACCGCGGCGAGGAAGTGACGGCCGGCGTGATCGACGGCCCGCAGAGCGTCGTGTGGGACGAAGCGGAAAACCGCCTGCACGTGCAGAAGGCGCTGATGGAGTTCCTGCTGCTCGGCCGCCTCAAGCACTGACGCGCGGCAACGCACACGCGTAAAAAAGCGCCGGTCGACGATCGGCGCTTTTCGTTTGGGGGCACCAAAAACCGGCGCGCGCCGTTACAGGCAGACCGGCTCCGCCTCCAGCTCGACACCGAACCGCGCGCGCACGTCAGCCTGGATCGCCCGCGCCAGCGCCAGCACGTCGGCGCCGGTCGCGCCGCCGCGATTGACGAGCACGAGCGCCTGGCGGTCATGGACGGCCGCCGCCCCGAGTGCGCGCCCCTTCCAGCCGCAGCGGTCGATCAGCCAGCCGGCCGCGAGCTTCACCTGCCCGTCCGGTTGCGGATACGACACGACCTCCGGCGCGCGGGCGCGCAGCGCATCGAACTGCGCGGCGTCGATCACCGGATTCTTGAAGAAACTGCCCGCATTGCCGAGCACCAGCGGATCGGGCAGCTTCGCGCGACGGATCGCGACGACCGCATCGAACACGTCGCGCGGCGTCGCCGCATCGGGCGCGATGCCGCGCGCGTCGAGCTCGCGCGTGACGTCCGCATAGCCGAGCCGCGGCGTCCATTGCTTCGGCAGCCGGAACGTCACCGCGACGATCGCGAACCGGCCGCGCCCTTCCCGCTTGAAGAAGCTGTCTCGATAGCCGAACGCGCAGCGCGCGGCGTCGAAGCGCTCGCTACGTCCGGTCGCCAGCTCGACCGCGATCAGCGAATCGAAATACGCCTTCATCTCGAGGCCGTACGCACCGATGTTCTGGATCGGCGCGGCGCCGACGGTGCCCGGGATCAGCGCGAGATTCTCGAGGCCCGGCATCCCGTGCTCGAGCGTCCATGCGACGAACGCATGCCAGTTCTCGCCGCCGCCGGCCTCGACGTACCACGCGTCGTCGTCCTCGCGCACGACGCGGCGGCCGGCGATCTCGTCGAGCAGCACGACGCCGTCGAAATCGCGCGTGAACACGATATTGCTGCCGCCGCCGAGCACGAGTTGCGGCAGGCTCGCGACCCGCGGGTCGCGATGCAGCGCCTCGAACTGCGCCGCTTGCGTGATGCGCGCGGCGAAGCGCGCACGCGCGGCGATGCCGAACGTGTTGTGCGCGGCGAGCGGATGGTCGGGAAGCAGCGACAAGGCGGAATCGTCAGGAGGCATCGGCATTCGCGGTCACGTCGGCCCGGCGGCGCATGGCTGGCCTTGGGCAAACGGAGGGGCATCGGTAAAATGGCAAATAGTCCGCAATTATAGCGAGTGCCCGCGCGCGAGCCGGGTGCCCGCATCTCAAGGGAGAATGCCATGCCATCGTTCGACGTCGTTTCCGAAGCGAACATGATCGAAGTGAAGAACGCCATCGAGCAGTCGAACAAGGAAATTTCGACGCGCTTCGACTTCAAGGGCTCCGACGCGCGCGTCGAGCAGAAGGAACGCGAGCTGACGCTGTTCGCCGACGACGATTTCAAGCTCGGCCAGGTCAAGGACGTGCTGATCGGCAAGCTGGCCAAGCGCAACGTCGACGTGCGCTTCCTCGACTACGGCAAGGTCGAGAAGATCGGCGGCGACAAGGTCAAGCAGATCGTCACCGTGAAGAAGGGCGTGACGGGCGACCTGGCAAAGAAAATCGTGCGCCTCGTGAAGGACAGCAAGATCAAGGTGCAGGCGAGCATCCAGGGCGACGCGGTGCGCATCTCGGGCACGAAGCGCGACGACCTGCAGAGCACGATCGCGATGCTGCGCAAGGACGTGACCGACACGCCGCTCGACTTCAACAACTTCCGCGACTGACCGGCAACCGCCGCGTCGGGTCATCCGGCCGGGCCCCGCACACGCGGCGCGCCCGGCGCGCGGCCAGCGCCGCGCGTTCTCAGGCCTTCCCGCCGTCCTGCGCGCCGCCGTCCGCGGCCGCCTTCTTCTTGTCGCCGATCCGGCTCTCCTGCCCCGCGAGCAGCTTCGAAATGTTGCCGCGATGACGCCACACGAGCAGCACGCTCATCGCGAGCACGGCCCAGGCGACCGGGTTGTGGCCCGGCATGCCGAACAGGAACACGTCGAACACCGGCGCGAATACGGCCGCCACCAGCGCGGCGAGCGACGAATAGCGGAAGAAGAACGCGACGATCAGCCAGGTCAGCGCGGTCGCGAGCCCGAGCACCGGGTGCACGGCGAGCAGCACGCCGGCCGCGGTCGCGACGCCCTTGCCGCCCTGGAAGCGGAAGAACACCGGGTACAGGTGGCCGAGGAACACGGCGATCGCGACCCATGCCACCGCGACGTCGGGCAGGCCGAAGCGCCGGGCGAGCCAGACCGCGATCCAGCCCTTGAACGCGTCGCCGACGAGCGTCAGGATCGCGGCCTTCTTGTTGCCGCTGCGCAGCACGTTGGTCGCGCCGGGATTCTTCGATCCGTACGAACGCGGGTCGGCCAGGCCCATCACGGAACTGACGACGACGGCGAACGACACCGAACCGATCAGGTAGGCAACGAGGGCGGCGAGCAGGATCTGCATGCGGAGGACTCTTCTTTCAACGTATCGGGAAAGGGACGGCCGTGCGCGGCGAGCCGGCAGGCCGAAACGGCGCCCATTCTACCGAACGGGCGCGGGGTGCCACGAAGGTGAAACCCTCAGTCGACGCTCGCGCACTGCACGGGCCGCGCGCCGAGCAGCGACGTGAGCACCGCCGGCGCGAGGCTGACGAGGTAGCCGCGCCGGCCGCCGTTCAGGTAGATCGTCGGCAATTCGAGGATCGTCGCCTCGACGTAGACGGGCATCGTCTTGCGCGTGCCGAACGGCGACGTGCCGCCGACGAGATAGCCCGAATGGCGGTTCGCGACCTCGGGCTTGCACGGCTCGACGCGCTTCGCGCCGATCTGCCGCGCGAGATTCTTCGTCGACACGGTGCGGTCGCCGTGCATCAGCACGATCAGCGGCTTCGCGTGCTCGTCTTCCATCACGAGCGTCTTCACGACGCTGTGCTCGTCGACGCCGAGCTGGCGCGCCGATTCGCCGGTGCCGCCGTGCTCGACGTATTCGTACGGATGCTCGCCGAAGGCGACGCCATGACGGCGCAGCCACTGGGTCGCGGGGGTTTCGGACACGTGTCTGGATTTGCTCATGGCGGCATTTTAATGGCGAACGATCGGCGCGCGCGTGATGGCGTGCCCGCGCCGACGGTATACTCGCGGCCCGTTTTCCGCCGGCCCGCCGCCTCGCCGTCGCGCGTATGCCCATCATCGTTGCGAACATCGTGAAGCGCTATTGCCCGATTGGCTGATTGTGGCGCGCGCGCCCTCATGGCACGATCGTTCGCAAATATCGTCGGCGCTCGCCGGCCACTCATCTGGAGACGCCATGTCCTCGCCCATCCGTTCATCCGAATCGCTCGACGTCGATGCGCTGCTCGCCGCGCTGCCGCGTCGCATCGCCGACGTGCCCGCGCACCGGGCCGCGCAGTCTCCCGCGCATCCGGCGCTGATCGAGGATGCGCGCCGGCTGTCGTACGGCGAGCTGGCGCAGGCCGTCGACGCGGCGGCCGCGCGGCTGGCGCGCCTCGGCGTGCAAGGCGGCGACCGCGTGATGATCGTCGCGGAAAACTGCGTCGCGCAGATCGTGCTGCTGTTCGCGGCCGCGCGCCTCGACGCCTGGGCGCTCGTGTCGAACGCGCGGCTGTCGGCCGCCGAGCTCGACGCGATCGCCGCGCACGCGCGTCCGAAGCTGATCGCGTTCACGACCGACGCATCGGCCGACGCACGCGCCCACGCCGAGCGGCTCGGCGCGACGCCCGCCGGCGCGCTGCCGGTCGACATCGGCGCGTGGTCGTATCGCGTCGATGCGGGCGCGCCCGCCGAACCGGTGGCCGTCGACGGCGCGGGGCAATGCGCGGCGCTGATCTATACGACGGGCACGACCGGTACGCCGAAAGGCGTGATGCTGTCGCACCGCAACCTGCTGTTCATCGCGGCGATATCGAGCACGCTGCGCCGCGTGTCGCCGGACGACGTCGTCTACACGGTGCTGCCCGTGTCGCACGTGTACGGGCTCGCGTCGGTGTGCGTCGGCAGCCTGTACGCAGGCGCGACGCTGCGGCTCGCGCCGCGCTTTTCGCCGGAAGCGGTGCGCGTCGCGCTCGCCGACGAAGGCGTGACGATCTTCCAGGGCGTGCCCGCGATGCACGCGAAGCTGCTCGAACACCTGCACACGCACGGCCACGCCTGGCGCGCGCCGCGGCTGCGCTTCGCGTATTCGGGCGGCTCGCCGCTCGATGCGAACCTGAAGGCCCGCGTGGAGCGCCTGTACGGCGTGCCGCTGCACAACGGCTACGGGATGACCGAAAGCAGCCCGACGATCACGCAGACGCCGCTCGACGCGCCGCGCGCGGACAGTTCGGTCGGCGTGCCGATCCCGGGCGTCGACATGCGGATCGTCGCGCCGGACGGCACCGACGTGCCGCCGGGCGAAGTCGGCGAAATCCGCGTGCGCGGGCCGAACGTGATGCTCGGCTACTACCGCGACGCGGACGCGACGCGCGCAGCCGTGTCGCCGGACGGCTGGCTGAGCACCGGGGATCTCGCGCGGCAGGACGCGGACGGCGCGGTGACGATCGCAGGCCGCAGCAAGGAGCTGATCATCCGCTCGGGCTTCAACGTATATCCGGTCGAGGTCGAACAGGTGCTGAACGCGCATCCGGACGTCGTGCAGGCGGCCGTGATCGGCCGCGCGATCGAAGGCAACGAGGAAGTGCTCGCGTTCGTCGAGCTGCTGCCGGGCGCGGCGGCGGACGAGGCGGCATTGCACGCATGGTGCGCGGATCGGCTCACGGCTTACAAACGCCCCGCGCACATCCGCGTGCTCGATGCGCTGCCGGCCGCGTCGACCGGCAAGGTGCTCAAGCACCGGCTGCGCGAGCTGGTCTGACGCGGCGGGCGCCAGCGGCGCAGCCCGCATCGGCGCCCGCGCCGCGCCGGACGGACGCGTCGCGCGTCAGCCGCGCGGGTGATGCTGTGCGTGCAGCGTCCGGAGCCGCTCGCGCGCGACGTGCGTATAGATCTGCGTGGTCGAGATGTCGCTGTGGCCGAGCAGCAGCTGCACGACGCGCAGGTCGGCGCCGTGGTTCAGCAGGTGCGTCGCGAACGCGTGCCGCAGCGTATGCGGCGACAGGTGCGCGCGCACGTCGGCCTGCTGTGCGTGGCGCTTGATGATGTTCCAGAACTGCTGACGCGTCATCCCGTCGCCGCGCGCGGTCACGAACAGCGCATCGGCCGCGCGTGCGCCGAGCAGCGCCGGCCGCGCATCGCGCAGGTAGCGTTCGATCCAGCCGTGCGCGACTTCGCCGAACGGCACGAGCCGCTCCTTCGACCCCTTGCCCATCACGCGCACGACGCCTTCGTTGAGGCCGACCTCGACGGTCTTCAGCGTGACGAGCTCACTCACGCGCAGCCCGCTCGCGTACATCAGCTCGAGCATCGTGCGATCGCGCAGGCCGAGCGGCGTGCCGATGTCGGGCGCGCCGAGCAGCGCCTCGACCTGCGCCTCGGACAGCGTCGACGGGAACCGGGCCGCCTGCTTCGCCGACGTGATCCGCAGCGTCGGGTCCGCGCTCGCGCGATGCTCGCGCACGGCCCAGCCGTAATAGCGGCGGAACACCGACAGCCGCCGGTTCGACGACGTCGCCTTGCCGTCGCTGCGCGCGGCGATGTAGCCGGTCACCATCGCCTCGTCGGCCGAGTCGAGCGACGCGTCGTGCGTCGCGGCCAGCCAGTGGGAAAACAGCGCCAGGTCGCGCCGGTACGCATCGAGCGTGTTGCGCGCGAGCCCGTGCTCGAGCCACAGCGCATCGCAGAACACGTCGATCGACGTGCGGCTCGCGAGCAGCGCGGGCGATGCCGCGACGGCATCGGTATCGTTGTCGACGTCGGGGGAAATCATCGGTTCGCTCATTGGTACGGCACGCCCTCGTGCGCCAGCAGCCAGCGCTTCACTCGCTGGTAATAGCCGTTGTCGTCGTGGTTCGCGAACCCGCCGAGGCCGCCCGCCGCGACGACGCGATGGCACGGTATCACGAGCGGGAAGTAGTTCGCGCCGCACGCCTGGCCGACCGCGCGCGGCGCACTGCCGATCCGCTTCGCGACCTGGCCGTAGGTCAGCACCGTCCCGGGCGGGATGTCGCTGATCACGTCCCACACGCGGTGCTGGAATGCGCTGCCGACGTCGGCGAGCGGCAGGTCGAAACGCGCCGACGCGCGCTCGAAATAACGTTCGATCTGCTCGACCGCGCGCTTCGCGAGCGCCGAATCCGGATCGACCGACTTCATCGATTCGGGCAGATAGACGATCTCGCGCACCACCGCGGCATCCGTGCGGATGCCGACCTTGCCGAACGGCGCGTCGATGACTGCGTTGAACATTGCCTTCTCCTGACCGGGATGCGCGCGGCCCTGCCCGCGCGCCGACGACACTTTACGCCGCCTTCACGCCGCTCGCAGCGCCCATTCGACATGCTCGCGCACGACCGGCGACGGATCGTCGGCGCGGGCGCGCAGCGCGGCCACGATCGCGTCGCGCGCCGACGGCGCGAGCCGGTCCGCGCCGGCGCGCAACGCATTGCCGAGCCCGACCGCGAGATTGCGCAGCCAGCTTTCATAGCCGATGCGCCGGATCGCGCTGCCCTGCATCCGCGTATCGAACGTCTCGCCGTCCCACGCGAACAGCTCGACGAGCGTCGCGCGATCGAGGCCATGCCGCACGTCGAAATCGGCGACGGGCGCGGCCTGCGCGAACTTGTTCCACGGGCACACGAGCTGGCAGTCGTCGCAGCCGTACACGCGATTGCCGATCATCGGCCGCAGCGGCTCGGGGATGCTGCCTTTCAGTTCGATCGTCAGGTACGAGATACAGCGGCGCGCGTCGACGCGGTACGGCTCGACGATCGCGCCGGTCGGGCACGCGTCGATGCAGCGCGTGCAGCTGCCGCAGTGCGCGCCGGGCGTTTCGGGTGCGCTGTCGGGCGACGTGTGCGCATCGGTCGGCAGCGGCAGGTCGACGTAAATCTCGCCGAGAAAGAACAGCGAGCCGGCATCGCGCTGCAGCAGCAGCGTGTGCTTGCCGCGCCAGCCGACCCCGGCCTTCTGCGCGAGTTCGACTTCGAGCACGGGCGCCGAATCGGTGAACACGCGGTAGCCGAACCCGCCGATCTCGTGCTCGATGCGCTCCGCGAGCGTCTGCAGCCGGTTGCGCAGCACCTTGTGATAGTCGCGGCCGCGTGCATAGATCGACACGACGGCCGCCCGCGGATCGTCGAGCCGCGCCCGTTCGCGCGCGCGCCAGTCGTGCGGCGCGAGCGCGCCGGGCTCGCCGCCGGGCGCGTCGGCCGCGAGCGTTTGGGCCGGCAGGTAGGCGAGCCGCACGGAAATCACGCGTCGCGTACCGGCCACAAGTTCGGCCGGCCGCGCGCGTTTCATCCCATGTTTGGCCATATAATCCATTTCGCCGTGGTATCCGGCTTCCAGCCAGGCGGCGAGGCCCGCTTCGGCATCCGAGAGATCGGTGTCGCTGATGCCGATCGCCCCGAAACCCAATTCGCGCCCCCACGCCCTGATGCGAGCGGCGAGCGCAGTCAACGCCGCATCGTCGAGCGCGCACGGCGCCGCGCCTTCGGCACGAGTCGAAGGCCGGTCGGATGCGGTGCGTTCCGGTAGTCGGTTCATCGCACTATTTTACGAGAATGCCAGCCACGCCCAGCCAACCGCCTCAAGCCATGTTGCCCGCCCCGCTCGCGGAGCGCGTGATCGCGCTCGCCGACGAAGCGGCAACCGAGGCCTTCGGCACCCGCTTCGCGCACGCGCTCGACGCGGCGCGCATCGAGCTCGCCCGCGCCCATGCGTTCGACGGGCTGCAGATCCAGCTGGTCGGCGATCTCGGCGCGGGCAAGACGACCCTCGTGCGCGCGATCCTGCGCGGCCTCGGCCACCCGGGCCGCGTGCGCAGCCCGACCTATACGCTCGTCGAGCCGTACGCGCTCGAGCGCAGCGACGGGGAACTCGAGGTCTATCACTTCGATCTGTATCGATTCAACGATCCGGCCGAATGGTCCGATGCAGGCTTTCGCGAATATTTCAATTCCAGCGCGATCTGCCTCGTCGAATGGCCGCAACAGGCGGGCGCGCTGCTCGGCGTGCCCGATCTGGTTTTCTCGCTCGACGTGGATGGCGACGGCCGTGCCCTCACCGTCCGGGCGTACAGCGCTTCAGGAAAGGCATGTCTCGAAAGATGTTGATCAAACCGTTCCGCTCGATCGAATCGGCGGCCACCGCGACGCACAACTGGCGGCGCCGTCAGATCCTGCGCGCGGGAGCGTCGACGCTGGTGCTCGGTCTCGTCGCGCCGCGGCTCGCGCATGCGTCGTCGGTGCTCGGCGTGCGCGTGTGGCCCGCACGCGATTACACGCGCGTCACGATCGAATCCGACCAGCCGCTGCAGAATAGCCAACAGCTGCTGCAGGGGCCCGACCGTCTGGTCGTCGACCTGAGCGGCCTCGACCTCGACCAGGCGCTGCGCGACCTCGTATCGAAGATCGCGCCGAACGATCCGCAGATCCAGTCGGTGCGCGTCGGCCAGTATCAGCCGCACGTCGTGCGGATGGTGTTCGACCTGAAGGGCTCGGTGAAGCCGCAGGTGTTCACGCTGCCGCCCGTCGGCACCTACAAGTACCGGCTCGTGTTCGACCTGTATCCGGCCGTCGCGCCCGATCCGCTGTCCGACCTGATCGCGCAGACGGAACGCAAGGAACAGGCGCTCAACGACACCGCGCGCGCGCAGCAGATGCAGCCGCCGTCCACGCTGGCCGGCCCGGGCACCCCGCCGCCCGGCGCGGGCGACAACAGCGACGCGTTCTTCCAGCGTTTCGCGCAGAACACGCCGGCCGCGCCGCATACGCCGCCGGCCGCCGGCACG
>NZ_LZXX01000134.1:0-27083 GCF_001729305.1 Burkholderia sp. A2 | reverse complement strand
TCGCCGCGGCGGCGGCCGGTGCCGCGGCTGCGCGCGGGGCCGGCACCGCACGCGGCGGCACGGACGGCTGACCGCCCGGCGCGCCGCCGGCGCCAGCGGCCGGCTCGAACGCGAGCATCCGCAGCAGCGTCATCGTGAAACCGGCATATTCGTCCGGCGCCAGGCCGAGTTCGGCGCGCCCGACCGTCGCGATCTGATAGAACAATTGCACCTGCTCGGCGCTCAGCGTTTCCGCGAAACGGCGCAGGTCGGCCGCTTCCGGCCATTCGTCGAGCACCGAGCCCGGCGCGAACTGCGCCCAGGCGATCCGGTGCAGCAGGCTCGCGAGATCCTGCAGCGCGGTCGAGAACGACAGGCTGCGCAGCGACATCTCGTCGGCAATCGCGAGGATTTCCGGGCCGTTGCCGGCCGCGAGCGCGTCGAGCAGGCGCACCATGTAAGTCTGGTCGAGCGCGCCGAGCATGCCCGACACCGCCGACTCGGTCACCTCGTTCGCCGAATAGGCGATCGCCTGGTCGGTCAGCGACAGCGCGTCGCGCATGCTGCCCTGCGCGGCGCGCGCGAGCAGGCGCAGCGCCTGCGGCTCGAACGTGATCTGCTCTTCGCCGAGGATCCGCTCGAGATGCGACACGATGTGCCCGGCCGGCATCTGCTTCAGGTTGAACTGCAGGCAGCGCGACAGCACGGTGACGGGAATTTTCTGCGGATCGGTCGTCGCGAGGATGAACTTGACGTGCGGCGGCGGCTCTTCGAGCGTCTTCAGCATCGCGTTGAACGCGTGGTTCGTCAGCATGTGCACTTCGTCGATCATGTAGACCTTGAAGCGCGCATCGACCGGTGCATACACCGCGCGCTCGAGCAGCGCGGCCATCTCGTCGACGCCGCGGTTGCTCGCCGCGTCCATCTCGACGTAATCGACGAAACGGCCCTCGTCGATCTCGCGACAGGCGCGACAGACGCCGCACGGCTGCGACGTCACGCCGGTTTCACAGTTGAGCGCCTTCGCGAAGATCCGCGACAGCGTCGTCTTGCCGACACCGCGGGTTCCGGTAAACAGATAGGCATGATGGAGACGCCCGCCGTCGAGCGCGTGCGTGAGCGCCCTGACGACGTGCTCCTGGCCGACGAGCGAAGCGAAATCCTTCGGACGCCACTTGCGTGCGAGAACTTGATAGGTCATCGGGAAATTGTATCAGTAACGCTGCGTCGCGCCGACACGCGAAACGGTGCGGAACACGGGCAAGGCGCAGGTCGAACGGAGTGTGAAGCAGAAATAAAAAACGCCCTGCGAACGGGGCGAGAAGGAAGGTGACGAGCCCAACCCTCGGCACTGGCGGAAAACGATTGTGGCTGCTTCGTTCCCGACCTGACCAGGTTCACCGCCCCACCATGCGAGGAGGCCCGTCACGGCATATTCTATCACCGCTTCCGGACGAATGCGACCGTTTGTTCGCATCAATGCGAATCTCGCCGGGCAAACCCGCGCTTCGCCCATTCGGACACGTTGCACGCGGCCCGCCCCTTGTAATTGGCGGACCGGCCTCCACCTGCGTGGCACGACGGTCGAACGTCGCGTCGTACCCCTACTCGCATAGCGGCTACTATCGCCGCCCGCAGCAGATAGCAATTTAGGCTAATATGACGCCCGAACGACCCGCGAGCCGCGGCATGCAGCGCTTACGTCCCTCCGTCCCGGAAGGCGGAGTGCCCTGCCGCAGCGGCCGGCAGCCTACGGAGGCCGGTACGCTGCAACGCGCAAGCAGGCAGTCCCCGAACCGTAAGAGGTATTGACCCAATGAGCGAACAGATCAAACACATCAGCGACGCATCGTTCGAACAGGACGTCGTCAAGTCCGACAAGCCCGTGCTCGTCGATTTCTGGGCCGAATGGTGCGGCCCGTGCAAGATGATCGCCCCGATCCTCGACGAAGTCGCGAAGGACTACGGCGACAAGCTGCAGATCGCGAAGATCAACGTCGACGACAACCAGGCCACGCCGGCGAAATTCGGCGTGCGCGGCATCCCGACGCTGATCCTGTTCAAGAACGGCGCGGCCGCCGCACAGAAGGTCGGCGCGCTGTCGAAGTCGCAGCTCACCGCATTCCTGGACAGCCACCTGTAATACCGGCAGTTCCGCGGACGTGTTGTCAGTCGGCAACACGTCCGTTGTCAAGCCGCCGATCGCTCGCTCAAGCGCGAATCGGGCTATGCTAGAATTAAAAAACGTCGACAAGACGCATTTAAGTCTCTGAGCGCCTCCGCTCGCCCTCCTCCCTTATTTTCTTTCGTCGCATCTCCTCCCTGGCGGGTTCTCCGTATGCATTTATCCGAGCTCAAGTCTCTGCACGTCTCCGAACTGATCGAAATGGCCAACGGCCTGGAGATCGAAAACGCGAACCGCCTGCGCAAGCAGGAGCTGATGTTCGCCATTCTCAAAAAGCGCGCCAAGACGGGAGAGACGATCTTCGGCGACGGTACGCTCGAAGTACTGCCGGACGGCTTCGGCTTCCTGCGCTCGCCGGAAATGTCGTACCTCGCGAGCACCGACGACATCTATATCAGCCCGTCGCAGATCCGCCGCTTCAACCTGCACACCGGCGACACCATCGAAGGTGAAGTCCGTACGCCGAAGGACGGCGAGCGCTACTTCGCGCTGGTGAAGGTCGACAAAGTCAACGGGCAGCCGCCCGAGGCCTCGAAACACAAGATCATGTTCGAGAACCTCACGCCGCTGCACCCGAACAAGCCGCTGTCGCTCGAACGCGAGATGCGCGGCGAGGAAAACGTCACGGGCCGCATCATCGACATGATCGCGCCGATCGGCAAGGGCCAGCGCGGCCTGCTCGTCGCGTCGCCGAAGTCGGGCAAGACCGTGATGCTCCAGCACATCGCACACGCGATCAAGCAGAACCACCCGGACGTGATCCTGTTCGTGCTGCTGATCGACGAGCGTCCGGAAGAAGTGACCGAAATGCAACGCTCGGTCGCCGGCGAAGTGATCGCGTCGACGTTCGACGAACCGGCCACGCGCCACGTCCAGGTCGCCGAAATGGTGATCGAGAAGGCGAAGCGTCTCGTCGAAATGAAGCACGACGTCGTGATTCTGCTCGACTCGATCACGCGTCTCGCGCGTGCGTACAACACCGTGATCCCGGCGTCGGGCAAGGTGCTGACGGGCGGTGTCGACGCGAACGCGCTGCAGCGTCCGAAGCGCTTCTTCGGCGCGGCACGCAACATCGAGGAAGGCGGCTCGCTGACGATCATCGGCACCGCGCTGATCGAAACCGGCAGCCGCATGGACGACGTGATCTACGAAGAGTTCAAGGGCACCGGCAACATGGAAGTGCACCTCGAGCGCCGTCTCGCGGAAAAGCGCGTGTACCCGTCGATCAACCTGAACAAGTCGGGCACGCGTCGCGAGGAAATGCTGATCAAGCCCGAGATCCTGCAAAAGATCTGGGTGCTGCGCAAGTTCATCCACGACATGGACGAAGTCGAGGCGATGGAATTCCTGCTCGACAAGATCCGCCAGACGAAGAGCAATTCCGAGTTCTTCGACCTGATGCGCCGCGGCGGCTGATCGCCCTCCCGCTCCGCAACACGGCCGCCCGCGCATCCAGCCCGGCGGCCGTTTTTCGATTCAAACATGAACGTGAACGTACAGGTTGATCTATAATCGCGTCATTGTCCCGCCCAATCCCCCGATCCGATGCCGAACGACGCCTCCACCCCGCTATTGACCGTCAGCGACGCCGCGTCGCGGCTCGGCGTCACGCCGCGCACGCTGAAATACTATGAGGAGCGCGGGCTCGTCACGCCGTCGCGCAGCGAAGGCCGCTACCGCCTCTACGACGAAGCCAACCTCGAGCGCTTCGCGCGCATCCTGCGGCTGCGTGCGCTCGGCTTCTCGCTGCATGGCATCACCGAAATGCTGAAGCGTCCGCTGGAAGAAACGGGCGACGGCCGGCGACGTTATTCGGACGCATCGCTGCGCGACATCCGCGCCGGCCTCGCCGAGCAGATCGACACGCTCGACCGGCGGATCGCGGCCGTCCAGCGCGAGCTGAAGGAAGCCGTCGCGCTGCGCAAGGAACTGCAGCACGACATCGATTACGTCGAGCGGCGCCTCGCCGGCGAGAACGCCGATGCGCTGATCGCGCAGCGGCGGGCGGAGGCCGGCACGCGCCGCGCACGCAAGGATCGCGAATGAACGCGGTGCCGGGCCGGCCACTGTGGAGCCGTGCGAACCTGCGCGCGGACCTGTTTCCATGGGCGCTCGCGCTCGTCACCGGCATCGATTACTTCGACAACGCCGTCTTCTCGTTCTTCGCAAGCTACATCGCGGGCGGCATCAACGCGTCGCCCGACGAACTCGTGTGGTCGTCGAGCGCCTACGCGGTCACGGCCGTGCTCGGCATCCTGCAGCAGCAATGGTGGGTCGACCGGCTCGGCCATCGCCGCTACGTCGCAGGCTGCATGCTGATGTTCTCGTTCGGCGCGATCGCGGCGGCGCTGGCCGACACGTCGCTGGAGCTCGCGTTCGCGCGCGGCTTCCAGGGCTATTTCATCGGCCCGATGATGGGCGCGTGCCGGATCCTGATCCAGATCAGCTTCAAGCCGCAGGCACGGCCGCCCGCGACGCGCGCGTTCCTGATCATGATCCTGCTCGGCAGCGCGCTCGCGCCGATCGTCGGCGGGCTGTTGGTCGCGCATTCGACGTGGCGCGCACTGTTCGCGTGCACGGCGCCGGCCGGCATCGCGTTCGCGGCCCTCGCCTTGCTCACGCTGCCCGATTCGGGCCGCACGCCGGACGACGAACGCGGCTCCGGCCACTTCTGGCCATATGTGGTGTTCGCCCTCGCGCAAGGCGCGCTGCAGATCGTGCTGCAGCAGGTGCATTACCAGCTCTACAGCGGCTCGCCGATGCTGATCGTGCTGACGATCGCGGGGCTCGGCGCGCTCGCATGGTTCGCGTATCACCAGTGGCATCACCCGACGCCGCTCGTGCGGCTGCATGCGTTTCGAGAGCGGACGTTCCAGGTCGGGCTGCTGCTCTACATGTTCTATTACTACGAGACGACGGGCTTCAGCTACCTGACGGCGCGGCTGCTCGAGGGCGGCCTCGGCTATCCGGTCGAGAATGCCGGGCGCCTGGTCGGCACGATGTCGCTGATTTCGGCCACCGCGCTGTTCGCCTACCTGCGCTACGCGAAATTCGTCACGCACAAGAAGTGGTTCGTCGTGCCGGGATTCGCGATCGCCGTCACGGCCGCGCTATCGATGACGCGGATGACGCCGCAGGTCGGCGAAGCCGCGCTGGTCGTCCCGCTGCTGCTGCGCGGGTTGCTGCTGCTGTTCATCGTGCTGCCGGTCGCGAATCTCACGTTCCGGATCTTCGCGATCGACGAATACACGCATGGCTACCGGGTGAAGAACATCGTGCGGCAACTGACGATCTCGTTCGCGACGTCGTCGGTGATCATCGTCGAGCAGCACCGGCTGGCCATGCATCAGACGCGGCTCGTCGAGCGCGCGAACGTGTTCGATCCGCTGTTCCAGCAGACCGCCGACGCGCTGACGCGCAGCTATGCGGCCGCGGGCCACGCGCTGAACGACGCGCACGGCCTCGCGATCGCGTCGATTGCGCGGATGGTCGCGCAACAGGCGTCGTTCCTCGCATCGCTCGACGGCTTTTACTTCCTCGCGGGCGTCGCGCTCGTCGGCGGCCTCTTCGCGGCATGGCAAAAACAGATCGATTGAGTTAAAAGACAGGCTTTGGATTTTCGTCCGCAGCCTCCATGCTTTCGAAACTGACCCGCTGGTTCGACGACCGCCGCCGCGACCGCGCGCTGCGCAGCCATCCGATTCCCGACGCGCTGTGGCACGAAACCGTCGAGCGCCTGCCGTTCCTCGCCGCGCTGCCGCCCGACGCGCTCGGCCGGTTGCGCGAGCTGACGAGCCTGTTCGTCGCGAAAAAATCGTTTTCGACCGCGCACGGGCTCGAGCTGACCGACGCGATGATCGTCGCGATCGCCGCGCAGGCCTGCCTGCCCGTGCTGAATCTCGACCTGTCGCTGTATGACGGCTGGGTCGGCGTCGTCGTGTATCCGGGCGAATTCGTGATCCGCAAGACCGTGCAGGACGAGGACGGCGTCGTCCACGAAGTCGAGCAGGATGCGAGCGGCGAGGCGTGGGAAGGCGGCCCCGTGATCCTGTCGTGGGAAGACGCGCAGATGACGGACGGCCGGGACGCGTACAACGTCGTGATCCACGAATTCGCGCACAAGATCGACATGGTCAACGGCGCGGCCGACGGCTATCCGCCCCTTTTTCGCCGCTGGCATGCGCCGCACCTCGACGCCCAGGCATGGGCCGACGTGTTCGAACACGCATACGACCAATTCTGCGCGCGCGTCGACGCGGTGCCAGACCGCGCGTGGGCGCGCTTCGAGCGGGATTCGCTGATCGATCCCTATGCGGCCGACCACCCGTCGGAATTCTTCGCGGTGTGCAGCGAGGCGCTGTTCGTGCGGCCGAAAGCGTTCGAGTCCGAATTTCCGGAGCTGTACCGGCTGCTCGCGCGCTACTACCGGCAGGATCCGGCCGGCACCGGCGCGCTCGACGCACCGTGAAAATTATTCGTCAACCGTCTGATTTTCTGGCATAATCGCCGTTTTTCGACCTTAGGCAAGTGGCTCGCGCCGGGCTTGGCGTCAGCCGAATCGCTCCTTTCGGGGCGGCTCGACACGGCAAGCGGCGGGTTGGCTACCGCTCTCACCAAGGAAAATCATGAAACCTGGCATTCACCCGGACTACCGCGAAGTCGTCTTCCAAGACATGTCGAACGGCTTCAAGTTCATCACGCGCTCGACGATCCAGACGCGTGAAACCATCGAACACGAAGGCAAGACCTACCCGCTCGCCAAGATCGAAGTGTCGTCGGAATCGCACTCGTTCTACACGGGTCAGCAAAAGATCATGGACACGGCAGGCCGTGTCGAGAAGTTCAAGAACAAGTTCGGCGCACGCGCGAACGGCAAGGCTGCTGCAAAGTAAGCTTTTGCACCGATCCGGCGGCGGCAACGCACCGGTACCGCACGAAAGGGCAGCCCAGGCTGCCCTTTTTTGTCTCTGCTCGCCCGCCAGGCGCCGGCCGGCGCCCGGGAAACGACCTGACGCACAACAGCGGGCGCGACTACAATGCCGGATGCTCGAAACCGGCTCGGCCGCGCGCGATCGCGCCGGCCGCCCGCCCATAACAAATCGCTCATCTGCATGAAGCCTGTCGTCCGTCTCACCGCCTCCGCCACGCGCGCGCTGCCGCGCTGGCTGCTGCTCACGCTCTGCCTCGTCTACGCGGCGTTCGGCCTGTTCGGCCGCGACCCGTGGAAAAACGAGGACGCGGCGGGCTTCGGCGTGATGTGGACGATGGCCAAGGGCGGCTGGCACGACTGGCTGCTGCCGAACTTGGTCGGCAAGTTCATCACCACCGACGGGCCACTCGGCTACTGGCTCGGCGCGCTGTCGATCCGCGGCCTCGGCCCGTGGGTCGACGCGAGCAACGCGTCGCGCGTCGATACCGGCGTGCTGTTCTGCGTCGCGTGCGCGTTCGTCTGGTACGCGGCCTACCTGCTCGGCCGGCGCGCCGAGGTTCAACCGTTCAAATACGCGTTCGGCGGCGAACCCGAGCCGCGCGACTACGGCCGCACGCTGGCGGACGGCGCGCTGCTGGTGCTCGTCGCCTGCTTCGGCCTCGCGGAACGCGGGCACGAAACGACGCCGCAGCTCGCGCAGTTCGCGTGGATCGCGATGCTCGTGTACGGGATCGTGCGCGGCATCGACAAGCCGCTGCAGGGTGCACTGTGGTGGGGCCTCGCGATGGGCCTCGTCGCGCTGTCCGGCAACCCGGTGCTGGTCGTCGCGCTGCTCGCGGGCACGGCCGCGCTGTGGCTCGTCACGCCCGAGATGCGCAACCTGCGCCTGCCGCTGGTCGGCCTGCCGCTCGCGGTCGCGATCGCCGCGCTGTGGCCGCTCGCCGCGTTCGTCGCGGCGCCCGACGACGCCGCGTGGTTCTTCAACCAGTGGATCCACGGCAGCCTGATGCGCTTTTCGGGCCCGCCGACGGCCGTGCTCGGCTATGCGGCGAAAAACCTGCCGCTGTTCACGTGGCCCGCGTGGCCGCTCGCGATCTGGGCATGGTGGAGCTGGGCCGGCATGCGTCGCCGTGCGCACATCGCGATTCCGCTGTCGGTCGCCGTGCCGCTCGTCGCGCTCGTGATCCTGCAAAGCCAGCAGTCGAACCGCATGTACATGCTGCTGCTGCCGCCGCTCGCAGTGCTCGCGACCTTCGCGCTGCCGACCCTCAAGCGCGGCGCGATCAACGCGATCGACTGGTTCGCGGTGCTGAGCTTCACGATCCTCGGCACCTTCGTGTGGCTGGTGTGGCTCGCGTCGCTCACCGGCTTCCCGCATCCGCTCGCGCGCAACCTCGCGCGCCTCGTGCCCGGCTACGAGCCGCATTTCAAGATCCTGTCGTTCATCTGCGCGGTGATCGTCACCGTGTGCTGGTGCTTCATCGTGCGCTGGCGTGTGTCGCGACAGCCCAAGGTGCTGTGGCGCAGCGTCGTGCTGTCGGGCGCGGGCACCACGCTGATGTGGGTGCTGCTGATGACGCTGTGGCTGCCGATCGTCAACTACGGCCGGACCTATCGCGATGTCGCGCAACAGATCGCCGTGCACCTGCCGTCCGACTACGAATGCATTTCGCCGGTGCGGCTCGGCGACGCGCAGATCGCGACCTTTGCGTACTTCGGCAACATGCATTTCGATTTCTCCGGCGACTGCGACGTGATCCTGCGCCAGGACCGCTCCGACTTCGGCGAGCCGAGCGCGATGTCGCAATACGTGTGGCGTCTCGTCTGGGAAGGCCGCCGTGTCGCCGACCGTGACGAGCGCTTCCGCCTGTACGAACGCATCGAAAGGCCGAAGACGCCCGTCAAACGGCGTCCGCCGCGCCGCCAGGCGGCCGATTGACGATGTTCGGCGACATCCGCCGGATCGTCGGTCTCGCATGGCCGGTGCTGGTCGGTCAGCTCGCGATCATCGCGTTCGGCGTGATCGACACCGCGATGGTCGGTCGCTACTCGGCCGTCGATCTCGCCGCGCTCGGGCTCGGCTCGTCGATCTACGTATCGATCTATATCGGGCTGACGGGCATCCTGTCCGCGCTGCAGCCGATCACCGGGCAACTGTACGGCGCGCGGCGCTATGCCGAGATCGGCGAGGAAGTGCGCCAGGCGCTGTGGCTTGCGGTGCTGCTCGCGATCCCCGGCTTCCTGCTGCTGCATTTTCCCGAACCGCTGCTGCGCGTCGCGCATGCGCCCGCCGCACTGCACGAGCGCACCGTCGACTACCTGCGCATCCTGTCGTACGGGCTGCCCGCCAGCCTCGTGTTCCGCATCTACAACGCGCTGACCAACGCGGCCGGCAAGCCGCGGCTCGCGATGATCCTGCAGATCGGCGCGCTGCTGCTCAAGTTTCCGCTGAACGTGTGGTTCATCTTCGGCGGCCTCGGCGTACCGGCGCTCGGCGGCCCCGGCTGCGGGCTCGCGAGCACGCTGATCAACTGGGCGCTCGCGTTGATCGGCTACACGCTGCTCGCGAAGCTCGACGTGTTCGCGCCGCTCGCGATCTTCTCGCGCTTCTGCTGGCCCGTGTGGGAACGGCAGAAGGCGATCCTGAAGCTCGGCGTGCCGATGGGCCTGTCGTACCTGATCGAGGTCACGTCGTACACGTGCATGGCGCTGTTCATCGCGCAGTTCGGCACGACGACGCTGGCGGGCCACCAGATCGCCGGCAACATCGGCGCGGTGCTGTACATGACGCCGCTGTCGATCGGCGTGGCGGCGTCGACGCTGGTCGCGCGCGCGCTCGGCGCCGGACGCGCCGACGAAGCCCGGCTGCTCGGCCGGCATAGCGTGATGTTCGCGTGCGGTGTTGCCGCCGCCTACGGCGTGCTCGTGTTCGCGCTGCGCCCGCTGATCATCGGCGGCTATACGCCGAACCCGGCCGTCGCCGCGGCCGCGATGCCGCTCGTCGCGATCGTCGCGTGCTACCACGTGTTCGATGCGCTGCAGGTCACGTCGGCGTTCGTGCTGCGCGCGTACAAGGTGGCGATCGTGCCGACCGTGATCTATGCGGTCGCGCTGTGGGGCGTCGGACTCAGCGGCGGCTACGTGCTCGGCTTCGACGTCGGCGGCATCGCGCCCGCGTGGCTGACCGGCGCGCGCGGCTTCTGGTTCGCGAACACGGTCAGCCTGATGCTGGCGGGCGCGGGGCTCGTGCTGTACCTGCGCCGCATCGGTCGCGCGCACGCCGCCGCCGCCGCGGCCGCCGCCGCCTGACGCGTGGCGCGCTACGCGCCCTCCAGCACGTCGGCCGCGTGATATGACGACCGCACGAGCGGGCCGGCGACGGCTTCCCTGAAACCGAGCGCGAGCGCCTCGTCGCGCCACGCGGCGAACGCATCCGGGCTCACGTAGCGCCGCACCGGCAAATGGTGCGCCGACGGTGCGAGATACTGGCCGAGCGTCAGCACGTCGACCTCGTGTGCACGCAGGTCGCGCAACGTGTCGCGCACCTCGTCGTCGCGTTCGCCGAGCCCGAGCATCAATCCCGATTTCGTCACGAGCGTCGGCCGCGCGGCCTTCGCGTGCGCGAGCAGTTCCAGCGAGCCGCGATAGTCGGCGCCGGGCCGCGCCGCGCGATACAGCGACGGCACCGTCTCGATGTTGTGATTGAACACATCGGGCCAGGCCGACGACAGCGCGTCGAGCGCACGGGCCGCGCGGCCGCGGAAGTCCGGCGTCAGCACCTCGACGCCGATGCCCGGCACGCTCGCGCGCACCGCCGCGATGCATGCGGCGAAATGCGCGGCGCCGCCGTCGCGCAGATCGTCGCGGTCGACCGACGTGATCACGACGTAGCGCAATCCGAGCGCCGCCGCCGCGTCGGCCAGCCGTGCGGGCTCGGCTGGATCGAGCGGCTCCGGACGGCCGTGCGCGACATCGCAGAACGGACAGCGCCGCGTACACAGCCCGCCCATGATCATGAAGGTCGCGGTGCGCTGCGCGAAGCATTCGCCGATGTTCGGACACATCGCCTCCTCGCAGACGGAATGCAGCCGATGCTCGCGCAGCACGGTGGCCATGTCGGTCACCGCCGCGCTCATCATCGGCCGCGCGCGCAGCCACGGCGGCTTCGGCAGCGCCGCGCCGGCCGCGGGCTCGATGCGCACCGGAATGCGCGCGAGCTTGTCGCGACTTCTCGCGCCGGGCTGGCCGAGCGCCGTGAGGCTGGGTCGTTCGAGCGCGGCTGCCATCGTCAGTCTCCGAGGAACGCGACGATCAGGCGGTTCACGT
This sequence comes from Burkholderia sp. A2, assembly GCF_001729305.1. Classification (NCBI taxonomy): domain Bacteria; kingdom Pseudomonadati; phylum Pseudomonadota; class Betaproteobacteria; order Burkholderiales; family Burkholderiaceae; genus Burkholderia; species Burkholderia sp. A2. The sequence goes on along the minus strand of NZ_LZXX01000134.1, from coordinate 15,663 downwards.
CGGCGGCCGCCTCCATCTGCACCATGTGGCCGCTGCCGGCGAGCACCTCGGCACGCACGCCGTCCGGCAGGCCCTGCGCGTGCTGCGCGGGAATCACCTGGTCGCGCTCGCCCCAGATCACGAGCGTGCGCGGCGCCAGCGACGCGAGCCGGTCGCGGAATACGCGCCGCTGCGCGGCGCCGTCGAACGCGGCATGCGCGATTTTCTCCAGCGCGGCCTGCACGCCTTCGAGCCGCTTGTACTTGACGAGATCCTCGACCAATTGCCGCGTGACCAACGCGTCGTCCGCGAACAGCGCGCCGAGGTGCGGCTTCAACGTGTTGCGGCTGTTGCCCGCGACGAAGCCGTCGATGTACCCGCGGTTGATATCGGCACCGAGCCCGGCGCTCGCGATCAGCGTGAGCGACGCCACGCGCTCCGGCGCGCTGTCGGCCAACGTCATCGCCACCGCGCCGCCCATCGAATGGCCGATCAGGTGCGCACGCTCGATGTGCTGCGCATCGAGCAGCGCGAGCACCGCATCGGCCAGTTCGTCGAGGCTGCCGGTCTCGACCGCCTTGCCCGATTCGCCGTGGCCGGGCAGATCGAGCGCCCACACCGGCCGGTGCGCGGCGAGCTCCGCGTGATTGAACAGCCAGTTGTTCAGGTCGCCGCCGAAGCCGTGGATCAGCACGGCCGGCGTGCCCGAACCGTCGCCCAGCTTCAGGAAGCGGAGCGTGCGTCCGCCGATCTGCGCCTTCTCCGGCTGCGGGCCGGCCGCCTCGTCGGACGCCGCGCTCGGCACGAAATCGCGCTGGAAGTCGGCGATCGCCGCATCGATGTCGGCGTCGCTCGCATCGGCGGCCGCGACCACGCCGAGCAGCGCGCCGACGGGCAGCGTCTCGCCCTCCTGCGCGACCTGCCGGCGCAGCGTGCCGTCGAACGCGCATTCGACGCCCGACGAGATCTTGTCCGTCTCGACGTCGAGCACCTCGTCGCCCTTCGCCACGCGTTCGCCGATCGCCTTCAGCCAGCCGTTGACCTGCCCCTGCTCCATCGACAGCCCCCACTTGGGCATCGTGATCATGTGAATCGACATCGTGTCAGCTCCTCGTCTTGAGTACCGCCTGCGCGATCGCATCGGCGGACGGGATGTACAGGTCTTCCAATACGCCGGCGAACGGCGCGGGCGTATGCGGCGCGGTCACGAGTTCGATCGGCGCCTTGAGCGAACGGAACGCACGCTGCGCGACGAGCGCGGCGATGTCGGTCGCGATCGAGCAGCGCGGGTTTGCTTCGTCGACGACCACCACGCGCCCGGTGCGTTCGGCGCTTTCGAGGATCGTTTCCTCGTCGAGCGGCGACGTCGTGCGCAGGTCGATCACGTCGCACTGGATGCCGTCCTTCGCGAGCGTCGCGGCCGCGTCCATCGCGAGATGCACCATCCGGCCGTACGTGACGATCGTCGCGTCGTCGCCGTCGCGCAGCACGTTCGCCTCGCCGAACGGAATCGCATAGGATTCCTCAGGCACGTCGCCCTCGCGCGTATAGAGCAGCTTGTGTTCGAGGAAGATCACGGGATCGTTGTCGCGAATCGCCTGGATCAGGAGCCCCTTCGCGTCGTACGGCGTCGACGGGCATACGACCTTGAGCCCCGGAATGTGCGTAAACAGCGACGTGAGCATCTGCGAGTGCTGCGCGGCCGCGCGCAGGCCGGCGCCGTACATCGCGCGGATCACGACCGGCGTCACGGCCTTGCCGCCGAACATGTAGCGGAATTTCGCGGCCTGGTTGAAGATCTGGTCGAAACACACGCCCATGAAATCGATGAACATCAGTTCCGCGACGGGGCGCATCCCGCACGCGGCCGCGCCGACCGCCGCGCCGATGTAGCCGCCCTCCGACAGCGGCGTATCGAGCACGCGGCCCGGAAACTTGTGGAACAGCCCCTTCGTCACGCCGAGCACGCCGCCCCATGCGTCGTCCTCGCCCGGCGCGCCCGCGCCGCCCGCGTTGTCCTCGCCCATCACGATCACGCTGTCGTCGCGCGCCATTTCCTGCGCGAGCGCCTCGTTGATCGCCTGCGAATAAGTGATCTTCCTTGCCATGTCTGTCTCCTGGAATGTTGGGTTGCCGTGCCGGCTGCCGGGTCAGCCGGCGCTCACGGATACGACACGTAGACGTCGGCCAGCAGGTCGGCGGCATCCGGCAGCGGCGCGGCCTTCGCCTGTGCGACCGCGTCGTCGATCAGCGCCTTCACCTGCGCATCGACCGCGCGCAGGTCGTCGGTCGTCAGCGCTTCGGCGCGCACGACACGCGTTTCGAAATGCTTCAGGCAGTCCTTTTCGTCGCGCAGCTTCTGCACTTCGCCCGGCGCGCGGTAGGTTTGCGCATCGCCCTCGAAGTGGCCGAAATAGCGCGTGAACTTCACCTCGACGAGCGTCGGGCCGCCGCCGTTGCGCGCGCGTTCGACGGCCTCGCCGAGCGCCTCGTGCACCGCGAAGAAGTCGAAGCCGTCGACGATCACGCCCGGCATCCCGAACCCGTTCGCGCGATCGGCGATGTTGTCGGTCGCGACCGACCAGCTCGACGACGTCGCTTCCGCATAGCCGTTGTTTTCGGCGACGAAGATCGCGGGCAGCCGCCACACCGACGCGAGGTTCATCGATTCGAAGATCACGCCCTGGTTCGACGCGCCGTCGCCGAAGAAGCACACGCCGACGCCGCCCGTCTTCTTGTGCTTGGCGGCGAGCGCCGCGCCGCACACGAGCGGGCCGCCCGCGCCGACGATCCCGTTCGCGCCGAGCATCCCCATCGACAGGTCGGCGATGTGCATCGAGCCGCCCTTGCCGCGGCAAACGCCCGTCTTCTTGCCGTAGATCTCGGCCATCATCCCGTGCACGTCGACGCCCTTCGCGATGCAATGGCCGTGGCCGCGGTGCGTGGTGGCCACGTAGTCGTCGAGGCCGAGGTGCAGGATCGTGCCGACGGCGGACGCCTCCTCGCCCGCGTACAGGTGAACGAAGCCGGGAATCTCGCCGGTCGCGAATTCGACGTGCAGGCGTTCCTCGAATTCGCGGATCGTGCGCATCAGCCGATAGGCGTCCAGCAGCTTGTCCCTGCCGAGCTGTGTCGAAGCGGTCATGTGTGTCTCCTGGTTAGGTCTGACTGCGAATGCCGCCCCGGCCGAGCCGTGGCGGCGGATTGCACGGCCTTGCGGCCGTCAGTGGAACGTGAAGCCGCCGTCGACGTTCACGGCCTGGCCCGTCACGTTGTCCATCGTCGCGAAGAACAGCGCGAGCCGGCCCATGTCTTCCGGCGTCTGCGCGCGGCCCTGCGGAATCAGCGTCAACTGGTGCCGCTGCCACGATTGCTCGACCGATTCGCCGTCGGTCTTCCATTCGTCGGACAGCCGGTCCCACATGTAGGTACGGACGATGCCGGGGCAGATCGCATTGACGGTCACGCCGTCGCGCGCGAGCTCCTTCGCCAGCGCGTTGGTGAAGCCGACGACCGCGAATTTCGATGCGCTGTAATGCGCGAGATTCGGAAAGCCTTCCTTGCCCGCGATCGACGCGACGTTGATGATCCGGCCGCGACCCTGCGCCTTCAGGTGCGCCAGTGCCGCCCGGCAGCCGAGGAAAGTGCCCTTCGCATTCACGTCCATCACGAAATCCCAGTCGCGCTCGGTCAGTTCGGCGACCGGATGAATGCTGATCACGCCCGCGCAATTCACGAGGATGTCGAGCCGGCCGAGGTCGGCGAGCGCCTGCGCGACCATCGCGTCGACCTGCGCGGCCTGCGTGACGTCGACCTTCGCGATCGCGGCCCGGCGGCCGAGCGCGCGCACCTCGCGCGCGGTGGCGTCGAGCGCGTCGTCGAGCAGGTCGGCCAGCAGGATGTCCGCGCCGGCGCCGGCAAGCGTCAGCGCGATGCCGCGGCCGATGCCGCGCGCGCCGCCCGTGACGATGGCGACCTGTCCTTCGAGAGGGGCTGTCATGCGATGTCTCCTTGATGATCGTGATGGATGCCGAAGCGGCTTCGTCAAACCGGTGTATCAGTCGTGCCACGCGCCGACGTCGCGCAGCAGCTGCCGCGACGATGCGTAGCGCAGCGTGCGGCCGACGTCGACCGTCAACGGCCCGCGCCAGTCGAGCGCAATCTCGTAGCGATCGCCCTGCACGACCTCGATCTCGCGCTCGCCGTCGAACGCGAGCGTGCCGCGCTCGAACGGAATCGCGTGCCACGTGCCCGGTTCGAGCCGCTCGCAACTGCGCATCACGACACGGTCGACGCGCCCCGGCGCGATCGGCGCGACGAGCGGCGTGCCGGCCGCATTGCCGGCTTCCGCGAAACGCATCACGAGCCCGTGCGGCGCGCTGCGTTCGAGCGGCGCCCACGCGCCGCCGAGCGCGGACAGCCCGATGCCGTCCGGTTCGGCGAACGTCAGGTAGAGCGAGTCGATGTCGTCGGAGCCGGAAATCGCGCGCGCGCCGATGAAGCGCTGCCGCGCGGCGCACACGTCGACGAGCGCGATCTCCTCGCGCCCCGGCTGCGCGCCCGCGACGCAGCGCACGACGAGCCGCTTGTTGCGCACGAACGCGACCTCGGCCGGCACGGCGCCGGTCGCGGCGAGCCCCGCGGCGACGCCCGCGACGGTCGCCTCGCGATGTTCGGGAAACGCGTTGTTGGTGCCGGTGGACAGCGCGACGAGCGGCGTCGCGCCGCAATGCGCGGCCACCGCGCGATGGGTGCCGTCGCCGCCGAGCACGACGATCAGCGACACTTCCATCCGGTGCAGATAGGCCGCGCCCGCCTGCGTGTCGGCGACGCTGTCGGTGATCGGCAGGTCGACGAATTCGACCTGGGGCCAGCGCTCGTGCGGCGCGATCGCGCGATGCGTGTCGATCGCGCGCAGCAGCAGCGTCGCGATGCCCGTGCGGTCGCGCAGCGTCAGCACGCGCTCGACGCCCATCGCGCCGAGGCCGGCCAGCAGGCGCACGATCATGTTCGCCTTCTCCGCGGTCGGAAACACGGATGCATGCGTCGTGAGGCGGCGGATGTCGCGCCCCGATGCGGGGTTCGCGATCACGCCGACGGTAACGGGCGTCGTCACGGGTTTGTCTCCATCCAGTCGACGGAGCCGGCGCATTGACGCACGCGCCGGCTCCGCCTGTTTCGTCCGCTGCCATCGACGAGCGGCGGATCGTCGTCGCCGACGCCATCGCGGCGGCTTGCCCGTCATCTCTGCAAGCGGCGTGCCATCGTCCGTGCGATCGCCGCGAAACCCGCGTCCGCACGGGCGCGGCGGGCATGCGCGGGTTCCGGATGCGCGACCGTGACGACGCAGCGCGCGTCGAATTCGCGCAGACGTCTCACGTCGTCGATACGGCGACGCGATTGCCGCGGCGCGCGCGCATGCCCGGCGTTGCGCCCGCAAACCCAGCGTTCGCGCGGCGCCGTGCACGCGACGCCGCGCCGGACGGCCGCCGCACGCCGCGCATGCGGCCGTCTCAACTGCGCGAGACACGACGCGATACCGGTGAGACGACCGTCTCATGCGCGCCGCGTGCTGCGATGCAATGTGATTCGCCGAACCGGATGTGCTACAAGAACAGCGACACCCCCGCCGTACGGAACCGGAGCCGACCATGCCCTACGCCGTCCCCCAGGCCCAGCACGCCGACCGTGTACTCGGCGCGCTCGCCGGACGCCTGCCCGCGCCGGCGGATTCCGCGCGCCTCGTGTCGTCGTGGCAACGGTCGCTGGAGCGCTACCGTCTCGACCCCGCGTCGTCGATCGGCCCGCGCGTGCTGACCGCGGCGGAGCTGCGCGAGGTGCGCGACAAGGAGGAAGCGTTCCTGCGCGCGTCGGGCCAGTGCCTGACGCGGCTGCACGACATGATTCGCGTCGCCGACTACTGCGTGATGCTGACCGACGCGCACGGCGTGACGATCGACTACCGGATCGACCGCGAGCGCCGCAACGACTTCCGCCATGCGGGGCTGCACATCGGCTCGTGCTGGTCGGAAAGCGAGGAAGGAACGTGCGGCGTCGCGAGCGTGCTGACCGATCTCGCGCCGATCACCGTGCACAAGACCGATCACTTTCGCGCGGCGTTCACGACGCTCACGTGCAGCGCGGCGCCGATCTTCTCGCCGGGCGGCGAGCTGATCGGCGTGCTCGACGCGTCGGCCGTGCATTCGCCCGACGGCCGCGACAGCCAGCGCCTCGTCTACCAGCTCGTGCGGCAGAGCGCGGCGCTGATCGAGGACGGCTATTTCGTGCACAGCACCGCGCAGCACTGGATATTGTTCGGGCATCCGAACCGTCACTACGTCGAGGCGCAGCCCGAGTGGCTGATCGCATTCGACGAATGCGGCAACATCGTCGCCGCGAACCGGCAGGCGCGCGACGCGCTGCCGGCGCTGCGCGAGCCGCGCCATATCGACGAGATATTCGATGCGACCGAGATGCCGCTGCGCGACGCCGCGCGGCTCGATACGATCATCGCGCTGCGCGTGCGCGCGACCGGCGCCCCGCTCTACGCGCGGCTGCGTGCGCCGCTACGGCGCGCCGGCCGCGAACCCGGCGCGGCCTCGCGGCGCCCGGGCACCGCGCCGCGTCACGTCGGCGCGCTGACGCCGTTCCTGCACAGCAGCGACGCGCGCATCGCGCAACAGGCCGAACTTGCGCTGCGCGTCGCGAGCAAGCGGCTGCCGATCCTCGTGCTCGGCGAAACCGGCGCGGGCAAGGAAGTGTTCGCCCGCGCGATCCACGACGCCGGCGCGCGGCGCGCGCGGCCGTTCGTCGCCGTGAACTGCGGCGCGCTGCCGGAAGCGCTGATCGAAAGCGAACTGTTCGGTTACGCGGCCGGCGCGTTCACCGGCGCACGCAAGCACGGCGCGCGCGGCAAGATCGCGCTCGCCGACGGCGGCACGCTGTTTCTCGATGAAATCGGCGACATGCCGCTCGCGCTGCAGACGCGCCTGCTGCGCGTGCTGGCCGACGGCGAGGTCGTGCCGCTCGGCAGCGATACGCCCGTGCGCGTCGATCTCGACGTGATCTGCGCGACGCACCGCGATCTTGCGCGGATGGTCGCCGACGGCGCGTTCCGCGAAGATCTGTACTACCGGTTGAGCGGCGCGACGTTCGAGTTGCCGCCGCTGCGCGAACGCGCGGACGTGCGCGACGTGATCGCCGCCGTGTTCGCCGAGGAAGCGCAGGCGACCGGCCACGTGCTCACGCTCGACGCGACGCTCGCCGAACAGCTCGCCGCGTATGCATGGCCGGGCAACGTGCGGCAACTGCGCAACGTGCTGCGCTATGCGTGCGCGGTGTGCGACGCCGCGCGCGTGACGCGGCGCGACCTGCCGGCCGAGCTCGCCGCGCAACTCGGCGGCGCGCCGCCGGGCGCGCCGCCCGACGACGAACGCGGCCGCATCGTCGCCGCGCTCACCGCGCATCGCTGGCGTCCCGACGCGGCCGCCCGGGCGCTCGGCATGTCGCGCGCGACGCTGTACCGGCGCATCGCGAAGTACCGGATCGTCGCGCCGCACCGCGCGTGACGCACGGCCGCACGCTCCGTCATGCGGGCTGCCCTGCCGCCTCGTTCGCGTCGTCCGTCGCGCCGGCCGCTTCGTCGCGCCGCGCGAACACCTCGCGCGCGGCGAACAGCGCGTTGAGCGCGGCCGGCATCCCCGCATACACGGCCATCTGCATGAACACCTCGACGATCTCGTCGCGCGTGCAGCCGACGTTCAGCGCGGCCTCGATGTGCACTTTCAGTTGCGGCTGCGCGTTGCCGAGCGCGGCCAGCGCCGCGATCGTCGCGATTTCGCGCGCCTTCAGGTCGAGCTGCGGCCGGCTGTAGATGTCGCCGAAGCTGAATTCGACCAGGAGCCGCGCGAAGTCCGGCGCGATCGGCCCAAGCGCCGCGATCACGCGTTCGCCTGCTTCGCCGTCGATTTCCTTCAGTTTGTTCCAGCCGCGCGTGTAGCGATCCTCAGCGAGTCGTTCCATCGTGTCCGTCCTGTTCCGATAAAGAGTGAGAAGGTGTCGCCCGTCGTTCCGTTTCCCGTTCCTGCGCCTCGTAGTACGCGATCTTGTCGCCGATCGCATCGAGGCTTGCCTGCAGCTCCGCGATATGCGCACGCACCGCGTCGCGATGCGCGACCAGCAAGTCGCGCCGCGCGCCGAACGTCGACGCGCCCTGCTCGCGCAGCACCGCGAACGCCTGCATCTGCGCGATCGGCATGCCGGTCGCCTTCAGGCGCATCACGAAGGCCAGCCAGTCAAGATCGGCCGGCGCGTAGAGCCGGTGTCCGGCCGCCGTGCGCGAAATCGCGCGCAGCAGGCCGGCCTGCTCGTAATACCGCAGCGTGTGCGTCGACACGCCCGTCAGTTCGGCGACTTGCCCGATCGTCAGCGGACCGGCGGCGGAGGGTTGGGATACGGTTTTCGACATGGCAGGAACAAGGTTAGGAGTTAGAGTTCACTCTAAGTCAAGCATTGTCTGACGGCCAGTGCCGCGTTCACCCGCGATACCCGGCGACACCGTAAAGAATGGTCAAAATCGCCCCCCGGCACCGGATTCGGCCTTTACAGCACCGACAGCCTTCAGCAAGATTCGGTCAGCCTGTCTCAAAAAGGGCACGCATTTGTCCTATGCTTAACGGCGACGCCCGGCCAGCTCGCGCGCCGCCGTCCGTTGCAACAGCCATTCATCCGTCAGAACCAGGGAGCCCTTGCCATGCTGAAAAAGCTGCTGATGCTGTTCGTCGCGCTGTCGCTGTCACTCGCCGCCGGCCTTGCCGCGGCCGTCGAAGTCAACACGGCCGACCAGGCCGCGCTCGAATCCGTGAAGGGGCTCGGGCCCGTGAAGTCGAAGGCGATCATCGACGAACGCACCAAGAACGGCCCGTTCAAGGACGCCGACGATCTCGCGAACCGCGTGAAGGGTCTCGGCACGAAATCGGTCGGGCATCTCGAGGAAAACGGCCTGACGATCGGCGGCTCGTCGACACCGCCGAAGGGCGTGAAGCTGTCGAAGCCGGCCGCGACGACGTCGGCCACGACGTCGGCGGGCACCGCATCGACGTCCACGACCGCGACGGCCGGCACGACGACCGCGGCGCCCGCGCCGACGGCGAGCGCACCGGAAGCGGCAGCCAAGCCGGCCAAGACCAAGCGCGCATCGAAGAAGGAAAAGGCGGCCGCTGCTGCCGCGGCATCCGCCGACGCCGGCGCGAGCGCACCGGCCGCCGCGTCGTCCGCGAAGGCGACGAAGGGTTCGAAGAAGAAGAGCAAGAAGGACAAGGCTGCCTCCGCCGCCGCGGCGTCGGGCGCCTGATGTGCGCCGCGCGCGCGACGGCGTGCGCGCGGCATTCGTTCAACGGGCGCCGTCGTCACGGCGCCCTTTTCAGTGAAGGTGAAGAACCATGGGTCTCCTCGACATCGTTGGCGGTCTGATCGGCGGCCAGGCCGGCGGCAACTCGCAAAGCGCGCTCATCGCGACCGCGCTCGAATTCATCAACAACCAGCCGGGCGGCCTGAACGGCCTGATCGAGAAGTTCAAGGCCGGCGGCGCCGGCGAGATCATCGGTTCGTGGGTCGGCACCGGCGAAAACCAGCCGATCTCGCCGGATACGCTGCAAAACGTGCTCGGCTCGGACGTCGTCGGCTCGCTCGCGAGCAAGGTCGGCATCGATCCGTCGCAGGCGTCGTCGATCCTCGCGCAGGTGCTGCCGCACGTCGTCAACGGCGCGACGCCGAACGGCGAAGTGCCGGCCGGCGGCCAGGTCGACACGTCGAACGTGCTCGGCGCGCTCACGCAGCTCGCCGGCATGTTCGGCGGCAACAAGCAGGGCTGACCACCGCCACCGGGCGGCCCGTTCGGCCGCTTCACAAGCAAACACCCCGCCGAGGCGGGGTGTTTGTTTTTGCGCACCCGGTGCGAACCGGGCACACGCTGCCGACGGCAGGCGATCAGTGAACGACGCGGTCGAACACGAACTGGCCGTCGTTGACGTCGACCGGGATCACGTCCTTCGGACCGAAGCGGCCGGCGAGGATCAGCTTCGCGACCGGGTTCTCGATCTCCTGCTGGATCGCGCGCTTCAGCGGCCGCGCGCCGAACACCGGATCGTAGCCGACCTTCGCGATCTGCTCGAGCGCCGATGGCGACACGTCGAGCGCCATGTCGAGCTTCGCGAGCCGGTCGTGCAGGCGTGCGAGCTGGATCTTCGCGATCGACTCGATGTTGCTACGGTCGAGCGCATGGAACACGACGACGTCGTCGATCCGGTTCAGGAACTCGGGGCGGAAATGCTGCTTCACCTCGAGCCACACCGCGTCCTTGATCTCGTCCTGCGGCGCACCCGTCATCGCCTGGATCACCTGCGAGCCGAGATTCGACGTCATCACGATCACCGTGTTCTTGAAATCGACCGTGCGCCCCTGCCCGTCGGTCATGCGACCGTCGTCGAGCACCTGCAGCAGCACGTTGAACACGTCCGGATGCGCTTTCTCGATCTCGTCGAGCAGGATCACGCTGTACGGCTTGCGGCGCACGGCTTCCGTCAGGTAGCCGCCTTCCTCGTAGCCGACATAGCCCGGCGGCGCACCGATCAGCCGCGCGACGCTGTGCTTCTCCATGAACTCGCTCATGTCGATGCGGATCAGATGCTCTTCCGAATCGAACAGGAACGACGCCAGCGCCTTGCACAGCTCGGTCTTGCCGACACCCGTCGGGCCGAGGAACAGGAACGAGCCGTACGGACGGTTCGGATCGGCGAGACCCGCGCGCGAACGACGGATCGCGTCGGCCACCGCGCTGATTGCCTCATCCTGGCCGACCACGCGCTCGTGCAGCTTTTCCTCGATGTGCAGCAGCTTCTCGCGTTCGCCCTGCATCATCCGCGACACCGGAATGCCGGTAGAACGCGACACGACTTCCGCGATTTCCTCGGCGCCGACCTGCGTGCGCAGCAGGCGCGGACGCGTCGGGTTGTGCTGCTCCTGCTCTTCGGCCTGCGTGACCTGCTTCAGTTGCGACTCGAGCTGCGGCAGCTTGCCGTACTGCAGCTCGGCGACCTTCTCCAGCTTGCCTTCACGCTGCAGGCGCGCGATGTCCGCCCGCACCTTCTCGATCTCTTCCTTGAGCTGCGCGCTGCCCTGCACCGCAGCCTTCTCGACGGTCCAGATCTCTTCCAGGTCCGCATATTCGCGGCCGAGGCGGTCGATCTCCTCCTCGATCAGCTGCAGGCGCTTCTGCGACGCTTCGTCCTGCTCCTTCTTCACGGCTTCGCGCTCGATCTTCAGCTGGATCAGACGACGGTCGAGCTTGTCCATCTCCTCGGGCTTCGAATCGATTTCCATCTTGATCTTCGAAGCGGCTTCGTCGATCAGGTCGATGGCCTTGTCGGGCAGGAAGCGGTCGGTGATGTAGCGATGCGACAGCTCGGCCGCGGCGACGATCGCCGGGTCGGTGATGTCGACACCGTGGTGCAGTTCGTACTTCTCCTGCAGCCCGCGCAGGATCGCGATCGTCGCCTCGACGCTCGGCTCGTCGACGAGCACCTTCTGGAAGCGGCGTTCGAGCGCGGCGTCCTTCTCGATGTACTTGCGGTATTCGTCGAGCGTGGTCGCGCCGATGCAGTGCAGCTCGCCGCGCGACAGCGCCGGCTTCAGCATGTTGCCTGCATCCATCGCGCCTTCGGCCTTGCCCGCGCCGACCATCGTGTGGATCTCGTCGATGAAGACGATCGTCTGGCCTTCGTCCTTCGCGATGTCGTTGAGCACCGCCTTCAGGCGTTCCTCGAACTCGCCGCGGTACTTCGCGCCGGCGAGCAGCGCGGCCATGTCGAGCGACAGCACGCGCTTGCCCTTCAGCGTCTCGGGCACCTCGCCGTTGACGATCCGCTGCGCGAGCCCTTCGACGATCGCGGTCTTGCCCACGCCCGGCTCGCCGATCAGCACCGGGTTGTTCTTGGTGCGGCGCTGCAGGATCTGGATCGAGCGGCGGATTTCGTCGTCGCGGCCGATCACCGGATCGAGCTTGCCCGCACGGGCGCGCTCGGTCAGGTCGACCGTGTATTTCTTCAGTGCCTCGCGCTGGCTTTCCGCGTCCTGGCTGTGCACCTGCGAGCCGCCGCGCACCGCGGCGATCGCGGCTTCGAGCGCCTTGCGCGTGAGGCCGTGCTGACGCGCGAGCTTGCCGGCGTCGCCCTTGTCGTCGGACACGGCGAGCAGGAACATTTCGCTCGCGATGAACGTGTCGTTGAGCTTCTGCGCTTCCTTGTCGGCCTGGTTGAGCAGGCCGGCCAACTCGCGGCCGATCTGGATGTCGCCGCCCGTGCCCGTCACTTGCGGCAGGCGCGAAATGGCTTCGTTCAGCGCGCCTTGCAGCGCCTGCACGTGAACGCCCGCGCGCGACATCAGCGAGCGGGCCGACCCGTCCTGCTGCGCAACCAGCGCCGCGAGCACGTGAACGGGTTCGATGTATTGATTGTCGCGGCCTGCCGCGAGGCTTTGCGCGTCCGCGAGTGCTTCCTGGAACTTGGTGGTGAGCTTGTCGATTCTCATTTGGTTGAGACCTCCAATTTTCGATTAACACCAAGATGAGGATGGTTATGCGGCTTTCAAGCGAAATTCGGGTTGATTCAGCGCAAAAAATGCCGGATACCCTGAAAACGGCCCGGCGGCGTGATGGGGTGGGCGCGAGGAGCCGCGGCGCCTGCGTGTCAGCGGGCCTTCGACGACGGCTCGGCGAGCGCCGGTGCCTGGTCCGGCGTCGGCGCGGCGCGCACGAGCGCGACCGGACGGATGCCGAGCAGCGCCGCGAGCGGGGACGCGGGCTCGGCCAGTTCGCCGAGCGTGTGACGATCGAGCTCCGCGAAGAACGCATCGCGTGCGGCCGCCAGCACGCCCTTCAGCCGGCACTGCGGCTCGATCGCGCAGCCGCGCGACTCGCCGCCGTCGGGCGAAAAGCAGCCAACCAGCGCGAAGTCGTTTTCGGTTGCCCGCACGACCTGGCCGACCGTCAGCCGCAGTGAATCGGCGAACAGCCGCAGCCCGCCGTTGCGGCCGCGAACGGTGTCGACCCAGCCCAGCTCGCCAAGCTGCTGGACGACTTTCATCAGATGGTTCTTCGAGATGCCGTAGGCGTCCGAGATCTCCTGGATTGTCGCGAGCCCCTCGCCGCGCACGGCCAGGTACAGCATCACGCGCAGCGAATAGTCGGTGTAGTCGGTGAGTCTCATGAGCGAATACGGAAAATATCGATCGTGCCCCAATGATGTGAGTCGGGCCGATCACGAGGCGCGCAGGGCCGATCGAGCGCCCTGCGGCGCGGCCCCGGGTTGCCGGGATCGGGCGCGCGCAATAAGATGCGTGATACCTACACGTTTTCCAGGGGTTACAGGACGTTATTTTGCGTCAAAATCCGGCCGGCGTCCTGCTCGTTGCCCGCGCCGGCGCCCCGTCGCTGCCCTGCTCCACCGGCCCTTTTTGTCATGACTGCCCTGCCCGCCTCGCCCGATACCGTACCGGCCCGCCCCCGCGACGCCGAGCCGACCGAAGACAACATCCGCGATCTCGTCTACGCGTTTTACGACCGCGTGCGCGCCGATCCACTGCTCGGGCCCGTGTTCGACGCGAAGCTCGCCGGCCGCTGGGACGATCATCTGCCGAAGATGGTGACGTTCTGGTCGAGCCTCGTGCTCGGCACCAAGGGCTATCGCGGCAACGTGCAGCAGGCGCACCAGCCGCTCGACGGCATCGAGCCGGCCCATTTCAGCCGCTGGCTGTCGCTGTTCCTGAACACCGTCGAAGCGCGTTATGCGCCGGCCGCGGCGATCCGTTTCATGGAGCCCGCGCTGCGGATCGCGCAGAGCCTGCAGCTGAGCCGGTTCGGCTGGGACTACCGGATTCCGCCCGAACAGCAGGCGCTGCTCGACGCGATCGCGCCGCGCCGCCGCGACACGGGCGACGATCCGCACGCGTTGCCGTCGCGCGCCCGCGGCGAGCCGTTTCCGACGAAGATCGTCGGGCGCGGCGTCGACCCGGACGCGTAACGCTTGTCACGCGCGACGACGGCGCACATGCGGCCCATCGCCGCATCGTCCGCGCGCCGCCCTCAGCCGTGCTCAGCGCCGCGTGTTGCCCGACTTGACGCCCCAGCGCGCGAGCGCGGCGTCGTCGGTACTGCGCGCATCGACCCAGCGCTCGCCGTCCGGCGTCGTTTCCTTCTTCCAGAACGGTGCTTCGGTCTTCAGATAGTCCATCACGAACTCGCACGACGCGAACGCATCGCCGCGGTGCGACGCGACCGTCGCGACCATCACGATCTGGTCGAGCGGCAGCAGCCTGCCGACGCGATGCACGATCGCGACGTCGATGCCCGGCCAGCGCCGGCCAGCCTCCGCCGCAATCTTCTCGAGCGCCTTCTCGGTCATTCCCGGATAGTGCTCGAGCTCCATCGCGGCAACCGCATCGCCTTCGTTGAGGTCACGCACCGTGCCGACGAAGCACGCGAGCGCGCCGATCTTCGGGTTGCGCGCCCGCAATGCCGCCACTTCGGCATTCAGGTCGAAATCGTCGGTCTGGACTCGTATCGTCGCCATGCGCCGCCTCAGCCGCCCGTCACCGGCGGGAAGAACGCGACCTCGCAGCCTTCGGTGAGCCGCGTGTCGGGATCGGTCATCTCGTGGTTGCACGCCATGCGCAACGCGCGCCCTTCGGCGAGCGTGTCGGCCCACGCGCCGCCGCGCACGCGCAGCCACGCGCGCACGTCACCGACGGTCGTCACGCTGTCCGGCACGTCGGCTTCTTCGTCGGCCACGCCCAGTGCTTCACGCACGCTTGCAAAAAATTTCAGCTGAATCTTCATGGTTCGGACGCCGCCGCGTTACGACAGCAATTCGGAAAACGGAATGAAACGCACGGTCTCGCCTGCGCTGATCGCGTGCTGCGGCGGATTGTCGATCAGGCCGTCGCCCCAGACCGTCGACGTGAGCACGGCCGAGCTCTGGTTCGGGAACAGGTCGAGGCCGCCGGCCGCATTGACGCGAGCGCGCAGGAATTCGTTGCGCCGGTCGCCCTTGCTCTGCGAAAAATCGGCACGCAGCGACAACGCGCGCGGCGCGACGTCGCGCACGCCGGACAGGCGCAGCAGGAACGGCCGGACGAACAGCAGGAACGTGACGAAACTCGAGACGGGGTTGCCGGGCAGCCCGATGAAATGCGCGTCGGCGCGCTCGTCGCCGCGACGCACCGCGCCGTACGCGAGCGGCTTGCCGGGCTTCATAGCGATCTGCCACAGCGCGAGCCGCCCTTCGGCCTCGACGGCCGGCTTTACGTGATCCTCATCGCCGACCGACACGCCGCCGCTCGTCAGGATCACGTCGTGGTCGCGGGCGGCCTCGCGCAGCGTGTCGCGCGTCGCGGCCAGCGAGTCGGGCACGATTCCGTAGTCGGTCACGTGGCAGCCGAGCCGCTCGAGCAGCCCGCGCAGCGTGAAGCGATTCGAGTTGTAGATCGCGCCGGGCTTCAGCGGCTCGCCGGGCATCGTCAGTTCGTCGCCGGTGAAGAACACCGCCACGCGAATCCGCCGCGCGACCGACAGTTGCGCACAGCCGACCGATGCGGCGAGACCCAGCGCCTGCGGCGTGAGCCGCGTGCCGG
>NZ_LZXX01000133.1:2229-2546 GCF_001729305.1 Burkholderia sp. A2 | reverse complement strand
GGCAGGCGGCCGCCCGTGCGCAGACGGGTCTTCGGTCAGCGTAACTGCACCGCCGCGAGGAACAGCACCATGCCGCCGATCGCGCCATCCAGCACGCGCCACGCGACCGCCTTGCGGAACCACGGCGCCAGCAATCGCGCGCCATAGCCGAGCCCGAGGAACCACACGATGCTGACCGTCATCGCGCCGATCGCGAACGCGAGCCGCGCGCCTTCCGGCTCGCGCGCGCCAGCCGTGCCGATCAGCAGGAACGTGTCGAGATACACGTGCGGATTGAGCCACGTGAACGCGAGCGTCATCAGCACGATCGCGAGCGC
>NZ_LZXX01000133.1:0-2181 GCF_001729305.1 Burkholderia sp. A2 | reverse complement strand
CGACCGCGTCGCCGCGCACGTCGAGCGTGTCGTGGCCCGGCTTGAACGCACGGCGCAGCGCGTTGATGCCGAACCACGCGAGATACGCGAGGCCGACGTACAGCACCGCATGGACGAAAGTCGGATAGCGCTCGACGAGCACCGAAGCGCCACCGACCCCCGCGCCGATCAGGATCATGTCGGACACCGCGCACAGCAGCACGATCTTGCCGACGTGCGAGCGCATGATGCCCTGGCGCAGCACGAACGCGTTCTGCGCGCCGATGGTGACGATGAGCGACGCGCACAGTGCGGCGCCGTGGGAAAAAGCAAGCCAGTTCATGAGGGGGACAGCCGTGGAAGCAGTAGACGAATGAATCGGGTAGCGCTAGTCTGCGGTCAGCACAGGAATAAGAGAAGCTAAATCACCTAATGCGGATTAAGGAAATCTAATGCTCGACTACGCGTTGCTCGATGCCCTCGCGGCCGTGATCCGGCACGGTTCGTTCGAGCGGGCGGCCAAGGAGCTGAACGTCACGCCGTCGGCTGTGTCGCAGCGCGTGAAGCTGCTGGAGGAACGGGTCGGCAGCGTGCTCGTCAAGCGCGGGCAGCCGTGTGTCGCGACCACGTCGGGCGCGCTGCTGTGCCGGCATACCGAACGCGTGCAGCTGCTGGAAGCCGAACTGGGCGGCCGGATGCCCGCATTGCCGGGCCAGATCGCGAGCGCGTGGCCGACGTTGCGCGTGGCCGTCAACGACGATAGCGTCGCGACGTGGTTCATCGACGCGGTCGGGCCGTTCTGCACCGCGCGCGAGACGCTGCTCGATCTCGTGATCGACGATCAGGATTACACGGCCTCGCGCATCCGCGACGGCAGCGTGCAGGGCGCGGTGACCGCGCAGGCCGAGCCGATCCAGGGATGCCGGTCGGAGCGGCTCGGGAGGATCCGCTATCGCGCGGTGTGCTCGCCGGCGTTTTATGCACGCTATTTCGACGCGGGGATCACGCGTGATGCGCTGCGCCGCGCGCCGTGCGTGATGTTCAATCCGAAGGACGGGTTGCAGGCGCGTTTCATCCGGCGCGTGACGCGTGCGGATCTCGATCCGCCGCAGCACTGGATACCGCACGTCGCGGGCTATCTACGCGCATGCGAAACGGGATTGGGATGGGGGATGTGCCCGGACCGGATGGTCGACCGCCAGCTGGCGGCGGGTGNNGGCGCGCGCCGCGCTGTTTCTCGATTGAGCGGCGACGTGATGCAGGCGGTGCGCGCGACGTGTGCGCCGTGCGGCGTCAGACGTGCTGCAGGCCGTCGAAGTCGACGATCTGCACGTGACGGCCCTGCATTTCGATCAGGCCGCGCTTCTGGAATTTCGACAGCGTGCGGCTGACCGTTTCGAGCGTCATGCCGAGATAGCTGCCGATGTCCTCGCGCGTCATTCGCAGGTTGAATTCCGACGGCGAGTAGCCGCGCTTCAGGTAGCGCGACGACACGTCGAGCAGGAAAGCGGCGACGCGCTCTTCGGCATTCAGCGAACCGAGCAGCATCGTTTGCGACGTTTCGCGCACGATCTGTTCGCTCATCAGCTTGTGCATGCGCAATTGCATCGAGCCGGCTTCCGAACACAGCGCCTTGAGCGCGCTGTACGGAATCACGCAGACCGAGCTGTCTTCCAGCGCGACCGCGGTGCGCGGGTGCGTATCGTCGCAGATGCCGTCGAGGCCGAGCGCTTCGCCGGCGAGATGCAGGCCCGTGACCTGTTCGCGGCCGTCATGGCGCGTCGCGACGGTTTTCAGCGAACCCGAGCGCACTGCGTACAGGTTGTCGAATGCGTCGCCTTCGCGGAACAGCGCTTCGCCGCGCTTGACCGGGCGTGCCGCGCAGATGACCGACTCGAGGCGGCTGAGCGCTTCGGGCGCCAGACCCTGCGGCATGCACAGGTGCCGCATCGCGCACGACGAGCAGTGTGCGGCCTGGCGGGGAGCCCAGCTACCGGTATGGGGCACGGCGGCGGGGCGGGTGGCGACGGGCGTCAGCATGATCGTTTACTCCAGCGTTGGATCGACGAAATCATTGTCCCACCGCAAGTTGCCGCTGTCGGGTGACAAAACGTCGCGACCGGCCGCGCGTGCCGAACGCCGCTCAGGCAGCCGGCTCGTCCGCGTTGGCGGCCGCCGGGATCAGCAGCACCGGCAGCGTCG
>NZ_LZXX01000132.1:0-668 GCF_001729305.1 Burkholderia sp. A2 | reverse complement strand
CACGCACTCGCTGCAACTGCCAATACCAGCTTTTTCACCGCATTCCTCCTTACCCGTCGACCTTAGTCTCAAACATCAGCGACACCGTGCCCGTATAGTCACCCGCCACCAGGCTATCCTTCATCGCATCGCTCGCTTCCCCCGGCGTGATCTCCACTTCGATCGACTTGCCGTTCTTCGCTTCGTCCTTCGTCACAACCTCGACGGGATCAACGCCGACATCCTTGCCGCCGACCTTGACACCCAACATGAAGAACGCGTCATCTTTCTTTTCGTGGCTGAGCTTTGGATCATCGGAGGTCGAGAACTTGACCTGCACGTTGCCTACCCCGCTTTTCGCAAGCACGCTCTTCTTCTTCGAATCGAACTTCTTTTCGGCCTCGTTCCAATCGAGCTTCAGCGGCTCGGCGCTGTTCCAACCCTCCTCCTTGATCTCGAAGCCGCCCGCCACCGGCACCTCGGCGCTCAGCTTGATCTCAAAGGACTGCTGCTTGACCTCCGCGTGCGCGGTACCGGCAATTGCGACCGCGCCCAGCAGACACGCACGAACGATTGATTGATGCATACATACTCCACGAATGATTAATAGGGGCAGCGCAACAGGATGCGCACGCCAATCACATTTTCTGCCTCCGGTCAGCCCGACCCAATCAGACAACTCTTATTTG
>NZ_LZXX01000131.1:0-5223 GCF_001729305.1 Burkholderia sp. A2 | reverse complement strand
ATAATCTCGCTTCTCTGCTGCTGAAAACGCAGCGCTGCCGGGAAACACGAAGTTCCTCGCAGAATGCTCTTTAAAAATTAACAGCCGATAAGTGTGGGCGCTTGATGGTAGCGAGCTGATCCTCGGATCAGATAGCAAAAGTATCAAGAGTCTCACACTAAAGTAAGTCAGGTTTATGAAGTGATTCATATTCCTGTCAGCTTTGAGTGAGCGACCGGTTCTTAACTGAACCGAAAACAGTAACAGGTTTGAACTGAAGAGTTTGATCCTGGCTCAGATTGAACGCTGGCGGCATGCCTTACACATGCAAGTCGAACGGCAGCACGGGTGCTTGCACCTGGTGGCGAGTGGCGAACGGGTGAGTAATACATCGGAACATGTCCTGTAGTGGGGGATAGCCCGGCGAAAGCCGGATTAATACCGCATACGATCCACGGATGAAAGCGGGGGACCTTCGGGCCTCGCGCTATAGGGTTGGCCGATGGCTGATTAGCTAGTTGGTGGGGTAAAGGCCTACCAAGGCGACGATCAGTAGCTGGTCTGAGAGGACGACCAGCCACACTGGGACTGAGACACGGCCCAGACTCCTACGGGAGGCAGCAGTGGGGAATTTTGGACAATGGGCGAAAGCCTGATCCAGCAATGCCGCGTGTGTGAAGAAGGCCTTCGGGTTGTAAAGCACTTTTGTCCGGAAAGAAATCCTTGGCTCTAATACAGTCGGGGGATGACGGTACCGGAAGAATAAGCACCGGCTAACTACGTGCCAGCAGCCGCGGTAATACGTAGGGTGCAAGCGTTAATCGGAATTACTGGGCGTAAAGCGTGCGCAGGCGGTTTGCTAAGACCGATGTGAAATCCCCGGGCTCAACCTGGGAACTGCATTGGTGACTGGCAGGCTAGAGTATGGCAGAGGGGGGTAGAATTCCACGTGTAGCAGTGAAATGCGTAGAGATGTGGAGGAATACCGATGGCGAAGGCAGCCCCCTGGGCCAATACTGACGCTCATGCACGAAAGCGTGGGGAGCAAACAGGATTAGATACCCTGGTAGTCCACGCCCTAAACGATGTCAACTAGTTGTTGGGGATTCATTTCCTTAGTAACGTAGCTAACGCGTGAAGTTGACCGCCTGGGGAGTACGGTCGCAAGATTAAAACTCAAAGGAATTGACGGGGACCCGCACAAGCGGTGGATGATGTGGATTAATTCGATGCAACGCGAAAAACCTTACCTACCCTTGACATGGTCGGAATCCTGCTGAGAGGCGGGAGTGCTCGAAAGAGAACCGGCGCACAGGTGCTGCATGGCTGTCGTCAGCTCGTGTCGTGAGATGTTGGGTTAAGTCCCGCAACGAGCGCAACCCTTGTCCTTAGTTGCTACGCAAGAGCACTCTAAGGAGACTGCCGGTGACAAACCGGAGGAAGGTGGGGATGACGTCAAGTCCTCATGGCCCTTATGGGTAGGGCTTCACACGTCATACAATGGTCGGAACAGAGGGTTGCCAACCCGCGAGGGGGAGCTAATCCCAGAAAACCGATCGTAGTCCGGATTGCACTCTGCAACTCGAGTGCATGAAGCTGGAATCGCTAGTAATCGCGGATCAGCATGCCGCGGTGAATACGTTCCCGGGTCTTGTACACACCGCCCGTCACACCATGGGAGTGGGTTTTACCAGAAGTGGCTAGTCTAACCGCAAGGAGGACGGTCACCACGGTAGGATTCATGACTGGGGTGAAGTCGTAACAAGGTAGCCGTATCGGAAGGTGCGGCTGGATCACCTCCTTTCCAGAGCTATCTCGCACAAGTTGAGCGCTCACGCTTATCGGCTGTAAATTAAAGACAGACTCAGGGGTCTGTAGCTCAGTCGGTTAGAGCACCGTCTTGATAAGGCGGGGGTCGTTGGTTCGAATCCAACCAGACCCACCATTGTCTGGCGGTAACACACCTGAGGCATCTGTACTCAATGGGGGCATAGCTCAGCTGGGAGAGCACCTGCTTTGCAAGCAGGGGGTCGTCGGTTCGATCCCGTCTGCCTCCACCAATCACCAACGCTAAGGGCTTGGTTCAGACGCTGAACCGAGAATTTTGCATTGGCGATTGAGCCAGTCAGAGGATATCAACAGATATCGGCTGTCGTTCTTTAACAATCTGGAAGAAGTAAGTAATTTGGATAGCGGAAGCGTCTTGAGATGGACGTGAAAGTTATCCGGGTTGTGATTGTATCGATGTATCTCAAGATGATTCGAACTCTATGTTTGACTCAATTGGAATACGGCACAACGCGAGAACTCAACCTGTAACGAGACAGACTCGTTATAGGGTCAAGCGAACAAGTGCATGTGGTGGATGCCTTGGCGATCACAGGCGATGAAGGACGCGGTAGCCTGCGAAAAGCTACGGGGAGCTGGCAAACGAGCTTTGATCCGTAGATGTCCGAATGGGGAAACCCACTCCTTTTGGAGTATCCATGGCTGAATACATAGGCCATGCGAAGCGAACGCGGTGAACTGAAACATCTAAGTAACCGCAGGAAAAGAAATCAACCGAGATTCCCAAAGTAGTGGCGAGCGAAATGGGATGAGCCTTGCACTCTTTATTTGTATTGTTAGCCGAACGCTCTGGAAAGTGCGGCCATAGCAGGTGATAGCCCTGTAGGCGAAAACAGTATGAAAGAACTAGGTGTGCGACAAGTAGGGCGGGACACGTGAAATCCTGTCTGAAGATGGGGGGACCATCCTCCAAGGCTAAATACTCGTGATCGACCGATAGTGAACCAGTACCGTGAGGGAAAGGCGAAAAGAACCCCGGGAGGGGAGTGAAATAGATCCTGAAACCGCATGCATACAAACAGTCGGAGCCTCGCAAGGGGTGACGGCGTACCTTTTGTATAATGGGTCAGCGACTTACGTTCAGTAGCAAGCTTAACCGTATAGGGCAGGCGTAGCGAAAGCGAGTCCGAATAGGGCGTTCAGTTGCTGGGCGTAGACCCGAAACCAGGTGATCTATCCATGGCCAGGATGAAGGTGCGGTAACACGTACTGGAGGTCCGAACCCACTAACGTTGAAAAGTTAGGGGATGAGCTGTGGATAGGGGTGAAAGGCTAAACAAACCTGGAAATAGCTGGTTCTCTCCGAAAACTATTTAGGTAGTGCCTCGTGTCTCACCTTCGGGGGTAGAGCACTGTCATGGTTGGGGGGTCTATTGCAGATTACCCCGCCATAGCAAACTCCGAATACCGAAGAGTGCAATCACGGGAGACAGACATCGGGTGCTAACGTCCGGTGTCAAGAGGGAAACAACCCAGACCGCCAGCTAAGGTCCCCAAATATAGCTAAGTGGGAAACGAAGTGGGAAGGCTAAAACAGTCAGGAGGTTGGCTTAGAAGCAGCCACCCTTTAAAGAAAGCGTAATAGCTCACTGATCGAGTCGTCCTGCGCGGAAGATGTAACGGGGCTAAGCTATATACCGAAGCTGCGGATGCGTGCTTGCACGCATGGTAGGAGAGCGTTCCGTAAGCCTGCGAAGGTGCCTTGTAAAGGGTGCTGGAGGTATCGGAAGTGCGAATGCTGACATGAGTAGCGATAAAGGGGGTGAAAGGCCCCCTCGCCGTAAGCCCAAGGTTTCCTACGCAACGTTCATCGGCGTAGGGTGAGTCGGCCCCTAAGGCGAGGCAGAAATGCGTAGCTGATGGGAAGCAGGTCAATATTCCTGCACCATTGTTAGATGCGATGGGGGGACGGATCGCGGAAGGTTGTCCGGGTGTTGGAAGTCCCGGTCGCTGCATTGGAGAAGGCGCTTAGGCAAATCCGGGCGCGTAATTCAAGGGTGTGGCGCGAGCTCCTTAGGGAGCGAAGCAATTGGAAGTGGTTCCAAGAAAAGCCTCTAAGCTTCAGTCTAACGATGACCGTACCGCAAACCGACACAGGTGGGCGAGATGAGTATTCTAAGGCGCTTGAGAGAACTCGGGAGAAGGAACTCGGCAAATTGGTACCGTAACTTCGGGATAAGGTACGCCCTTGTAGCTTGACCAGCCTGCGCTGGAAGGGTGAAGGGGTTGCAATAAACTGGTGGCTGCGACTGTTTAATAAAAACACAGCACTCTGCAAACACGAAAGTGGACGTATAGGGTGTGACGCCTGCCCGGTGCCGGAAGATTAAATGATGGGGTGCAAGCTCTTGATTGAAGTCCCGGTAAACGGCGGCCGTAACTATAACGGTCCTAAGGTAGCGAAATTCCTTGTCGGGTAAGTTCCGACCTGCACGAATGGCGTAACGATGGCCACACTGTCTCCTCCCGAGACTCAGCGAAGTTGAAGTGTTTGTGATGATGCAATCTACCCGCGGCTAGACGGAAAGACCCCATGAACCTTTACTGTAGCTTTGCATTGGACTTTGAACCGATCTGTGTAGGATAGGTGGGAGGCTATGAAACCGGAACGCTAGTTTCGGTGGAGCCGTCCTTGAAATACCACCCTGGTTTGTTTGAGGTTCTAACCTTGGCCCGTGATCCGGGTCGGGGACAGTGCATGGTAGGCAGTTTGACTGGGGCGGTCTCCTCCCAAAGCGTAACGGAGGAGTACGAAGGTACGCTAGGTACGGTCGGAAATCGTGCTGATAGTGCAATGGCATAAGCGTGCTTAACTGCGAGACCGACAAGTCGAGCAGGTGCGAAAGCAGGTCATAGTGATCCGGTGGTTCTGTATGGAAGGGCCATCGCTCAACGGATAAAAGGTACTCTGGGGATAACAGGCTGATACCGCCCAAGAGTTCATATCGACGGCGGTGTTTGGCACCTCGATGTCGGCTCATCTCATCCTGGGGCTGTAGCCGGTCCCAAGGGTATGGCTGTTCGCCATTTAAAGAGGTACGTGAGCTGGGTTTAAAACGTCGTGAGACAGTTTGGTCCCTATCTGCCGTGGGCGTTGGATATTTGAAGGGGGCTGCTCCTAGTACGAGAGGACCGGAGTGGACGAACCTCTGGTGTACCGGTTGTCACGCCAGTGGCATCGCCGGGTAGCTATGTTCGGAAGAGATAACCGCTGAAAGCATCTAAGCGGGAAACTCGCCTTAAGATGAGATATCCCGAGGGACTAGATCCCCATGAAGGGTCGTTCGAGACCAGGACGTTTATAGGTCAGGGGTGGGAGCGCAGTAATGCGTTCAGCTAACTGATACTAATTGCCCGTAAGGCTTGATGCTATAACAAGTCTGCCTGGTGTCGATG
>NZ_LZXX01000130.1:0-9143 GCF_001729305.1 Burkholderia sp. A2 | reverse complement strand
GCCGGCCATGCGTTCGATGCCGTCCACTTCTGCCGCACGTCCCGATACGACGATGCCGCCGACGACGTCGGTGCAACCGCCGTAGCGCGCAAGCAGCACCGCCCATGCACCCTGGCACAGCGTATTGAGCGTCACCCGGGCGACGCGGCATGCGCGGCTGGCCGTTTCCATCCATCCGGCCGGCATCGTCTCGGCTCGAACCGACAACGTGCGGCGCGTGTCGGCGCCGCCTGCGGCATCGTTCGCCGGCGAAGGACATACCGACGGCGCGAATCCTGCCGGCCTGCGATAGCCGCGCAACAGATCGCGCCAATAGTCGAGCGAACTGTCGCCATCGCGTGTGCGCAGCCACGCGACGTAGTCGCGATAGTCCCGCGCGATTGCGGGAAGCAGGGCATCCGGGCGGGAATAACGCTGAAAAACCTCGCCGAGCAGCAATGGCATCGACCAGCCGTCGAGGATCGCGTGGTGATAGGTCCACAGGAACCGGTGGCGCTCGTGACCGAGCTGGATCAGCGTGACGCGCATCAACGGCGCGACGCTGAAATCGAAGCCGCGTGCACGGTCGCTCGCCAGCAGATGTTCGAATCGATCGGCTTGCTCGTCGGCCGCTCGCTCGCGCCAGTCGATCACCTCAAACGGCAATCCGACCGTATGCCGAACGACCTGCAGCGGATTCTCTTCGTGCAGGCGAATGAACAGCGTCTTGAGTGTGTCGTGGCGATGCACGACCGCTTCCCACGCGCCGCGGAATCGCTCGAGATCGAGCGGGCCATGCAACACGCAGGAAAATTGCTCGACGTAGATGCCGGAGGCTGGATCGAGTCGCGAATGGTGAAGCATGCCTCGCTGCAGAGGCGTGAGCGGGTAAATGGTGTCGACGTTTCGGGTCATCCTGGATTCCTGGTGCGGTCATGCTCGACGAACGCGCGGTATCGCGCGCCGTCGCGTTCAGCGCTCGAGTGCGTCGATTTCTTCCAGCAGCGCGTCAAGCGCGTCCTGATCGACATCGAGTTGAGGAACGTCGTCGGGTGTCAGACCGCCCACCCCGTCGGCGCTGCAATGACGAATCAGCATCGTCAGCGCCTCTTCGACGCGGCACATGAGGCAGCCGATGCTTTCGTCGACGCCCGGCACCCCGAAGAAGCTGGACTCCACGGTCAGCCTGCCGCGCGACACGTACGCGACGACGTCCAACAGGTGCGTGCGCCGCTGGCGGGGGCTGCGGATGCCCGGCGCCGGTTCGGGCGGCCCGCCGTACAGCGGCGACGACGGCCCCGACAATTGCTCCAGTTGACCGAGATAGGTAAACAGGATCGGTGCGCGCGGAAACGACGTCAGCGCGTCGGCGCCGGCCTGCGATGTCGCGTCGAGATAGCGCAGAACGCCATAGCTCGCGCCCTTGCGCGGCACCTCGCGCAGTCGGGCCTTGACCGACTTGATGAGCGCCGACGGATCCGCGGCGGTGACCGGCGTGTCGATCAAGACCGGATAGATCGACGTGAACCAGCCGACCGTGCGGCTCAGGTCGATCGCGTCGCCGAGCGCGTCCCGGCCGTGCCCCTCGACGTCCACCAGCAACGCATCGCTGCCGCTCCATGCATGGAAGCCCGCGTGCAACGCGGCGACGAGCAGGTCGTTCGCGTCGGTGCCATAGGCACGCGGCGCCGTGGTTCGAAACGCGTGCGTCAGATCCGCATCGAGCGTGATCGCGCAACTGAGCGACGATTCCTGATAAGCATGCTGGACGATCGAGGTCAGCCCGTGACGCATCAGCGCCACCCGTTTCGGCCCGCCCAGCACGTCGCGCACCCGTGCGTTCACGTTGCGCCAGTAGAGACGATCGTCGTCGAGCGCGTCGCCCTGCGCCAGCGCGAGCCACTGGTCGACCCAAGCCTTCACGGAGCTCGTCTTCAGCGGCAACGCCGCTGCCGTGCGGGCGCGCAACCGCAGATAGCAATCGGCCAGATCCTGCAGCAGGATGCTCCAGGACACACCATCGATCGCCATATGGTGAACGACGATCAACAGCCGGCTGCTCGACACGCTGGTGCTCTCGAGCCACCTGACCGCCATGAGCCGGCCGCCCTCGAGGTCGAGGCTGCTCTGTGCGGCGTCGATCGCGTCACGCCACATGCGTTCGCAATGCCGGCCGGCCGAGTCGATACACGGGACGATCGCAAAATCGACGGCGTCGGAACCGCCGTCGCCGGCAAACACGTGCCGCATTCCGTCGCCATGCGCGACGAAACGGGAGCGCAGCACGTCGTGATGACGCATGACGACGCGGATCGCCTCGGTCATGATGCTCGCATCGGGCGTCTCGCCGAGCGGAACGAGCAGCGCCTGGTTGAAGTGCGAACGATCGACGTCGACGCGCTCGACGAACCATTGCGCCGCCGGACCGAGCACCGCCTCGCCCTGCACCGGCCCTTGATCGACATCGAGACCCGGCGTCTCGCGCACCACCGTCGACAGGCTCGCCACGGTCGTATGCAGGAAGATGTCCTGCGGCTTCAAATACATGCCGTCGAGCGCGGCCCGCGATACGATGACCGCGGCGAGAATCGAATCGCCGCCCAATTCAAAGAAATCCTGATCGACGCCGACCGACGGCTGGCCGAGGACGTCGGCCCAGATCGCGGCGAGTTTGCGTTCGACGTCGGTCGACGCGCGACGGTCGGCCCGCTCGCTTGCGCGTGGCAGCGGGAGCCCGCCTGCGTCGAGTGCGCCGCTCGCGTCGAGCGGCAGCCGGTCGAGCACCATGATCGCGTCGGGGTGCATCGCGTCCGGCAACGCATGCTTCAGTGCCGAACGAACGGCGTTTTCGAGTGCATGCGCATCCACGTGACCGTCGTCCGCGACGAGATAGGCAACCAGCATTTCCTGCGACTCCCGAACGACGCACGCACAGGCAACGGCGGCCACACCGGGAATCGCGGAGATGGCCTGCTCGACCGTGCCGATCTCGATCGGCACGGGTCGGTGACGCGCGACCCGTGACGAAGGATCCGCGCACAGCAGGTCGCCGCCACGGCGGACGACCGACACGCCGGTGGGTATCAGCGTTCTGTCCGGGGGGGCGGTTTCGAGTGCAGCTCCCGCACCCGACGCGCGGATCGACGCGCCGTCGAAGAAATGCAGTTCTCCGCCCTGACGATCGTCGGCGAAAGTTCCGGACGATCCGAGTGCGAACGCAACGCGTCCCGGATACGACGGCGCCAGCAATGGCCAGCCGTCCGGCCCGGCCGTGAACGCACACAGCGCCGAACCGGTGTCCGCGCGCTGCACCGGGACGAAGTACGCCGCAGCGGGTATCCGGTTGGCCGCGGCGAACGACTTCAACGTGTGCGGATGCTCGCCGTACGCGACAAGCGCGCGTGCCCGCCCCATGCCGGCGACATCGGCACGTTGCAACAGAAGGCACGGCAGGAGGAGCGACGGGCCGTCCGCGAGCAATCGGTCGAGTTCCGCGTACGCGATGGTCGCGATCGCCGGGTCGCCGGAAGCGAGCGCGCAGATGGCGGCTTGCTCGGACAGGCGAGCCGTGCCGCCGACGAGCACGACCTGGGCGAGTGCCGCTGCCGACAGCCAGTCATGCGCGCCGTGCGGAACGAGCGCCGTTGTGTTGGCGTCGAGATGGAGCAATTGACCGACATAGTCGAGCAGCGGCTCGACCGCCGACACCTTGCCGGCCGCAACGCCGTCGTTGCGCGCGGCGACATCGTGCGCACGCACGACGTCAATCGCGTCGATCTCCCAGCCGGACCAACCGTCGCTGCGACCGCGGCACACTGCGTCGGCCGTGTCGCCCGACACCGTATAGCACGCGCCGACGGCGCGGATCGCGAGCAACGCGACCGCGCGCTCGGCGACACTTTGCAGTCGGAGTTCGACACGTTTTCCGGCACCGATCCCGATGGCATCCAGTTGCGCGCGGACGGCGCGAACCGCGTCGCGGACCTCGCCGTCGCCGATCGCGCGATGGTCGAATTGCCAGACCACGCGCGAGACATCCCGCTGCATCTCGGATTCGGCATGGGACGCGCGGTGCACGAATGCGTCGGCCGCGGCAATGCGGCTTCGCGCATCGTCGATCGGTGCCGTCGCGAGTGTGTACTGGTGCAGAGAACGGCTGGTGTCAGCCACCACCTGCTCGACGAGATGCGCATACTGGCTCGCGAATCGCTCGATCGTTTCGTCGTCGAACAGATCCGTATTGAACGTCCAGGCGGTCAGATATTCGTCGCCGAGATCCTGTACGTTGAGCGTCAGGTCGTGTGTCGCGCCACGCGTACCGGTGCTCGATGCGGCGAGACGCTCACGATAGAACGGCACACCGGTCCCGCCTTCGGCGGCGAAATCGCCTCGCGCCTGGTTCCAGTTGTACATCACCTGGTAGATCGGCGACCGGCTCGGATCGCGCGCCGGTCGCAGCGCATCGACCAGCAACGGGAACGGATAATCCTGATGATCGAGCACGCGCAGCATCATTTCACGCGTGCGCCGCAGCAGATCGTCGAACGAA
Organism: Burkholderia sp. A2; assembly: GCF_001729305.1. NCBI lineage: Bacteria > Pseudomonadati > Pseudomonadota > Betaproteobacteria > Burkholderiales > Burkholderiaceae > Burkholderia > Burkholderia sp. A2. Next base: position 4,615 of record NZ_LZXX01000130.1, on the reverse strand, counting down.
TCGTCCGGCCAGACTTCGCACGCGAGCACGACCGTGTTCACGAAATGACCGACCACGCGCTCGCTGCCCGGCGCATTGCGCCCGGACGTCGGTGCGCCGATCATCAAGCGCGCCTGCCCGGTGTGAAGGTGAAGATGCAATTGATAGACCGCGAGCAGCAGCATGTACGGGGTCACGCGCAGCAGCCGGGCCGTATCACGCACCTGCTGCGATAGCGTCGCGCCGAGCGACCGGTCGTACACGCGGCCATGCTCGGTTTTGCGCGGCGGGCGCACCCGGTCGGTCGCCAGGCTCAACACCGGAAATCCGTGTGCCAGCTCGCGCCGCCAGAACGCCGCGAGATGCTCGCCGTCCGCGCCGTCGAGCCGTGCGCGCTCGTGTTCGACGCAATCCTTGTACTGCACCGGCAGAGGCGGCAACTTCAGCGTCTCGCCAGCGCAGGCGAGACGGTAGAGCGTGCGAAGCTCGTTGAGCAGGATCTCGAGCGACCAGAAGTCGGCGGCGATGTGGTGGACGTTCAACAGCAGCACCGCGCGAATCGCGTCGGCGCCCTCCCGCTCGTTCAACAGTACCTTGAGCCGGATCGGCGATTGCGTCAGGTCGAACGGGCGATTCGACTCTTCATCGATCCACCGGCGGATCGCGGCTTCGTCAGCCGCGAACACGCGATCGACCGAGAACCGGGCGCGCGCTTGCGACCCTACCTGCTGACGCGGCTCGCCATCGATCACGCGGTACGCGGTGCGCAGGATCGGGTGGCGTGCGATCAGGTAATCGACGCAGCGGCGCAGCGTGGGTATGTCGACATCGTCGTCGATACGCGTCGCGTACGTCACGTTGTACGCCGCACTGTCGGGATTGAGCTGATGCAGCGACCAAAGCGATTTCTGCGCGAACGAGAGCGGGTAGGTGCCTGCCGTTCCCGCAAATTGCTCGAGCAGTGCGATGAGCGTCGCCTTGTGGGTCTTCAGCTCTTCGACGAGCGAAGGTGTCACCGCGCCCTTCGGCGCCTTGTATTGCAACTTGCCGTCCTGGGTCCAGAGCTCGATTCCGCGCCCCGCCAGTTCGTTGATGAATTCGATCGAGCTCACAGCTCTCCTCCTTCCATTTCGACGCCGAACGTCGCTTCTCCTGACACCACGTCGATCCGGTCCGCGGCGCGCGATGGCGGTGTTCCGTCGGGCGCCCGCGACTCGCTGCGGTCGAGCGTCGCCATGATCGTGCGCACGACGTCGTCGACGGTCGCGCCTTCGAGCAATCGCCCGAACGGAATATCGACGCCCAGCTCGCTGCGCAATGCATTGCGGAATTCCGCGGCCATCAGCGAATCGAGCCCGAGCTCGATCAGCGGGATATCCGGCGCGATCCGTTCGCTCGACGTATGCAGGGTCGCGGCGATTGCGTCGATCAGGTGTCCACGCAGCAATTGCATGCGCTCGTCGTCCGGCAACCCCGCGATGCGCTCACGCAAACCAGGGCCGGTACCGGCCGGGCGATTCGCTGGCGGCGCTGACGGCACGAGTTCCGACAACAGCGCCGCCATCGCCCGGCTCGGGCTGCGCTTGATCAGCGTATCGACTTCCACGTTCCAGATCTGGGTCTGCCCGTCCGGTTCGGCGACCAGCGTGTCGAACACGCGCAGTGCGACGTCCGGCTCGATCGGCTTGAGACCGAACGATGCGATGCGGCGCAGTTGCCGCGCGTCGAGCTGATCGACCATCCCGTTGCCGCCCCACAGGCCCCAGTTCATCGTGTGCCCGGGCAAGCCGTCCTGGTTGCGCAACGCCGTCAGCGCGTCCACATAGGCGTTCGCGGCGGCGTATGCGCATTGGCCCGGAGAGCCGATGCAGGCCACGATCGACGAAAACGACACGAAGTGCCGCAGCGGCAGATGCGCGGTCGCACGATGCAGATTCAACGTTCCCGCGACCTTCGGCGCGAGCACCTTCAATACGTCGGTCATCGGCTGGGTCGCGAGCAGGCCGTCGTCAAGCGTGCCCGCCGCATGCAGGACGCCCACGAGCGGATGCGCGGAATCCGCTTCGAGCGCATGGACGAGCGCGTCGATGTCGGCGGCGGACGCGACATCGGCCGCCACGAATTCGACGATCGTGCCGTGCGCATCGGCGATCGATGCCAGGCGTGCGCGTTCGCTGTCGACCGGCACCTGGCGGCTGGCGGACACGATCTTCGGCACGCCATTCCGGATCAGCTGCTCGATCACCCGCGTACCGATTGCACCGCGCCCGCCCGTCACCAGATAGGCGCCGTGCGCCAGCGATTGCGCCGCGCCGGCGTCGCGTGCGACGAGCCGCGGGACGTATACGGTGTCGCCATGCGACACGAACTGCGTCTCGCCGGTCGCCGCGGTGCCCGCCAGTGCGGTCAGCGCGCTCGCGCAAGACGTCGCATCGAGCGCCGGCAGATCGACCACACACACCGGAATGTCGCCGCTCTCGTGCATCAGGCTGCGGGCGACGCCCCAGGCGGCCGCCTGAAACGGCGACACGCGCACGTCGATACCAGGCACGCGCTGCGCCGCCTGGGTCACGATGCAGACGGTCGGCATGCCCTGCGGCCAGCGGATCGACTGCACTTCGCGCCAGATGTTCGCGAAGCGCCGGTAAGCTGCGCCAACCGCGGCGAGTTCGTCTTTTGATTCCGCGTCGTCTATCGACGGCCACACGTAGAGCAGCACGGTACGTCGTGCATTCGGGCCGGCGAGGGCGTCGTTGTCGAACGCAGCACGAATGCGACGGGTACCTGCATCGTCGTCGAACAGGTCGTCCACCGGCAGCGCCGCGCGCACACACGCGTTGCCCGTGTCTTCACATGCGTGCGCCAGCATCGCGTCCGTCACGGAACCGTTGCCGATCAGCACGAAGTTCGCGCGTGCGTCGGTCGCTTCATGTGTGGCCGCAAGCGGGCGCCAGACGAGCGTATTCAGTGCGACAGGCGGCGTGACCCGCTGAAATCGGCTAGGATCGACGGCCATCAGCCGCAATCCGGAGACGACGGCGACGCAGCCGCCCGCGTCGTCGTATAACCAGAGATCCGCGGTAGCAAGGCTGCGCTTCACCCGCGCCCGCACCGCGCACCACGCCGCACGCACGCCGCGCATCGGCATGCAAGCGATCCGTTCGATGCCGATCGGCACGAAGGCGGTGTTCAGCTCCGCATCCCACAGTGCGCCCGCGACGGTCTGAAACGCGTTGTCGAGCAGCGCCGGATGAACGATGCGGACGAGGTCATCCGTGCCGTCCGGCTCCATTTCGATTCGGGCCAGCGCCACGTCGCCGCCCCGCGACAGCACGCGAATCGAGCGAAACGTGCCGCCGTATTCGAGGCCCGTTGCCTGCAAGCGCTCGTAGAAACCGTCGACCGGCAACGCGTCGCTGCATTGCGCGCGCCATTCGTCGAGTGCCGGCGCGTCGGGAACACCGTGTACCGTCCCGATCCGCGCGGCGCACTGCAGCGTCCATTCGGGTTTGGAAGCAGCCGTGTCGTGACAGGCGTGAATGTCGATCCGTGCGCCTTCTTCTCCCGGACGCGAGGCGTCTCCCGCGTGCACGACCGTGCCGAACGTGACCGCGCTGCCGGGCTCCAGCGTGAGCGCGTTATCGAACGACACTGCATGCGCGACGAGGCAGCGGCCGTTCGCGGATTCCGCGTCGCCGCCATCGCGCCGCGATGCGGCATCGAGCAGCGCCTCGACGAATCCTGCCGCCGGGAAAACGAGTTGCCCGTGCACGCGGTGTCCGCCCAGAAACGGCAGATGCCGATCGGATACCTCGCTCTCGTAGCGAAGGTGATCCAATGCCGGAATCGCGAGACGCCGGCCCAGCACGCCACGACCGGCGGTCCGACGCGCGCTGGTTGCGCTCGTCAGCACGTTCGCCCTTTGTGCCGGCTCCCGCGCATTCACCCAGTAACGCCGCGCTTCGAGCGGATACGGCGGCAGCACGCCGCGGCGCGCGGCTTGCCGCATCGGCGCACCGGTTCGGGAGCGCTCGTATGCATGCCAGTCGACACGACGGCCGCACATATAGACATGTGCCAATGCACGCAACAACTGCTCGGTCTCGCGCCCGTCATGGTTCATCGACGGCAGCGCAATCACGTTGCCATGATCCGTCCGCTCCGCCATGCATGCGGTGACGAGGATCGAAAGCGTCTTGCCAGGCCCGATCTCGATGACCGTCGTCACCCTGTCGTCGAGCAGGGTGTCGACACCCGCGCGGAACGCCACCGTGGCCCGGACATGTTCGACCCAATACGCGGGATCGCACAGGCGTTCGACCTCGAACCGGCCCGTCACGTTGGACACGATCGGAATCGCAGGCGCGCGATACCGCACGCTCGCCGCGACGGCGCCGAATTCGACGAGCATCGGCTCCATCAGCGGCGAATGGAATGCACGCGATACCGCCAACGCCTTCGTCGCGATACCGCGCGACGCGAACAGCCGCTCGATCGACTCGATTGCGTCGGGGTCGCCCGACACCAGCACGCTCTCCGGTGCGTTGTCCGCGGCGATGGCGACGCGTCCGGGGTAGTCGCGCACGGCATCGGCCACGTGACGCACGCTTGCGAACACCGCGAGCGCGCGGCCCGG
>NZ_LZXX01000129.1:14106-14443 GCF_001729305.1 Burkholderia sp. A2 | reverse complement strand
AGGCCGGCTTCCTGCAGCGCGGGCAATTCGGGTTTGGCGTTCGCGCCGATCGGTGCATGCAGCAGCACGAGCAACGTCGCGATTTCATGATGACTGAGCAGGCGGCGCAGCATCGTCTTCTTTGCAGGGGGCGCGGCCGGGCGGCCCGCGGGTGCTTCTACGGCGCTCATCGCTTTCCTCCTTTTCGAGATAACCATCGGGTACTGGTTGCGGATGGTGCCGTCGAAGACTTAAGCGATTCTTAAAACCGGGGCGGGCGGCGCAATGCTGCGCCGCGGTACGGGTTACGGGATGTAACGGCGGACGGCGCGCGGGTTCCGGCATGGCCGCGGCCGAC
>NZ_LZXX01000129.1:0-14038 GCF_001729305.1 Burkholderia sp. A2 | reverse complement strand
CCGGCATGGCCGCGGCCGACCGCGCGGGCCGGTACTTGGCTGCCCGATCGGCGACGATGGCGCGGCGAGATCGCGCGGCCCAATCGATCGCAGAATCGATCGCCGAATCGCGAGCGCGATCCGGCCCGGGACTTCTCTCCTCCTTATTTCCGCCGCTGCGCCTGCGCGGCGAGCCGTACGGCCGCATTCGCCGCGCCATAGCCGTCATACCCGCCGCGCCGCTCGACGATCTCGAGCGAGAAGCGGTTGTCGACCAGTTCCGTATAGGCATGCAGGAATTCGCCGCCGTGCTCGTCGCGGTCGTAGAGCAGGTGATGCGCGCTCAGCGTGTCGATCAGCTCGTCCGGCAGCGCGTAGCGCGCCGCGAGATCGTCGTAGTAATTGGCCGGAATGCGCAGGAACGGGACGCCGTCGGCCGCGAACGCGGCGACCGTCTTCACGATGTCGTCGGTGCGGAACGCGACGTGGTTCAGCCCCGTGCCGTGGTAGCGGTCGAGCGATTCGGCGACGGCGGTATGACGGTCGACCGACGCGTTCAGCGCGATCCGCACCGAGCCGTCGGCGCTGCGCACCGCGCGGCTGCGCATCAGCCCGTACGGGTCGGGCACGAGCCAGCTGCGCTCGGCCTCGAAGCCGAACGCCGTCTTGAAGAACAGGATCCACGTGTCGAGCGCGTCGGCCGGCAGCGCGAGGCACACATGGTCGATGCCCGTCAGCGGGCCGACTTCGGTCGGCCCGTCGATGTCGGTCAGTACGAAGTCCGATTCATACAGCGTCGGCGCATCCGGCGCTTCGTCGACGAAATATTCGAGGCTGCCGTCCGGCGCCTTCACGCTCGGCAGCACGCGTTCGTTCGGCCCGACGCGGCCGGAGAACGGCGCATAGCCGAAGCCGGCCGCGCGTTCGAACGCCACTTTGGCGTCGTCGACGCGGAACGCCGACGCGCACAGCGACAGCCCGTGCTGCTGGAAGAACGCATCGGCGAACGAGTCGCGCTCGGCGTTCAGCACGATCGATGCGGCGCCGTGCTGGAACAGCGTCACGTCCTTCGAGCGATGCCGGCCGGCGAGCCGGAAGCGCATCCGGCCGAGCCATTCGCCGACGGTCGCCGCCGCCTGCGCGTCGACCGCGAATTCGATGAACTGGAACCCGACGTGCGCGGGCGGCGCGGGCGGTGCGAACAGCGGCTGGCTGGCGGCCGGCGCGCGGCCCTCCTGGGCGAGCCGCGCGCGCGTCAGGTCTTCCAGATAGAGCAGCGAGCGATGGCCGTCGGCAGCCGTGAGCGCGGTCGGCGCCGCGCGGAAGCCGTCGTTGAAGATCTCCAGCGACAACGGCCCCGTATAGCCCGACTCGATCACGCGCGCGGTGAAGCGCGCCAGGTCGAAGTCGCCCTGGCCCGGGAACGAGCGGTAGTGGCGGCTCCATTCGATCACGTCCATCACGAGCTTCGGCGCGTCGGCGATCTGCACGAAGGCGATCCGGTCGCCGGGGATATCGGCGATTCCGTCCGGCGAATCGTCGAGCGACAGCGTGTGGAAGCTGTCGAGCGCGAGGCCGAGGTGCGGGCTGTTCACCGCATTCACGAGCTTCCACGCGTGGCCGTACCGCTTCACGACGCGGCCCCACGCGAGCGCTTCGTACGCGGCCACCACGCCGGCCTGCCGCGCGGCTTCGGCCAGCACGCCGAGCTGGTCGACGAGCAACCCGTCGTCGGCGATCGTATCGGCCGCCACACTGCTGCAGACGAGGATGCGGTCCGTGCCGAGCGCATGCATCACGTCGAACTTGCGCTTGATGCGATCGAGATTGCGCGCAAGCTGGGCCGCGCTCACGCCCTCGAAGTCGCGAAACGGCTGGAACAGCACGATGTCGAGGCCGAGATCGGCGGCCATGCGCCGGACGTCGGCCGGCGATCCGTCGAAATAGACAAGGTCGTTTTCGAAGATTTCGACGCCGTCGAAGCCCGCGGCCTGGACGGCGGCGAGCTTCTCGGCGAGCGTGCCGGACAGTGACACGGTGGCGATCGAGCGCTGCATGGGGCGATTCCTGCGGATGAGCGGGGCATGGCGCCGGTCTAACCGACCGTGTCGAACCGACCCTGAGTGAACCAGTCGTTGAGTTCGGCGCGGGCGCCATATCCCGAATTTACTGGGCTAGTCATCCGTATTGTACAAACTAACTAGATGGTACAAATTAGCGAAAACCCGAAAAGACAGCCCGCTTGCACGGGCGCACACTAGCGCCAAATTCCGATGTCTTCGGGGCGGCGCCGATCGTGGTCCGCCCCTGTTTCAGGAGCAGAAACACGATGAGCAAGCACAAGGTACTGGTGCTGAACGGCCCGAACCTGAATCTGTTGGGCACGCGCGAGCCTCATATCTACGGCGCGGAAACGCTCGCCGACCTCGAGCAGCGCTGCCGCACGGCGGGGGAAGGGCTCGGCCTGGAAATCGACTTTCGCCAGTCGAATGCCGAGCACCAGCTGATCGACTGGCTGCACGCCGCGCGTCACGACACGCACGGCATCGTGATCAACCCGGCCGCCTATACGCATACGTCGGTGGCGCTGGCCGATGCGCTTTCCGCGATCGCGAAGCCGGTGATCGAAGTGCATATCTCGAACGTCCATCGCCGCGAGGCGTTCCGCCACCATTCGTATGTGTCGGCGCTCGCCGAAGCCGTGATCTGCGGCTGCGGCACCGAAGGCTACGTGTTCGCGCTGCAGCGCCTGGCGACGGTATTCGCGAAGGGAGCCGCACGATGAGCCGCCCGTCGTTCCTGATCGGCCTGATCGGCCAGGGCATCGGCGGTTCGCTGTCGCCCGCGATGCACGAGGAAGAGGGATTCCGCCAGGGCTTCGGCTACGTGTACCGGCGCATCGATCTCGACGTGCTCGGCGTGACCGCCGACGCGCTGCCGGAACTGCTCGACGCCGCGCAGCGGATGGGCTACAACGGGCTGAACATCACGCACCCGTGCAAGCAGCGCGTGATCGAGCACCTCGACGCGCTGTCGGACGACGCGCGAGCACTCGGCGCGGTGAACACCGTGCTGTTCAAGGACGGCAAGCGGATCGGCCACAACACCGACTGGTCGGGCTTCGCGAAATCGTTTAGCCGTGGGCTGCCCGGCGCGTCGCTCGAACGCGTCGTCCAGCTCGGCGCGGGCGGCGCGGGCGCGGCCGTCGCGCATGCGGCGCTGCAGATGGGCGCGGCCGAACTGACGATTTTCGACGTCGACGGCACGCGCGCCACCGCGCTGGCGGGCGAATTACAGCAGCGCTTCCCCGCCGCCCGCGTCACGCCGGGCAGCGATCTCGCCGCCGCGATGCGCGCGGCGACCGGCCTGATCCACTGCACGCCGACCGGCATGGCCAAGCATCCGGGCCTGCCGCTGCCGGCCGAGCTGCTGCATGCGGGCATGTGGGTGGCCGACATCGTGTATTTCCCGCTCGAAACCGAACTGATCCGCGCCGCGCGCGCGGCCGGCTGCGCGACGCTGCCGGGCGGCGGGATGGCCGTGTACCAGGCCGTCGACGCGTTCGAGCTCTTCACCGGGCGCACGCCCGACGCCGAGCGGATGTTCGATCACTTTCAGTCGCTCGTCGCGCGCTGACCCCCTTACAGACACAGAAAGAGACCAGGAGACGACCATGCAGCACACCACCCACACGAGCGCCGCGCCGGCGCAGGCGGCCGGCACGGTCCGGCGCACGTCGGCGCGCTACAAGATCCTCGCGCTGCTCGCGATCGGCACGATGATCAACTACCTCGACCGAACCGTGCTGGGCGTGGCTGCGCCGCAGCTCACCAAGGAGCTCGGCATCAACGCGGCCGTGATGGGCATCATGTTCTCCGCGTTTTCGTGGACGTACGTGGCGATGCAGGTGCCCGGCGGCCTGTTCCTCGACCGCTTCGGCAGCAAGATCACCTATTACTGGTCGATGACGCTGTGGTCGCTGTGCACGTTCCTGCAAGGCTTCGTGCCGGGCGTCGCGACGTTGCTCGCGTGCCGGCTGGGCCTCGGTGTGACGGAAGCGCCATGCTTCCCGACCAACAGCCGCGTCGTCGCGACGTGGTTCCCGCAGAACGAACGCGCGATGGCGACCGGCACCTATACCGTCGGCGAATATATCGGCCTCGCGTTCTTCAGCCCCGTGCTGTTCGCGCTGATGGGCGCATTCGGCTGGCGCTCGCTGTTCTGGGTCGTGGGCGCGGTCGGCATTGCATTCGGCCTCGTCTGGTGGAAGTTCTACCACGAGCCGCGCAACCATCCGGGCGCGAACTCGGAGGAACTCGCGTACATCGAAGCGGGCGGCGGCCTCGTGCACGGCGTGCGCAAGACCGACGACAAGAGCGGCAAGGCCGCGCAGCCGAAGTTCAGCTGGTCGATGGTCGGCCGACTGGTGAAGAAGCGCCAGCTCGCGGGCATCTGCCTCGGCCAGTTCGCCGGCAACTCGACGCTCGTGTTCTTCCTGACGTGGTTCCCGACCTATCTGGCAACCGAGCGCCACATGGGCTGGCTGAAGATCGGCTTCTTCGCGGTGATGCCGTTCATCGCCGCGTCGGTCGGCGTGATGTTCGGCGGAATCTTCTCCGATTGGCTGCTGCGCCGCGGCAAGTCCGCGAACCTCGCACGCAAGCTGCCGATCATCGCGGGCCTGCTGCTCGCGTCGACGATCATTCTCGCGAACTACGTGCAGAGCAACGAAGCGGTAATCGCGATCATGTCGGTCGCATTCTTCGCGCAGGGGATGGCCGCGCTCGGCTGGACGCTCGTGTCGGATATCGCACCGGACGGCCTGCTCGGCGTGACGGGCGGCATCTTCAACTTCGCGGCGAACCTCGCCGGCATCATCACCCCGCTCGTCGTCGGCTTCATCGTCGCGTCGACCGGCTCGTTCGTCGGCGCGCTCGTATTCATCGGCGTGATCGCGCTGGTCGGTGCGCTGTCGTACATCTTCGTCGTCGGCGACATCAAGCGGATCGAGCTGTAAGCACAGGTTCCCCGCACACACGGTGCGTTCGCCCGGCGGCCAATCGGCCGCCGGGCTTTTTTGTTCGCGGGCGCCGGCGGGCGGGCCGGCATGTACGCCACTTCATGCGTGCTGCATCGCGATGCCGAGCGATTCGACCGCGGCCGCGATCGCCGCGACCGCGCGCCGGATATCGCCCGCATCGATCGCGCCGATGCAGCCGACGCGGAACGTCTCGAGCCGCGTGAGCTTGCCCGGATACAGGATGAAGCCCGCGTCGCGCACCGCGTCGTAGAAGCGGCGGAAATCGTAGGCCGGATGGTCGGGCGCGTGAAACGTGACGATCACCGGCGCCTGCACGCTCGCGTCGAGGAACGGCGCGAAGCCGAGCGCACGCATCGATTCGACGAGCGTCCGGCAGTTCTCCGCATAACGTGCCCCGCGCGCCGGCTGGCCGCCTTCGGCGAGGTACTGGTCGAGTGCGGCGCGCAGCGCGGCAATCACGTGCGTCGGCGGCGTGAAGCGCCATTGCCCCGTCTTGCGCAGATACGCGTACTGATCGTGGAGATCGAGCGCGAGCGACCGCGCGTTGCCTTCGCTCGCGTCGAGCGCGTCGCGCCGCACGATCGCGAACCCCATTCCCGGCACGCCTTCGAGGCATTTGCCGCTGGCCGAGATCAGCGCGTCGATGCCGCTGTCCGCCAGCGCGATCGGCAGCGCGCCGAACGAACTCATCGCATCGACGATCAGCCGCTTGCCGTGCCGCCGGCATGCGGCCGCGATCGCATCGAGCGGATTCAGGATCCCCGCGCTCGTTTCCAGGTGCACGAGCGCGACGTGCGTGATGCGCGGCTCGCGCGCGAACGCGGCCTCCACGGCCGCCGCGTCGACGGCCGCGTCCTCGCCGAACGGCAACGCGATCGCGTCGACGCCGAGCCGGCCGAGGATCTTCAGGATCCGCGCGCAATATGCGCCGTTGTCAGGCACCAGCACGACGCCGTCGCGCGGCACCAGCGTGCCGAGCGCGGCTTCGACCGAGAACGTGCCGCTGCCCTGCATCGGCACGCACACGTACGCGCCGCCGCCCTGCGCGATGGCGACGAGATCCGCGCAGACGCTGGCCGTCAGTTGATTGAAAGCGGCGTCCCACGACCCCCAGTCGTGTTGCATTGCGTGGCGTGTTGTGGCGGACGTGGTGAGCGGGCCGGGCGTGAGCAGGATCGGGTCGGGCATGGCTTTTATCTCCAGCAAAGGACGAGCGAAACGCCGGGCGGCATTTCCTGATGACTTGCATGATAGTGGCAAAATGTGTCATTTTTTGGAAATTGTGGCATTCGTCACGGCTTTGTCATCGAACGCTGTGATCCTTCGGTTGCCGCGCGACACCCAGCCCGAGCGCGGCAGCGCGGCGGTCGTTCAGCGGCCTGCCCCAGATAACAGGAGAGCCGGATCGTGCCCCGGCCGTTTGGTGTTCCGCCTACGGAGAAGTGAGATGACACTGCAGAAACCCTCGCGCGCCGCCGCCGGCGCATTCCGCAAGCTCGCGCTGGCCGCCTGCGCCGCCGGTCTGCTGCAAGGCGCCGCGATGTCGGCGCATGCGGCGAATGCGGTCGTGCTGTATACGGCGGACGGCCTCGAGAACCTCTATCGCGATGTGCTGCCGGCTTTCGAGAAGAAGGAAGGCGTGAAGGTCAACATCGTGACGGCGGGCAGCGGCGAGGTGGTGAACCGCGCGAACATCGAGAAGCATTCCCCGAAGGCCGACGTGATCGTCACGCTGCCGCCGTTCATCCAGCAAGCCGGCCAGATGGGCCTGCTGCAGCCGTACCAGAGCGTGAACTACAAGAACGTGCCGGCCATCGCGAAGGCCGAGGACGGCACGTGGGCGACCTTCGTCAACAACTACTTCTCGTTCGCGATCAACCCGGACGTCGTGAAGAACCAGCCGAAGACGTTCGCCGACCTGCTCGCGCCGGCCTACGCCGGCAAGGTCGCGTACTCGAACCCGGCCACGGCCGGTGACGGGATGGCCGTGCTGATCCTGACGACGTCGCTGATGGGCGAGGACAAGGCGTTCGACTACCTCGCGAAGCTGTCGCAGAGCGTGAAGTTCCACACCAAGGGCACGGGCTACCTGAACGTGCTGCTGTCGCGCAACGAGATCAGCGTCGCGAATGGCGATCTGCAGATGGATCTCGACGACGCCGAACACGGCGCGCTGTCGGTCAAGCCGATCTTCCTGGCCGCGAAGGACGGCGACCGGCCGACCACGTTCCAGCTGCCGTACGGTATCGGCCTGATCAAGAGCGGCCCGAACCAGGACGCCGGCAGGAAGCTGATCGACTACCTGATGTCGACGGAAGTGCAGTCGAAGGTGCCGGACATGTACGGCATCCCGGGCCGCACCGACGTGCCGCTGGCGGGCAAGAACGGCGAAGCGGTCAAGAAGGCGATCGCGGGCGTGAATCTGATCCCGGTCGACTGGACCCAGGTGATGGCGAAGAAACCGGAATGGATCGAGCGCTGGAAGAAGGACGTGATCGGCAGCTCGGGCAAGCAGCTCGACGTCGTCAAGCCGAAATGACCGGCGCACGCCGCCTGTATCAGCGAGCAAGAGGATGAACCCGGTGGACACCGCCCTGACCCATCCCGGCGCATTCGGCGCCGCCGAACCGCACGCGATGCTGCGGTCCGGCGCGCCGGGCGGCGTGCAGATCCAACACCTGAGCGTGCGCTACGGCGCGCGCACGGTGCTCGAAGATCTGTCGCTGTCGATCGGCGCCGGCGAATTTCTGACCGTGCTCGGCAAGAGCGGCTGCGGCAAGACCACGCTGCTGCGCTTCATCGCCGGGTTCGTGAAGGCCGATGGCCTGACCGGCACGCTGACCGTGGCCGGCCGCGACCTGACCTATGCGCCGCCGCACAAGCGCAACCTCGGTCTGCTGTTCCAGAATTACGCGCTGTTCCCGCACCTGTCGGTATTCGAGAACGTCGCATTCGGGCTGCGCGCCCGCGGGATGGCGTCGTCGGAAGTGACGCGCCGCGTCGCCGATGCGCTGAAGCTCGTGCAGCTCGGCGACGCCGGCCATCATCTGCCCGCGCAGCTGTCGGGCGGGATGCAGCAGCGCGTCGCGCTGGCCCGCGCGCTCGTGATCGAGCCGGACGTGCTGCTGCTCGACGAGCCGCTGTCGGCGCTCGACGCCAACCTGCGCGCGTCGGTGCGCAGCGAACTGAAGGCGCTGCACGAGCGCCTGCCGAACCTGACCGTCGTCTGCGTGACGCACGACCGCGACGACGCGCTCGTGCTGTCCGACCGCGCGCTGCTGATGCGTGACGGCCGCATCGCGCAGCTCGGCACGCCGCAGCAGCTGTACGACGCGCCGCAGGACGGCTACGTCGCGCGCTATCTCGGCCCGGCGAACCTGCTGCCGCCGCACGTGATCTTCCCGCTCGGCGATCCGCGCCACGAGATACGCGGCAAGGTCGCCTGCGTGCGCCCCGAGCGCCTCACCGTGATGGCGCCCGCGGCCGGCGGCCTGCACGGCACCGTGTCGTCGGTCGAATGGCAGGGCGCGGACCTGTCGATCGCGGTCGTGATCGACGCAGCGCCCGACGAGCCCGTGCGCGTCACGATGCAGCGCGGCCGCGGCGCGGCTCCCGAGCGCGGCGCACGCGTGTCCCTGCATTGCGAGGCAGACGATGTCGTCCTTATCGAGCCCTGAAGCCGGCCTGCCGCCGCACGTGCTCGCGTCGGCCGCCGCGCATGCCGCCGCCGCGCGACGCCGCAGGCGAATGGGCGACCTGCACCTGGCCGCGCTCGCGATCGTCGTGCTCGGCCCGCTCGTCGTCTACCCGCTGGTGCGGCTCGTGCTGCTGAGCGTGTCGGGCGATCACGGGCTCGGTTTCGCCGCGTACCGGACTTTCTTCGGCAATCCCGACACGCGCAACGTGCTGCTGACGACGCTCGGCGTGCTGTTCGCGAGCGCCGGCACCGCGTCGGTGCTCGGTGTGCTGCTGGCCGCGCTGCTGTTCTTCAGGCCGTTCCCGGGTGCGTCGCTCGTCACGCGCTTCCTGGAGCTGTACGTCGCGTTTCCGTCGTTCCTCGTCGCGTTCACGCTGATCTTCCTGTACGGCTCGCAGGGCTCGATCAGCATCGCGCTGCAGCACCTGTTCCATCTGGAGAACCCGCCGCTCGATTTCCTGTTCGGCATCGGCGGCGTGATTCTCGCGCAGACCGTGTTCTACACGCCGTTCGTCGTCCGGCCGACGCTTGCATCGTTCGCGGCGCTCGACTTGCGGCTGATCGAAGCCGCGCGCAGCCTCGGCGCGCCCGGCTGGATGCTCGCGCGCCGCGTCGTGCTGCCGATCGCGTGGCCGGGCATCGCCGCCGGCACCGTGCTGTGCTTCCTGCTGACGCTCAACGAGTTCGGCATCCTGCTCGTGCTCGGCAGCGCGCGGCTCGTCACGCTGCCGGTCGCGATCTACAGCAGCGCGACCGTCGATCTCGACCTGCCGACCGCATCGGCCGGCGCGGTCGTGATGTTGTCGCTGTCACTGGCGCTGTATGCGGTTTATCGCCGGGTGAACCGGCGTGCGACGGGAGGGAACGATGTCCGCTGAATTCCGTATCGGGCAGGCCGTGCCGCGCCACCGGATCGGCTGGAGCGACACGCTGCTCAAGCATGCGTCGCGCGCCGCGCTCGCTCTGGCCGCGTTCGCGTGCTTCTGGCTGTTCGTGCTGCCGGTGATCGTCGTCGCGCTGTCGAGCGTGTCGACGCAGTGGTCGGGGACGATTTTGCCGGCCGGCTACAGCCTGCGCTGGTTCGAGCGGCTTGGTTCGCCGGAATACGATGCGCTGCTGACGAGCCTCGAAATCGGCTTCGGCGTGTCGGTTCTCGGCACAACCCTCGGGCTGTGGCTGGCGCTCGCGCTCGAAGGGCGTGACCGGCGCGGCCTCGGCGCGGTCGTCGACGCGCTCGTGATGGTGCCGAACGGCGTGCCGAGCGTCGTGCTCGGGCTCGCGGTGCTGATCGCGTATCACCAGACGCCGCTGGACCTGTCGAGCTCGGCGGCGATCGTCGTGCTCGTGCAGCTCGCGCTGATTCTGCCGTTCTGCTATCGCTGCGCGGCCGCCGCGCTGCGCCCGGAACTGACCGTGCTGCGCGAAGCCGCCGCGAGCCTTGGTGCGCCGCCCGCGATGGTGCTGCGCCGCGTGCTGCTGCCGCAGCTCGTGCCGGCGCTGCGCGCGAGCCTCGCGCTCGGCTTCGCGTTGTCGCTCGGCGAGCTCGGCGCGACGCTGACGGTGTATCCGCCGGGCTTCGCGACCGTGCCGATCGTCGTGATCGGGCAAGTGGAGCGCGGCTATTACCTGCCGGCATCGGCGCTGTCGCTGGTGATGCTCGGCGCATCGCTCGCGGCGCTGCTGCTGATCGCCGCGCGCGTGCCGCGCGGCACGCGGGCGGCATCATGAACGCCGCGTTCGCGTTGCGGCGCCCCGGCGAGCAAGCGGCCGCCGGCAACGGGTCGACGAATCTCGCGGGACGCTCGATCGACGTCAACGGCCGATGCTACCGGCTGCCGGTCGAGCCGACCGTCGTCGTTTGCGTCGACGGTTGCGAATACGACTATCTCGAACGCGCGGTGGAAGCGGGTGTCGCGCCGTTCATCGGCCGGATGATCGAGCACGGCACCGCGTGGCGTGCCGATTGCGTCGTGCCGACCTTCACCAACCCGAACAACCTGTCGATCGTCTGCGGCGTGCCGCCGTCGGTCCACGGCATCTGCGGCAACTATTTCTGGGACCCGGCCGCCGACGGTGGGCGCGGCGCCGAAGTCATGATGAACGACCCGGCCTACCTGCGCGCCGGCACGCTGCTCGCGGCGGTGGCCGACGCCGGCACGCGGGTGGCCGTCGTGACCGCGAAGGACAAGTTGCGCCGGCTGCTCGGCTGGCGGTTGAAGGGTATCTGCTTTTCGGCCGAGAAGGCGGCGCAGGCCAATCTCGCGGAAAACGGGATCGTCGACGTGCTCGACTGGGTCGGCCTGCCGTCGCCGGACGTATACAGCGCGGCGTTGTCCGAATTCGTGTTCGCGGCCGGCGTGCGGCTCGCGCAGACGCGGCAGGTCGACCTGATGTATCTGTCGACCACCGACTACGTGCAGCACAAGTGCGAGCCGGGCAGTGCCGGCGCGAACGCGTTCTACGCGATGATGGACGGCTACCTCGCGCAGCTCGACGCGCTTGGCTGGGCGATCGGCCTCACGGCCGACCACGGGATGAACGCGAAGCACGATCCGGCGACGGGCCGACCGAACGTGATCTATCTGCAGGATGCGTTCGACGGCTGGTACGGCGCGCAGGCTGCGCGCGTGATCCTGCCGATTACCGATCCGTACGTCGTGCATCACGGTGCGCTCGGTTCGTTCGCGACGATCTACCTGGCGCCGGGTGTCGACCGGGCCGAGGCGATGTGGCGCGTCGGCGGCCTCGACGGCGTCGAACTCGTGCTCGACAACGCGGAAGCCGCCGCACGTTTCGAACTGCCGGCCGACCGGATCGGCGATCTCGTCGTGATCGGCCGCCGCGACATGACGCTCGGCACCCGCGAGCGCGAACACGACCTGTCGGGCCTCACGGTGCCGCTGCGTTCGCATGGCGGCGTGTCCGAGCAGGAAGTGCCGCTGCTGTTCAATCGCCGTATCGAGCGCGACGATCCCAGCCGGCGGCCGCGCAACTTCGACGTGTTCGATTTCGTGTTGAACCGGATCGCGACATGATGGCTCATCCGCGGCAGGATCATCCGTCGTTTCGTGCCGAAGCATTGCGCTGGTGCGGCACGCGCGCGATGCGCGAGCGCACGCTCGACGTCACCGATCCGTACACGGGCACACGCGTCGGCACCGTGCCGCTCGCCAGCGTCGACGACGTGCGCGCGGCGTTCGATTACGCGATGGCCTACCGGCCGACGCTTACGCGCTACGCACGTTCGCAGATTCTCGAACGTGCGGCTGCGTTGCTGCGCGAGCGCACCGAGGAAGCGTCCGATCTGATCACGCTCGAGTCGGGGCTGTCGAAACAGGATTCGCGCTACGAGATCGGCCGTGTGGCCGACGTGCTGAAGTTCGCGGCGCTCGAGGCGCTGCGCGACGACGCGCAGAGTTTCTCGTGCGACCTGACGCCCCACGGCAAGACGCGGCGCGTGTTCTCACAGCGCCAGCCGCTCGACGGGGTGATCGTCGCGATCACGCCGTTCAATCATCCGATGAACCAGGTCGCGCACAAGATCGCGCCCGCGATCGCGACCAACAACCGGGTGATCGTGAAGCCGTCGGAGAAGGTGCCGCTGTCGGCGTTCTATCTGGCCGATCTGCTCTATGAAGCCGGGCTGCCGGAGCCGATGCTGCAGGTGCTGACTGGCAGCCCGGTCGAAATCGCGGACGAACTCGTCACGCATCCGCATGCGTCGCTGATTACCTTCACGGGCGGCGTCGCGATCGGCAAGGCGATTGCCGCGCGGGCCGGCTACCGGCGCATCGTGCTGGAGCTGGGCGGCAACGATCCGCTGATCGTCCTCGCCGATGCCGATCTCGACCGTGCGGCATCGCTGGCGGTGCTCGGCTCGTACCGGAATTCGGGGCAGCGCTGCACGGCCGTCAAGCGGATGCTGGTGCAGCGCTCGATCGCGCCCGCATTCACCGAATTGCTCGTCGAGAAGACGCGCGCATGGAAATACGGTGATCCGTTCGATTCCGCGAACGAAATGGGCACGGTGATCGACGAGGCGGCGGCGCGACTGTTCGAGGCGCGCGTGAACGAGGCGGTTGCGCAGGGCGCGCGTCTGCTGACCGGCAACGTGCGGCGCGGCGCGCTGTATGCGCCGACCGTGCTCGACAACGTCGATCCGTCGATGACGATCGTGCGCGAGGAGACCTTCGGGCCCGTGTCGCCCGTCATCGCGTTCGACACGATCGACGACGCGATCCGGATCAGCAATGGCACGGCATTCGGGTTGTCGTCGGGCGTCTGTACGGATAGTACGGCGGCGGTCGTGCGGTTCGTGAACGAACTGAACGTCGGCACGGTGAACGTGTGGGAAGTGCCCGGATACCGGATCGAGCTGTCGCCGTTCGGCGGAATCAAGGATTCGGGGCTCGGTTACAAGGAAGGCGTTCAGGAGGCGATGAAGAGCTTCACGAACCTGAAGACGTTTTCGCTGCCGTGGGAGTAAACGAATGGCGCTGACGGTGGAAGAGATTTACGGGCTGTATCGCGAGCATGGCCATGTGGCCTATAGCGGCGAACCGGTCACGCAGCTCGAACATGCGCTGCAGAGTGGATGGCTGGCGGAGGAATCCGGGGCGGGCGAAGCGCTGGTCGTGGCGGCATTCCTGCACGATCTCGGCCATCTGCTGAATCGTCAGGGCGAAACGCCGAGCGCGCGCGGGATCGACGATCTGCATCAGTATTACGTGCTGCCGTTCCTGCGGCCGCTGTTTGCCGATGCGGTGTTGGAGCCGATTCGGCTGCACGTCGACGCGAAGCGCTGCCTGTGCCGCACGGACGCCGGCTACTTCGAGAGCCTGTCGCCGGACTCGGTGCGCAGTCTGTCGTTGCAGGGCGGCATTTTCAGTGAAGAGGAGACGGCGGCATTCCTGCAGCGCCCGTTCGCGGAGGACGCGCTGCGGCTGCGCCGCTGGGACGACATGGCGAAGGAGGAGGGCAAGGTGACGCCGGATCTCGATCACTATATGGAGATCGTCGCGCGCCAGGTGCGCGGGGTCTCCTGACGGTTCGGTTGCGTCCATATAAGGCGCCGCACGCGACAGCGTGCGGCGCCTTATATTTTTCGCGAAACCCCTTGTGCGATTGCCGGGGGATGCTTAGAATCACGCCTCTTTCGCGCTAACGGAAACGCGGCGCGGGGGGAAGGGAAGCGGTGTTGTCGGGTTCGGGATGTAGCGGGCCTTGGCGGCGCAGGAAGATGGCCCGGCAGTCGCAACGAAGTCGTTCAGAAAGTTGTTGACGAACTGCGAAACACGGTTCATAATCTCGCTTCTCTGCTG
>NZ_LZXX01000128.1:2249-2411 GCF_001729305.1 Burkholderia sp. A2 | reverse complement strand
GCGCGCTGCTGCTCGGCGTGGCCGGCCTGCTGCGCGGCCGGCGCGCGACGACGCACTGGAGGTTCCACTCGCTGCTCGAACCGCTGGGCGCGATACCGGTACGCGAGCGCGTGGTGCGCGACGGCAACCTGGTCACGGGCGGCGGCGTGACGGCCGGCATCG
>NZ_LZXX01000128.1:0-2085 GCF_001729305.1 Burkholderia sp. A2 | reverse complement strand
GCGCGACGTCGCGCTGAATGCGGATGTCGGAAAAATCACGGGAAGGCGGCACACACGCGTGCCGGAGAACACATCGATGAAGATCATCCGGAGTGCCGCATTCACGGCGGACCGCGCGTGGGGCGCGCTCGACATCGCGAACCTGAACGGCATCACGGTCCGGCTGCACTGGACCGACCAGCCGTATCGCTGGCACGTGAACGACGGCGAGGAAGTGTTCGCGGTGCTCGACGGCCGCGTCGAGATGCGCTACCGCGACGCAGGCGTCGAGCATGCGACGGTGCTCGAGACGGGCGACGTCTTTCACGCGACAGTCGGCACGGAGCACGTCGCGCATCCGCTCGGCGCCGCGCGTATCCTCGTGATCGAGACCGCGGGCAGCGTCTGACGGCGGCTATCGGGGCCTCGATGCCGCGCGGGCGACGAGCGCCTGCGCGCGGCGGGGCTCAGCCCGAAATCGTCCCGGTTGCCTGCGACTACCCGATCCGCCGTTCCGTCGAGGCCGTGCGCCGGCACGAACGCGCGAAGCTGCCCACGCAACAGGGACGTATACGGTTCGGTATCACATCGCATCGATAACGTCCGAGGCTTTAACGAAAAAATTAGCCTATATTTTCGTACAATTACTAAATACAAATTCATCAAAAAGGTCTAACTGCAATCGCAATCAAATCGCCAATTCAACGACCTGAATGCCTTGAAACCCGTCATTCTCCGACCGTTCTCGCACCCGATAAATACGCGATTCCATAATAATCATTCGTTAAAAACGTCCGTTAAAATTCATCAAATCGATGGATAGAATTGAATCCACGCTTTCTGTTTATCGATAAAAAATGGACGAACTCCTCCCGATGCGACTATTCGTCAAGGTCGCCGAACTTCGCAGTTTCGCGCGCGCAGCCACGGAACTGAACATCTCCAACTCGTCGGCCACCCGCCTCGTGATGAGCATCGAGGATCGGCTCGGCTCACGCCTGCTGAATCGCACCACCCGCAGCCTGTCGCTGACCGACGCGGGCCACCTCTATCTGGCGCAGATACGTCACGTGATCGACGAAATCGACCGGGTCGAGGAAACGATCGCCTCGATGCATCACGAACCGATCGGCTCGCTGAAAATCGCCGCGCCCGTCATGTTCGGCATGCACGTGCTCGCGCCGGCCATCGACACGTTCAAGACGCGGCATCCGGCCATCGTGCCGGAAGTCACGATCGTGGACCGTCACGTCGACCTCGTGTCCGAGGGCTTCGACATCGGGCTGCTGCTGTCGCAGCACATCAGCAACAACACGCTCGTGAAGCGCCCGCTCACGCGCATCAACCGGATCGTCTGCGCGGCGCCGCACTATGTCGAACGGCACGGCGCGCCCGGTCATCCGCACGATCTCGCGTCGCACGCGGGCCTGGCATTCCATGCCGATTTCGCGGGCGAATACCTGTCGTTCGAACACGAACAGATGCGCATCACCGTGCGCCCGAACAAATCCGCATCGTCGAACAACGTCGGGTTGATCCGGAACTGGGCGCGGTCCGGCATGGGCATCGCGGTCCTGCCCGATTTCCTCGTCAAGCCGGATCTCGACGACGGCCGGCTGCTCGCGCTGCTGCCCGGCTATCGACTGGAGGCCCTCGAGATGAATGTCGCGTACCCGACCCGTCGGCATTTTCCGCGCAAGGCACGGCTGTTCGTCGATCACCTGATCGAGCATTTCGTCAGTTGAATGAACGGTGAAAGCGCGCACCATTTTTCCACGCTGGCTCGCCGCCGCCCGCTCGACCGCGCCGGGCTGGCGCGCCCGCGCCGGCTGGCGCCCCGACCGCCATCGACCCGTCGCCCGGCTGGCGCGGGCACGCCTGTTGCGCCGGCGCATCTCGGTAGTCAACCGCCCTTGGCAGTCCGCCGCGGAGGACTACACTAATCCTTAATGGGGTGTGGCCGGACAACCGCGCCCTCAGGGAGACGCCGCCATGAATCGGCCGCTGAATCGTATCCTCCCGCGCGTGACCGGTCCCGCATCGGTCTGGACGTGGGTCAAGTGGTCTTTGCTCGCCGCATTGCTGATCGCGGTGGCGATCGTCGCG